>NZ_JBSGAI010000007.1:0-284897 GCF_053600695.1 Amycolatopsis sp. NPDC005003 | reverse complement strand
CCACACCCGCCGAGTGGCAACCTCCGGGCGTCGCCCACCGGGGGGTGGGGGCCCACCCCACCTCCCCTGCCCGCCCCGGGGGGGGGGGGGGGGGCGCCCCCCCCCCCCGGCCCCCCCGAGTGCGCCGGCCACCTCCGGTTCGGTGGCTGCGTCACCTGAATCTCTTGACCGATGCCCCACGCCGGAGCCTTAACCTTGACTCCGTGACGATCAGCGCCCACTCGGCGACCGTGCGAAGAGGCCCTCGGGAGCTGCTCAAGGACCCGGACTTCCGGCGTCTGCTCTTCACCCGCTTCGCCGCGAGCTGGGGCGACGGCGTCTTCCGAGCCGGGCTCGCGGGCGCTGTCCTCTTCAACCCCGAGCGCGGTGCCGACCCGCTGGCCATCGCGGGCGGGTTCGCCGCGTTGCTGCTGCCGTACTCGGTCGTCGGGCCGTTCGCCGGTGCGCTGCTGGACCGCTGGGACCGGCGGAAGGTCCTCATCTTCGCGAACCTCCTGCGCGGGCTGGCGATCGTCTGCGCGTCCGCCGCCGTCGGGCTCGGCTTCGGCGGGCTCGGGCTGTTTTCGCTGGCACTGGCCGCGGAAGGGATCTCCCGCTTCATCGGCTCGGGCCTCTCGGCGTCCCTGCCGCACGTCGTGGAGGAGAAGAGCGTCGTGACGGCGAACGCCTTCGCCACCACGCTCGGCTCAGTCGTCGCGGTCATCGGCGGTGGGTGCGCGATCGGCTTGCGCGCGCTCTTCGGCAGCAACGACGTCGGATCGGCGGAGACCACGGCGTTCGCGGTGCTCGGCACGCTCGTGTCGGCGCTGATCGCGCGCGGTTTCGCCCGCGGCGTGCTCGGGCCGACGGTGGTGGACGAGCCGACGAACCCGGTGCTGGCCGTCGCGCGGGGCCTGGCGGACGGCGCCCGGCACGCCTGGCGCGCGCCGAGCGTCACCGCCGGGTTCATCGCGCTGTTCGCGCACCGGGCGGCGTTCGGGGTGTCGCTGCTGGTCACCGTGCTGCTGATGCGCAACTACTTCACCGACCAAGGCTTCCTCCGCGCCGGACTGCCCGGGCTCGGGCAGATCGCCGCGCTCTTCGGGGCCGGTCTGCTGGTCGCCGGGCTGCTGACCGCGCGGCTGATCCGCCGGTTCGGCCGGCTGCGCGCGGTGCTCGGCGCGCTGCTGGTCGCCGCGATCGCGCAGTCCGCGCTGGGGTTGCCGATGTTGCTGCCGCTGGCGCTGCTCGCGTCGTTCTTCATCAGCGGGGCCGGGCAGGTGCTCAAGCTCTGCGTCGACTCGTCGATCCAGCTCGACGTCGCCGACGAAGCCCGCGGCCGGGTGTTCGCGCTGTACGACACGCTGTTCAACATCACGCAGGTGGCGGCGGTTTCACTGGCCGCGCTCGTCGTCCCGGACGACGGCCGGTCGCCGGGCCTGCTCATCGCCGCGACGGTCTGCTACTTCGCCGGCGGAGCGGGGTACGTACTGGCCCGGCGGCGGGCGATTCGCTGACGCAAACACCCGAACCGGTCACGGTGACTGCTCCATTGGCATTAGGGTGACGGGCAAGTCATTAGTAGGTTCGAGGGACACCGGGGGCACCTGTGACCACCGCGGGCGACGACCGTGCGCAGCTGGAAGCACGCAATGCCGCGATGAAGGACCGGATGGAAACCCTCCTGGAGAACTTCGAGCGGCAGACCGCGCAGCTGCGGGACGCCCAGGCCGCGGCCGCCGAAACCACCGCCCAGGTGAGTTCGCCCGACGGGCTGGTCCGCGCCACCATCGACGCCGGCGGCAGCCTCGCGAAGCTCGAGTTCGCCCCGAACACGTTCGAGCGCACGACACCCGCGCAGCTCGCGAACACCGTCCAGTCGCTGGTGCGTCAGGGATCACTGCAGGTCAAGCAGAAGATCGCCGACCTGATGGCGCCGATCACCGAGGGCCTGCCCGACCTCGCCGACCTCGTCGAGGGCGCGCCTTCGCTGGCCGGGCTGGTGCCGCCGATCCCGTCGTTCGACGAGTTCGCCGAGGAACCGGCGGCACCGCGGCCCGAGTCGTTCGAAGAGGGCGGGTCGATCCTGCGCAACGAGCAAGCGGCGCCGCCGCCGATGCCGGCCCCGAAGCCCGCTCCCAAGCGCGTCCGCCCACCGCGTGACGACGACGAGGAGCCACCGTCGTCCTGGATGACGAGGGGCGACTGATGCCGGGTGGGGGTTCCGGGTTCACCGCGGAGCCGGACGCGGTCCTGCGCGCGTCGAACGGCCTGGTGACGGCGGCCGACGCGCTCGACAACGCGGCGAAGGCGCTGCAGTCCGCGCTCGCCGCGCAGGGCGAGTGCTGGGGCGGCGACGAATCCGGCAAGGAGTTCGCCAAGGACTACGTGCCTGGGGCGCAGGGCGCCGTCGAAGGCTTCACCAACCTCGTCGCGGGGTTGCGGGGGATGCAGCAGAACGTCGCCAAGTCGATGAAGGCCCTTTCGGGCGCCGATGAAGACGTGACGTCCCAGCTCGGCAAGGGGCAATGACGCGTGGGTATGGAGATGCCCGACGCGGTCAAGTGGCTGCTGCCGATCGTCGTCGGGGAGAGCTGGCCGGAGGGCGACGAGACCAAGCTGCGCGCGTTGCGGGACGCCTGGCACACGGCGTCGGCGGCGATCGGGCCGGTGTCGGAGACGGGCAACCAGGCGGCGTCCGGCGTCCGCGACAACTGGACGGGTGACGGCGCCGACGCGTTCGCGGAGCAGTGGAAGAAGTTCGTCGAGGGCGACGAGGCCTACTTCAAGCAGCTGGCCGACGCGGCGAAGGCCCTCGGGGATTCGTGCGACCAGACGGCGCTGGACGTCGAGTACACGAAGTACATGATCATCATCTCGCTGATCGTCCTGGCGGCCCAGATCGCGGCGATGATCGCGGCGGCGGCGGTGACGTTCGGCGGCTCGACGGCGGGCATCGCGCCAGCCCAGATCGCGACCCGGATGACCGTGCAGATGCTGTTCCGGCAGCTGCTCGAGAAGCTGGCGCAGCAGGGGTTCAAGCAGGTCGCGAAGGAGCTGCTGGAGAAGCTCCTCAAGCAGGGTCTCAAGAAGATCGGCATGGAGATCCTCAAGAACGAGGCGATCAACCTCGGCATGGACGCGGGCATCCAGGGCCTGCAGATGGCCAAGGGTGACCGCAAGGACTGGGACTGGTCGAAGACCTCCGACGCGGCGATCTCCGGCGCGGTCGGCGGCGTCGTGGGGGCGGCGTCGGGATCGATCGGCCGCGGCGCGACCGAGGGGCTTTCGCACAGCGCGGGCGGCCAAATCGCGGACGCGGCCATGCGGGCCGGAGCGCGGGGTGCGGTCGAGGGGGTCGCGCAGACCGTCGGGCAGGCCGCGGTGACCGGGGACCTGGGGTCGTTGACGCCGGAGCAGCTGCTGATGGGTGCTTCGAGCGGGGCGGTCGGGGGTGCGGTCGGGGGCGCCAAGGAGCAGATGCACGCGGTCCACGAGGCGAACATCCCGCGGGCTGACGCGGACGGTGACCCGGGTGGCTCTGGTTCCGGTGGGTCTGGTTCCGGTGACTCTAGTGAGGCGGGGGAGTCGCGGCGGGGGGCTTCGGAATCGGAGCCTGAGTCTCGCGGGGAGGCTTCTTCGGGAGCTGAGTCCCGCGGGGAGGCCTCTTCGGAGCCGGAATCGCGTAGGGAGGCTTCTTCGGGGGATGAGTCTCGCGGGGAGTCGTCTGGGTCGGATTCTCGTCGCGAGTCCTCGGAGCCGGAGTCTCGTGGAGAGTCCCCGGAGTCTCGTCGTGAGTCGGCTGAGGCTGGGTCTCGCGGGGAGGCCTCCTCGGAGCCGGCGTCGCGGAGCGACGAGCCACGTCGCGATGGCTCCTCCGAGCCCGAGTCGCGAAGCGAAGGGCCTCGCCATGAGGCCGCCTCCGCGCCGGAACCGCGGGGCGAGCAGCCGCGTCACGAAGCTTCCTCTGCCTCCGAGTCAGGGGGCGCAGAACCTCGTCACGAAGCCTCGTCCGCGCCGGATACGCATAGCGAGCAACCACGCCGGGAAGCCGCCTCCGAACCGGAGTCGCGGAGTGAAGAACCGCGTCGGGAGGCCGTGGAGTCCCCGTCGCGAGGCGGCGAACCGGGGCGTGAGGCGCCGTCGGTGGCCGAGCCCGCGTCGCCGCAACGGGCGGACAGCAGGCAGCAGGCCGCGCCGGTCGCCGAGCACCGGGCTCCGGAGGCGTCACGACCCGGCCCGGACCAGCAGCCGCGTCCGGCAGCGGAGCAGCGCGAGGCCCCGGCTTCGGCACCGAGCCAGCCATCGACGGCCGCCGGCGCACCCCAGGGCGGCTACGGAATGGCCCCGCCGCCGGGATTCGGCGCGGAAGCGGGCCGCCAGAGCGGGGGACGTCCCCAGGACAACGTCGGAGCGGCCGGTTTCGCGGGCGGTTCGAGCCAGCCGTTCGCGGCGGATGGCGGGCCGGCACCGTTCCAGAACGGACCGTCACCGCAGCAGCAGCCGCCTCCGGGCGGATTCCCGCCTCCGCAGCCGGGCGGCCTCCCGAACGGCGGCGGCCCAGGACGCCCGGCCGGCCCCGCCCCGCGACAGGGCGGCCCCCTGCCCGGCGGCGGCGACCAGCCGCGACGTGTCCCGCCACCGGACCCCCGCCGGATGCTGCAGGGCGGCCAGCCGCCGATGCCGCCGGCCGGGTACCGCCCGGGAGGGCAGCATCCGCAGGGCGCACGGCCTCCGCACGGTGGCCAGCCGGGCGGGCAGCCTCCGCACGGTGGCCAGCCGGGCGGACGAGCACCCGGCGGGCAACCTCTGCACGGGGCACAACCAGGCGCCCAGGCACTGCACGGTGGGCAAGCAGCTCAGCCCAGTGGCCAGCCGCCACACGGAGCCCAAGGTGGCCTGCCGCCGCACGGCGGGCAGGCGGTCCATCCCGGCGGGCAACCACCGCACGCAGCACAAGCTGGCGGCCAGCCGCCGCTTGGTGGGCAAGCAGTCCAGCACGGCGGGCAACCGCCGCATGGTGCGGTGCCGGGGGGACAGCCGCCGGTTTCTGGTGGGCAGGTGCCGCGTGGTGGGCAGGCGCCTCAGGCTGGGGCGATGCCGCCTCATGGTGGGCAACCGGGTGCGCGGCCGCCGCACGGTGGGGGACAGGTGCCTCAGGGTGGGCTGCCCCCGCAGGATCCGCGGCGGATGCCGCCGCACTCGGGGATGCCGCCGCAGGGTCCGCCGCGTCCGCCGGTGGCCGGTGGGCAGCGTCCCGCCGGGTATCCGAACCAGCCTCGCGGGCCCCAGGGCCCGGGACCGCACCCCGGTGGACGGCCGCCGATGCCGCCCCCGCCGGGTGGACGGCCGCCGCATGATCCGCGGCTGGGGCCCGCTCGGCCTGCCGGGCCGCCGCCGCAGGTTCCGCCGCCGCGGTTCGGGCCGCCGCCGGAGCACCTGCCGCCGCGGGGGCCGTTCGAGCCGCCGCGGCCGGTGGACCGCGCGCCGGAACAGCCGCGGACGCAGCGGCCGTTCGAGCAGCCGGCCCAGGACCGCCCGGTCCCGGCGACCGAGCCCACGCAGCAGCCCCGCGCCGAGCGGCCGGATCAGCGCACGCCTGCGCCCACCGAGCTGGGAACACCCGCCGAACGCCCGGTGGACGGCAGCACGCCCACGACCGAGCACACCCCTGCCCAGGACCTCCCGGCCGAGCAGGCAACACCCACCCAACCCCCAGCCGACGGCAACTCGCCCACAGCCGAGCACACCCCTGCCCAGGACTTCCCGGCCGAGCAGCGCACCCCGGCTCACGAGAGCCCGGCGAACGAACCCTCACCCACCACTGGCCACGAGAGCGACCACGGCCGCCCAGCGGAGCAACCCACGACCGAGCGCCCAGACCAGCGCACGCACGAGCAAGACCACGCCAGCGAACAACACGCCGAACACGAACCCGTGGCCGAGCAGCGAACGCCCGCCGAGCAGCACGCGCCCGAACAAGACCACGCCGGTGAACAACACGAGTCCCCGGCCGAGCGCGACCAGGCCGAGCACGAGGGTGCCCAAGAGCATCCCGACCAGCAGACGCCCGGCGATGAACCCCTCGCTGACCAACACCCGCCCACGTCCGACGAGGCGCCGCGTGAGCGGGACTACGGGCAGCCCGGCCTGGACGAGCCCTACCTCACCGATCCTCGGTTCCACACCGATGATCCCGCCGGCATCCGGCGGATCGAAGACACGTTCATGGACTCCGGGAAGACGAGCAGCCAGGACGGTGAGTGGCGGCACGAGCAGCTCCACCGCGAAGCTCGGGCCAAGCGCGACGAGTGGCACCCCGGGATGTCCGACGCCGGGGCCGTTGCCGTGCACGCCTACACCCGGACCGAGATGGTCGGGCCGCTCAACCACGCGCTGCGGATGGGTGGTCCCGAGCTCGTCCACCTCGCTCCGCAGGCCGCCGCGCTGGTCTCCGGGCTCAATGAACTTCCGCCGCACGAAGGCGTTGTCTCGCGGCGGGTCGACTTCAAGGGCGACCTTGGGCGGCTTCAAGCGTTCCTCGCGCGGTTCCACGATGGCGCGCACATCACCGAGCCGTCGTTCCTGAGCTCGTCGAAGGTCGACGCGCAGCACCCGCGCAGCAACTTCCCCGGCGAAGTCGAGATGCGGATCCAGTCGAAGACCGGTCGTGACGTCGAGAAGCTGGCCAGCATCGGGCACGAACGGGAAGTGCTCTTCAAGGCCGGGACGCAGTTCAAGATCACCGGCATCGAAGAGGGGCCCGGTCACCCCAACCACAAGCCGGCGCCGGTGCGTGGGGAACCGCACTACGTCGTGCACGCCGAGGAGATCGCGCCCGGGGAGCCGGGGCATCTCGGCGAGGCCGACGCGCGCGACGCCGTCGAGCAGCGCCGTGCCGGTGAGCGTGCCGACGAGGACCGGTTCCAGCGCGAAGCCGACAAAGAGCTCGCTGAGTTCTACGAGAAGCACCCCGAACACGCGCCGAGCAACGACTTGGCGTCGAAGCTCAACCCCTTCGACCCGCCGGGTGCGGAGCCGCTGCCCGAGCGGCCGCCGCCGGCCACCGGGGAGCCGGACGGCGGCTGGGCGCAGCTCGCCGAGCCGCTCGTTCCCGGTGGTCAGCCCGTGCTGCACGCCGGGTCCGTCGAGACGCCGCAGCAGCACGCGCGGCTCCTGCGCGACGCCGTTCCCGAGCTCGCCGGGGTCAACACGCGCAACCACTACAGCCCGGCGGGCCTGGAGAACGGCTACCGGACCAACGCCGCCGAGTCGATGGTCGCCTTCGATCGGCGGATGAACGGCGAGGACGTCGTCGCCGGGCCGGCCCGGCAGCAGAGCCTCAGCGAGCAGCTGGGCGGCCAGTGGAGCGGCAAGGACAGTTTCGACGGCGTCGCCCGTGACCTCGGCGAACGGCCGGTCGGTGCGCGCAGCGCCGTCGCCTTCGAGACGCCCACCGGGGAGTCGCGGCTGGTGGCCGCCGTGCACACCGAGCACGGGGTGCTGTTCGCCGATCCCGTCACCGGGCGGCTCGCCGAACTGCCGCACGACGCCACCGGCATCCACACCATGCCGCTCGGCGGCGGGGACGCGCCGCCGCACCACGTCGCCGAACCCGACACGATCGGCGACCGGCTCAACCCGGCGCCCGAGCGGGTCCCGCACGACGAGGGCTACCTCTTCGACGACGACCACCGCGGCACCCCGGCCGACCACGAGAGCATCCGCCGGGCGGTCGGCGACGAGGACACCTACCAGCAGGTCCACGACCGCGCGCTGGCCCGCCGGGACGCCGCCGGGCTGCCGGTGACCGACGAGGGCGCCGTCGCACTGCACGGCTACACCCGCGGCGAGTACGCCTACGACGTCAACGAGGCCCTGCGCCGCGGCCCGGACCACCCCGGCTTCGACCTCGCGCAGCAGAACACCCGCGCGATCATGGACGGCCTCAACCAGATCCGGCCCGAGTCCGGCGAGACCATCCGCGCCTACGACGTCGGCGGCGATCCGCACCTGGCGGACCTGGTCGCCAAGCCGTACGAGCCGGGCTCGGTGGTCGTCGAGCCGGCGTTCTCCAGTGCGTCGATCAAGACCGACGAGTTCTCGACGTCGAAGTTCGGCGACGACATCGAGCTGCACGTGCGGTCGGACAACCTGCGCGACATCTCGAAGCTCGCCGAGAACCCGGGCGAGCGCGAATCGCTGTCACCGCCCGGAACCCAGCTGCTGGTCCACGAAAAACGGCTGGAGATCGGGCCGGACGGCCGCCGCAAGTGGGTCATCGTGGCCGAGGAGATCGGGCCCGGCCACCCGCGCTACCTCGAGCCCGAGGCCGCGCGGGAGAAGATGGCCGCGCGCCGCGCCGAGAACGACCACAACGCGGCCGAGTTCGAACGCCGCAAGCAGGCCGCGATCATGGAACGGCTCGGCGGCCTCGGCGAGCCCGAGCACGTCACGCCGCAGCCGGAGCACCCGTCGGTCCACGACGTCCACGACGGCCCGGCCGAACCGCCGCCACCTCCGGTGTCGGTGCACGACTACTCGCGGCTGGCCCGTGCGACGAACCCGCCCGCCGAGCCCGCCATCCACGCGGGCGGGACGACGCCGTCCGAGCGCGCGGCCTACGTGCACGACCGCCACCCGTACCTGCGGGACGTCAACCCGGGCTTCCACCAGCCGGGTGCCCTCGAAAACGGCTACATGACGAACTGCACGCGCGGTCCACGGGCGTACATGGACCAGCTGCGCGGTGTCGACACGACGGCCGAGCCGATCCTGCCGCACGAGATGGGCAGCCGCGGCACGCTCGAACACCTCGAGGGCGAGTTCGGTGAGACGTTCTCGGCCCGCGGCAGCTACGACGACGTCATCCGCGAGATGCGCGGGATGCCGGTGGACCACCACGCCGTGGTCGCGGTCAAGTACCCCGGCCCGAACGGCGTCGAGTACGGGCACGTGGCGATGGTCGTGCACACCCGCGAGGGCGTGGCGTTCATCGACCCGCAGTCCGGCGACCTGATGCACCTGCCGCAGCCGGCGAACAGCATCAAGCTGATGCACATCGGCACGCCGGACGAGGTGCACGCCCGGACGGAGAGCCACAGCGAGCACGGCCCGGACGAGGCGCACGGCGGCGGCTACGGCGCCGCGGAGCCGGTGGGTGCGCACGCGGCCGCGGAACGCTTCCTCGCCCGTGAGGACCTGCAGGCCGCGCTGGCGCACCCGGACCTGGCGAACGCCCGCGTCGAGGCCAAGGACGAACTGGGCCGCGCCCACGACCTGGGCCCGCTCAAGGACTACCTCGAAGCGCAGCTGCCGAACCGGCCCGAGCTGGTCCGGCTGCTGAGCGACGAGGCCAACGCCTACATCGCCGACTCGCTGGCCAAGCGCCCGCTCGCGCTGGGCAACCTGCTGGCGCACGACGAGGCCGTGCGGATCTTCGAGGACTCCCTGCAGGACGTCCACGAGCAGCGCGAGCACGGCACGCTCCCGGAGGAGATCCCCGCGGAGCCCAACCACCTCGAGCTCGGCGAGACCGAGCGCCGGGTGTCCGAGGAAGCGACCGCGGACAACGCCCGGTACGAGGACGCCGACCGCCGTCAGCCGCCCTACCCGCGGGAACACCTCGGCAACGCGACGGAGTTCAAGAAGTACCTGGACGGCGTCTACGAACGCGCCGAGGTCGCGATGGCGAAGCTGCGCGAGGTGGTGCCGGACATCGCGGCCCAGACCGAAGGCGAGCCGGACCTGCGCAAGACGCTCAAGGGCCGGGGCCGCGCCGAGGACAAGATCGAGTCCAACTACGGCGGCGACCCGTCGCGGCTGACCGACATCGCCGGCGGCATCGTCCGCTTCGACAAGATCGAGATGCTGTACGCCGCTTTGGAGAAGATCCGGGCCCGGGACGACATCGAGATCGTCGAGTTCGAAGACCGGTTCGTGAAGCCGCAGCCCGCCGGCTACAGCGACCTGCAGATGAAGGTCCGGATCGACGGGCACGTCGCCGAGTTCCGGCTGCACCTCAAGGCGGTCGACGCCGTCTCCGCCTACGACCACGCGCTCTACGAGGTGCGCCGGGACATCAAGGCCCGGGCCGTCGACGAAGGTCCCGGGCCCGATCCGGAGACGGGCAAGAAGCGGCCGCGGCCGTACACCGCGGAGGAGCAGGCCCTGATCAACGCCCTGCTGAAGCGGGAGCGGGAGAAGTTCTGGGAAGCGCTGAACAAGAGGCCGGAGCAATGACGATCGAGACGCCGGCGTACTTCCGGCACCACGACAGCCCGTACCGGCTCGACAAGACGGCCGACGGCGGGCTGGCCGGGTACATCCTGGACTGGAAGACCGGACGGTTCGTCGAGGACAACGACAAGATCGACGACGTCCTCTTCGCGCAGGCCGGGGACATCGGCGCCCTGACCGAGCAGCAGTTCGTCATCCGGACCGAAGACCTGCGGCGGGAGTACCTCCGCGGCGGCGGCCCGATCTTCGCCCTCTACGACACGATCAGCGCCATGCACTCGGTGGCCCGCGAGGAAGGGCGGCCGCTCGGCCGGGAAGAGGCCGCGCTCAAGGTTTCGCTGTACCGCCGCACCTTCAAGATGTGGGAGGACGAGTTCGCCCGCCTCGACGCCGGGCAGCCGCCGACCTTCAGCTACACCTCGACCCTGGCGCGATGATTCACGTGGAACATCGACTTTCGCCCGACGAGCAGCGCACTCTCCTGGTGCGGCTGGGAAAGCTCGTGCGCGAGCACCGCGTCAACGCCGGCGTGCCCGCCGTCGCCGACTTCCGGCAGCTCGGCAAGCACACCGAGACCGCGGGCCACAACACGGCCATGCCCGACGAAGCGGCCGAACTCTTCACCGAGCTGCGGGCCGGCATGTACACCGAAGGCCGCGGCACCTGGCTGCAGGCGCGGTTCGCGCTGAACCCCGACGGCAGCTTCGACTTCGACTTCGCGCTCGACGACGATCCGGTGTGGACCGATCCACCCGAGCCGGCCGACTACCCGGCGGAGCTCGCCGCGTTCCCGCGGGCCGACGAGCACATCCCGGACTGGTGGCGGCTACGGGCGCAGCTACCACTCGGCGTGGTGTTCCGGCACGCCGAGATCGGCGGCCCGGACGTCGAGCGGCCGCCGCTGACCGACACCGAGGTGCCGCTCGTGCTGCAGTACCTCGAGCGCGAGGCCGTGGTGCACGAAACCGACGACGAGCGCTTCCACACCGACGGCACGTGGATCTGGTCCGAAGCGGTCCCGCTGCTGCTCGCGAAGCACGGCGTGCCGCCGGAGCCGGACCTGGTCACGCACATCCGGCGGCACCACTTCCAGCCGCCGTACGTCGAGCCGCTGGTCCGGCGGACCGCCGAGGCGGACCTCCGCGGCGAGCCGCGGCCGAAGCCGTCCCGCGCCGACGTGAAGAAGACCGCCGGGGACGTCGTCGCCGAGCTGGAGACCACGCCGGACCCGCAGCTCGGCGACGAAGAGCTGCTGACCGTGCTGGTGCAGCGGCTCGGCGAGCACGGGGTGTGGCCCGAGGCGTACCGGGTCGGCGAACGCGCGGACGGCGCCTGGTGCCTGAACTACACGCCCGACGGCTGGGAAGTCGCCGCTTACGCCGGCGGGAAACCTCGCGAACCGAAGTACTTCGCCCGGCTCGAGTACGCCGCTCAGCAGTTGCTGGGCGCGTTGCTGCTGCACCCGGCCCGGATGACCGCCGGGCACGAAACGCCGCTGGAAACCGCCAAAGAGCTCGACGACTGGCCGGTGCACCCGGCACCGGGTGAGCCTCCCCTCACCCTGCTCCGCAACAAGCGCATCACCAGGCTGGTGGCGGGTACGGTCGTCCTGCGCTTCGGCGAGGAACCGGGCAATCTCGTTCACCACGGGGAGGTACGGTTCGCCACGACGTCGCTGCCGCTCGAACGCGAACGGGTGCGGCGGAGCTACCGGCTGAGACGCCCTCTGCACGTGATCACCGGCATCACGGTTCCGTGGGCGAACCTGCCGGGTGGCGCGGTGGCCTTCGTGCTGCCGAAGACGATCGCCGAGCACGAGTCCGACGGAAGCCTGGAGAGGATCGAATAGGTGGAAGCGGCGGAAGCGATTGCCAAGGTCGGCCAGTGGCTGCGCGCGGTGCACGGTCCGGACGTCTCCGGCCCCGCCGGCCTGCGGGTGGACACCGAGAAGGTGCTGCGCATCCCCGAGGGCTGGTCGGTGCCCTACAACACCATCGCGTTCCTCGACGAGGGCCGGCCGGAGAAGGAGATCTTCCCGCCGCCGTCGGTCGTCGTCCGCGAGCCGGACGGCGAGCTGCGGCAGGCGCACCCGCACCCCGGCGGGCTGTCGGTGCCGGTGGCGTTCCCCGGCCAGGAGAACTGGCGCGAGGTCGTCGACCCCGAGTACGTGAAGGCCGGGCTCGGCGAGCTGGGCGTGCCGCTGCAGGCCGTCGCCGGGTGGGTGAAGGTCGACGCCGACGGCAACCAGACCGGCGAAGAGCGGGAGAACCCGGAGTACAAGGCCGGGCCGATCCGCCGCGGCTACCCGAAGCCGGAGAACACCCTGGAGACGCTGCTGTCGTTCGGCAGCGTCGGCTGGCTGACCCGGGAGCTGCTGCTCATCGGGTTGATCCGGTGCGAGGTGTACGTCCCGCTCGACCTGGAGACCGGCAAGACCGACCGGTTCTACTTCGCCGAGGAGCGCAACGAGCTCAAGGTGTTCAGCTCGACCCGGCACCTGCCCTCGCGCGAGCACGGCTGGTGGAAGGTCGACGTCGCCACGCTGGCCGAGTTCGAGCACCCGCCGAACCTCGTGATCAACGGCGGCCCGACGACCATCGAGGACGTCTCCAGCGGCGAGCTCGCCGAGATCGTCAAGCGGTTCCCGCGGCACGAGCCGCGCATCGACGTGCACGGCCGCTGCCCGGAGGCGGAGGAGGACCTGAACCGGGTCGCCGCCGAAACCGCGTCCCGGATGGGGCTGCCGGATCCGGTGAAACCGCCGCTCAAGGCGGCCGAGAAGGCGCGGCGGCGCGGCTTCGAGCTGACGGCCGAGGAATGCGCGAAGACCGTGCTCGGCGAGTCGTGGCTCAAGCGGCTGAGCATGCCGGAGCCGCCGCGGAGCAAGCCCAACGACCTGCGCGCGAACGGCCTGGCCCCGGCGTACGACAACGCCGGGCGCACGGTGCCGCGGCTCGACACGTTCGGCAAGTACTTCGAGCGGGACCTCGACGGCTTCCGCTACGGCTGGCAGCGCGTCACCGGTGCGTTCGTCGGCTTCGCGCTCGGCGAGGCCCTCGGCGCGGCCGTCGACCGGATGATGCTGCACGACATCCACGCGAAGTTCGGCATCGAAGGCGTCACCGACCTGATCCCGGCGTACGACCAGCCCGGCCGGATCGGCTCGCTGACGCAGCGGCTGCTCTTCTACACCGAGGCCGTGATCCGCAGCCCGCACCGCGAGCAGCCGGAGTCCCGCGAAGCCGAGCAGCTCTTCCCCGACGTCGTCCGCGGGGCACTGCAGCGCTGGCTGCGCACCCAGGGCGCGCCGATGGACGCCATCGACGGCTGGCTCGTGCAGGTCCCGGACCTGCACGCCCGGCGTGACATCGACGACGCCGAGCTCAACGCCTACCACCAGCTCGCGACCGGGGCGGCCGCTGCGCCGCCGATGTCCGGCCCGGCTGCCCTGATCCCCGCGTTGCCCGCCGCGCTGACCATGGCCGGGCCCGGCAGCGGGCTCAGCGGCGGGGCGCGGCAGGCGGTGCGCGAGCTGGCCGGCGTCACCCACCCCGACGAGCAGGACCTGGCCGCCGCGACCTACCTGACCTGGCTGTTCGAGCACGCGCTGACCAAGGAGGCGTTCAGCTTCCCGATCTGGAACACCAGCCGCGAGGTGCTCAACCCGGACAACCAGTTCCAGCAGGGCCCGGAGTGGACGGCGATCAAGGACCTGGTCGCCGAGTCGGTGCCGTTCTTCGGCGAACACGGGCTGCCCGACCTGCGGATGCCCGAGCTGATCGGCGACGGGAAGACGACGCTCTCAGTGCTCGGACGCGCCTTCGCCGCGTTGTCGGGCTTCGAGAACTACCCGGAGCAGG
This sequence comes from Amycolatopsis sp. NPDC005003, assembly GCF_053600695.1. NCBI lineage: Bacteria > Bacillati > Actinomycetota > Actinomycetes > Pseudonocardiales > Pseudonocardiaceae > Amycolatopsis > Amycolatopsis sp. NPDC005003. The sequence continues at coordinate 270,819 of NZ_JBSGAI010000007.1, read as the reverse complement.
CGCTGCTTCGCGCCGTCAACCACTCCGGCCGCAGCGCGCTCACCGGGGCGATCGCCGGGGCCCTGCTCGGCGCCCGCACCGGGATCCCCGGGCTGCCGCAGAAGTGGGTCGACCAGCTGGAGCTGCGGTACCTGGTGGAGAACGTCGCTTCGGACGCCTACTGGCACTTCGACCGGCACTCGGCGCTGAGCGCGCTCGGCGACGCCTGGATCGAGCGGTACCCGCGGCATTAGCGCGAGGATGGGGAGAATGGACGAAGAGGAAGCCGCCGCTCGCGCGCGGGAGTGGCTGCGCACGCGGCCCGGCGGCGACCGGCTGCGGATCCGGCCGGAGTTCACCGCGCGCCACGCGGACGGCTGGCGCTTCACGGTCAACGCGGCCGCCTACCTGGACGGCACCGACATCGGCGCGGGCCTGTTCCCCGGCCCGGTGGTGTTCGTGCCGGACGAGGGCGAAATCTCGCTCGACCAGGCGGCGATGGCGAGCACGCCCGCCGAGGCCGAGTGGCGCCCGGACGTCGACCCGGAGTTCGACGAGAAGGCGTTCCCCGAGCTGGACCTCCCGGTGCGGGCCGTCCGCGGCTGGACCCGGGCGGACGGCGAGTACCGGGTCAACGAGCAGTACACCCCCGGCCCGGTCTGGCGCGGGTTCCCGCACCCCACGACCGACGCCGAGAAGCTGCTGAACTACCTGGCCGCGAACTGGATCAGCCGCGCCGAGTTCGTCCGCGCGCTGCTGGACTGCGAGGTGCTGGTACCGCTGCCCGACGGCGAACCGCTGCTGCGGCCGGTGCCCGGCAAGGGCGAGCGCGAAGTCATCGCCTACACCTCGTCGGCGAAGGTGCCAGGGCGCTACCCGCGCCGGTGGCGGGTCCTGGTCCGGGAGCTGCCACCGTCGTCGGGGCTGACGCTCGACCCCGGCACCGGGCTGGTCCGCAGCCTCACCGCCGCCGAACTGGGCACGACCGGCGAGCGCCGGCCGATCGTGGAAGAGCCCGCGCCGGAAGCCGGGCCCGAGGTCGCCGCGGCGCTGCCCGCGCTGGTCGCGGAGTTCGGCGTCGAGCCGCCCGACCTGCCGGAACGGCACCTGCGGTACGCCCTGGACCACGCCCGCGACCAGCACTTCGAGCTGACGCCGGAGGAGTGCGTCCGGTACCTGCGCGGGTTCGCCTGGCAGTACCGCAACGGCGTCCGCCGCCGGGCGGGCCAGGACCCGGAATGGCCCGCCGACCTGGGCGCGAACGGCCTGATCGCGCACGTGGACGAAGACGCGCGGCCCAGGCCGGTGCCGTGGACGTTCGGGAAGTTCTCCGCCTTCGGAACCCCGCCCGACCGCTTCGCGTGGCACCGGATCGTCGGCGCGTACGTCGGCTTCGCGATCGGTGACGCCCTAGGCGGCGGCGCGGACCCCGCGAACTCCCTGCCGATGGGCGGGCTGACGCGGCACCTGCTGTTCCACACCGACATCGTGCTGCGCGGCCTGCCGCCGGTGCCGACCGGTGACGTGCCGGCGACGCTGCCCGAGCCGGACCCGGTCGGCTGGCTCGCCGTCGCGACCCGGCACGCCGGCCCGGCCCCTGCCGAATTCTCCGCGCTGCTGGCCACGGCGTTGGCCGCGACCCCGGCCGGGGCGGTGGCGTTGGCGGACGTCGACGGCGAGCAGTACGCCAAGGACGTCGCCCGCGAGCTCACCGGCAGCGCGGCAGGCGCCGAGGTCACCGAGGGCGTCGAGCTGCTGATTTCCCTGTTCCAGACCCTGCTGACGCGGGAGCCGTTCGCCCTGCCGGTGCACGTCCGCCTGCACGAGGTGGGCGGCGACCTGGCGGCGTCGACGCTGGCCCTGCGCGCGGACCGCGACGCCGACGACGTCACGCAGCTGGAGTCGATCGGCGACGGCCGGAGCGTGCGGTCGGTGCTCGGCCGCGCGCTGTTCGCCGCGGCCAAGCGCGGGTACGACCCGGAAGCCGCGATCCGGCTCGCCGCGCGATCCGGCCCGGTGGCCGGGGCGATCGCCGGTGCCCTGGTCGGTGCCCGGGTCGGCGTGCCCGGCCTGCCCTGGGCAACGAAACTGCCCGACCTCGGCCTCCTCGAGGACGTCGCCAGTGACGTCTTCTGGTACTTCAACCGCAACGGCCTCCAGACGGAGGCCGCGGAACACCCGCGGTGGGAGCGCCGGTACCCGAGCGGCCGGTTCGCCCCGGCACCGAAGGGACCCGGCTTGCGATCGCGGCTGCGGGGCAGCCTGCTCGCCGGGGCGATCGGGGACGCGCTCGGCGCGAAGACGGAGTTCGACTCGATCGACCGGATCCGCGAGCTCGCCGGGCCGGACGGCATCACCGACTTCATCCCGGCGTACGGCGGCATCGGCCGGATCACCGACGACACGCAGATGACCCTCTTCACGCTCGAAGCGCTGATCCGGGCGCACGCCCAGCAGCGCCGGACCGGCTCCGCGGACGTCGTCCACTCGCTGCAGCTGGCCTACCAGCGCTGGCTGCACACCCAGGGCGTCCCGTGGGACCGGGCCCGCGGCCCGCAGTCGGCGGCCGGGGCGCCCGACGGCTGGCTGATCACCCAGCAGGAGCTGTTCAGCCGCCGCGCACCCGGCCTGACCTGCTTCGGCGAGCTGGAGGCGTACGGGCGCTCCGGCGTCCGGGGCACCATCGACCGGCCGGTGAACAACTCGAAGGGCTGCGGCGGCGTGATGCGCGCGGCCCCGATCGCGCTGTGGTCGGACGACCTCGCCGAGGTGTTCCGGCTCGGGGCCGAGAGCGCGGCGCTGACCCACGGTCACCCGAGCGGGTATTTGTCGTCCGGGTGCTTCGCGGTGATCGTGCACGAGCTGCTGCACGGAAAGCCGCTGCTCGACGCGGTCGCGACCGCGCGCGCCGAGCTCGTCAAGCACCCGGGGCACGAGGAGCAGAGCGCGGCGCTCGACGCGGCACTGGCGATGGAGGGCCCGCCGACGCCGGAGAAGCTCGAGCGGCTCGGGCAGGGCAACGTCGGCGAGACGGCGTTGTCGATGTCGGTGTACGTCGCCCTGACCACCTCGGACGCCGACTCGGCGTTGCTCGCGTCGGTCAACCACAGCGGCGACAGCGATTCGACCGGTTCGGTCTGCGGCAACCTCGTCGGCGCGATGTACGGCGAGGAAGCCCTGCGGGAAAGCTGGCTGGAGCAGCTGGAACTCCGCGAAGTCATCGTCGGCCTGGCGGACGACGCGCTCACCGAGTTCGGCCCGGATGCGCCGGGCGACGACCGGTGGTTCGCTCGGTACCCGGTCGACTAGGTTCAAGGCTCACGGGGGACGGGGAGGACAAAAGTGCGTTACCGGGTTGAAGTGGCCGAACGCCCGGACGGCCTGTATGCGACGTGGGGCGAGGGGACCTACCGCGCGCAGCGGTCGACCACGGACGGCACCGTGCTGCTGTCCGTCTTGCCGGAGGAAGAGGCGCCGGAGGGCTTCGACAAGGAGTTCGAGGGCCGTCCGGCGAAGGTCGTCCCGGCGAGCGAGGTGCCGTCGACGTTCACGCTGCGCACCTTCGCCGAGTACGACGGCGAGGTCTTCGAGGTCGCGCCGGGCGACCGGCCGGAGCTGACCCTGCGCTGGGTCCGCGACGACGCCGCGCGCGCGGCCCAGCTGGGCCTGACCGACTTCTCGGTCACCGTGCCGGCCAAGCAGGTGACGGCGCTGTGGCAGACGCGGCTGGACTTCACCGAAGCACCCGAGGCGCGGCCGCAGCCCGGCGCCGGCGACCAGAACGCGCTGCTGCGCGCCATCGGCCGGACGCTGCTGCACACCGTGCCGGGCGGCTGGGCGCGGGTCGGCGCGCAGTTCCGGCAGGTCGGGGACTACGCCGAGATCGAGGTCCGCGCGGTCGGCGACGAGGACGGCCCGGTGTCGGTCTCGCTGCCCGCCGTGCCGCGGCTCGGCGGCCTCTTCGCGCGGCTGCGGGCCGCGATGTTCCAGGCCGAGGCGGGCACCTGGTTCCAGGGCACCTTCACCCTGGACGCGCAGTCGCAGTTCGACTTCGACTTCGACGCCGACCGCGAGCCGGACTGGCGGGTGCCGCCCAACGACGGCGGCCGCCCGTCGATCGCCGCCTACGAGCTGGAGCTGGCGACCTTCCCGCGGACGCCGAAGCACATGCCGGCCTGGCTGACCGCGAAGGCCGGGCTGCCGCTGGACGTCGTGTTCCGGCACGCGCGGGTCGCCGACTCGCACGTCGAGGGCGAGCGCCCGGTCGTCAACCGGCCGCCGGTGCCGCCGGACCAGGTCCGCGGCCTGCTCGACTACCTGTTCCGGGCGCCGGTGGCGCTGCACCGGCCCGCGCCGCTGCCGGACATCTTCGGCGCGCCGGGCGCGAAGCCGGACGTGCCGAACGCCTTCCACACCGACGGCACCTGGATCTGGCCCGCCGCCGTGCCGCACTACCTGCGCAAGTACGGCGTGCCGCCGGAGCCGGAGCTGGTCGAGCACGCACGCGCGGCGAGCTTCCGGCCGCCGTTCGTCGGGGAACTCGTCCGGGCGACGGCCGAAGCGGAGGTCCTCGGGCAGCCGCGGCCGCCGCAGACGGCCGCCGACCTGCCCGACGAGCGCGCGCTCACCCGCGTCGCTCGCGGGGAGCAGGTGCGGAACCTGAAGGGCGCCGAGACCCTGGAGCTGCTCCAGCAGCGCCTCGCCGAGCACGGCGTCCCGCCCGTCGCCTACCGGATCGGCGCGAACGAGATCCCGGCCGAGGGCGTCTGGACGCTGCGCCGCGCCGAGAACGGCTGGGAGGTTTCCCGGCCGCCGTCCGACGAGCCGGTGGCGTTCGGCTCGCTCGGCGACGCGGCCCGGTTCCTCCTCGGCGTGCTGCTGATGCTGCCGCCGCGGCCGGCCGAGGAGTCCGACCTGCCCGCCGACTGGCCGATCCTGCCGATGCGCGGCGAGCCGCCGTTGAACTTCTACCGCGGCAAGCGCCTGATCACCCTGGCTCCAGGCACCACGGTCGTCCGGTTCGGCAACGAGACCGGCAACCTGGTGCACGCCGACGGCTCGCGGTTCGCCGAGACGGCGCTGGCGTTCGAACGCGAACGCGAGAAGCGGCTCTACCGGGTGCAGCGGGCGATCCGCGTGCTGACCGGCGTGGCGGCGCCGTGGGGCGGGATGCCGGGCGGCGCCGTCGCCCACCTGCTGCCCCGGCCGCTCGCCCAGCACCTCGAGACGGGCTCGCTCAGCAGGCAGTGATCAGGACGGCGGGCGACCACCAGTAGTCGGCGAGCGGGGTGACGTCGACTTGCGTGAAGCCCGCCGTCGTCAGCTGCTCGGCCCAGACCTCGGCCGGGTGCTCCCAGTTCGTCCGCTGCTGCCCGGAGACGATCCCGAGCAGCACCGGCAGCAGGAAGCCCTGGGCGACCAGCGTGGCGTCTTCGCCGTACTCGGCCACGCCACGCTCGTAGCGCTCGACGAGCGAGTGCAGGTGTTCCGGCGAGCCTTCCTCGAACTCGGGGACGTCGAACTCGGCGAGCACCAGCGTCCCGGTGCGCGGCTGCAGCGCGCGCAGCACCTCGGCGCGCTGCTCCGGCTCGATGGACTGCATGGCGAACGTCGACTGGACGAAGTCCCAGCCGAGGTCGTCGCGAGCCAGGAAGTCCTGAGCGGTCGACTGCCAGCACTGGGCCGACGGCACCCGCTCGTGCACGCCTTCGAGCAGCGCGGCCGACGGCTCGACCAGGTCGATCCGCGGCGGGAGGTGCGACGCCTGCTCCAGCGCGGGCACCACGGCGAGGCCGTCACCGCAGCCCAGGTCGAGCAGTGACTCCGGCTTGTCGGCGTCGTAGCGGGCGGCCAGCTCGGCACTCAGCGCCCGGTACAGCTCGACGTTGCCGCCGCCGCGGATGAACGCCGTGAACGCGCTCGGCTGGTCGTACACCGGCGCGGAGCCGTCACCGCCCAGGTAGGTCCGCAGTTCGTCCGCCAGTGTGGAGCCGGCGCGCCCGGCCTGGGCGGTCAGTTCGGCGGCCTGGTCGCGGTCACCGGCGCGGTAGGCGGCGAGGGCGTCGGCGAGCAGCTCGATCGAGGTCATGGTCAGGAGATATCAGAACGGGACCCACAACGTCACTCGCGTGCCACCCCCGGCGAGTCCCGACTCGACCAGCGACGTTCCGCCGACTTCGGCCAGCCGGGCGGTGATCGACTCGCTGATACCGAACCCGGCCGGGTGATCGACGGCGCTGAACCCGCTCCCGTGGTCGCGGGTGATCACCGCGATCCCGCCGTCGCGCTCCTCGACGCGGACCACCACCCGATCGGTGCCCGAGTGTTTCATCGTGTTCCGCATCGCCTCGCGCACGGCGTCGCGGATGGCGATCTGGCGGACCTCCGACAACGTGTCGTCGTCCAGTTCGGCCACCACGAGCTGGGCGCGCAGGCCGTCGCGGGCCATCTCGGCGGCGAGCGCGGCGAGCTTCTCGCCCAGCGGCCGGGCGCCGGCCTCGGCCCGCTCGGACGCCGCCGACTCGATCGTGTGCCGGATCTCCATCGCCTGGGCCCGCGCCAGCCGCTGGATCTCCGTCAGCCGCTCCTCGGCGTCGCCGGGGCCGGCCAGCGCCATCGCCTCCAGGGTCTGCAGCACGGTGTCGTGCAGCCGCCGGTGCTGCTGGGCGCGCTCGGCGAGCCGCCCGTTGCGGGTGCCGTAGGCCAGCGCCAGGCGCGTGCCGAGCCCGGTCAGCACCAGCGCGGCGGTGGCCAGGAACAGCTCGGCGAGCAGCACGGAGTACGTCGAGAAGGCGGCTCCGGCGAGAAGCGCGCCCGTGTTCAGCCAGTTCGCCAGCATCCGGAGCGGGAAGCTCAGCAGGCCGAACACCACGCCGCTCGGCAGGCCCAGCGCGAGCGTCAGCAGCCCGATCTCGCCGTAGAGGTGGACGCTGGTGACCGCGAGCGCGTCGAAGTACGCCGACTTCGGCACGGTCGCCGCGATGACCAGCGGCGAAAACACGGTGAAGGCCAGGTCGACGGCCAGGAGCTTCCCGGCGTTCCGGCCGCTGAACGGCGCCGAGCGGAACATCCAGCGGAGGCCGAGGACGTTCAGCGCCACCGACAGCAGCGTGAACACGCCGACCGGCAGCAGCCCGGCCGTGCCGCGCTGGAGGACGTAGACGCCGAACTGGCCCGGCACCGCGAACAGCCGGTACGCGAGCGGGATGAGCACGACGTACCGGGTGGCGCGCAGCAGCAGGCCGTCACGCTCGGTCGGGTCGATCGGGCCCGACATCCGCGAGATGCGCCGCAGCGCGTGCATCGGGGCCGGGTCGGCGATCTCGTCGGGCAGCTCACTCGTGGCGGTGGCGATCGCGGGGGCGCCGCGCCTCAGCAGCGCCACCAGGAAGCTGCCCCCGCCCGCCACGGCTCACACGTCCCCGACGCCGTTTTCCGCGGCCCACTTCTTGAGTTCGGCGACCGCTTCGTCGTGTTCCAGCGGGCCGCGGTCCAGGCGGAGCTCCTTGAGGAACTTCCACGCCTTCCCGACGTCCGGCCCCGGCTTCAGGCCGAGCAGCTCCATGATCTGCTCGCCGTTGAGGTCCGGCCGGACGCGGTCGAGGTCCTCCTTGGCCTTGAGCGCGGCGATCCGGGCCTCGAGGTCGTCGTAGGTCGCCTGCAGCGCGGCCGCCTTCCGGCGGTTGCGGGTGGTGCAGTCGGCGCGGACCAGCTTGTGCAGCCGGGTCAGCAGGTGGCCGGCGTCGGTGACGTACCGGCGGACCGCCGAGTCCGTCCACTCGCCCTTGCCGTAGCCGTGGAACCGCAGGTGGAGGAAGACGAGCTGGGAGACGTCGTCGACGATCTCCTTCGAGAACTTCAGCGCCCGCAAACGTTTGCGGGCCATCCGCGCCCCGACCACCTCGTGGTGGTGGAAGCTGACCCCGCCGCCGGGCTGGAACTCGCGCGTCGCCGGCTTGCCGACGTCGTGCAACAGCGCCGCCAGCCGCAGGATCAGGTCCGGCTCCGACGTCGGCTCGTGCGTCTTCTCCAGCTCGATCGCCTGGGCGAGCACGGTCAGCGAGTGCTGGTAGACGTCCTTGTGCTGGTGGTGCTCGTCGATCGCCAGCCGCATCCCGGGCACCTCGGGCAGCACCCGGTCGGCCAGCCCGGTGTCGACCAGCAGCTCCAGGCCCGGCCGCGGGTCGGCCGCCAGCAGCAGCTTCGACAGCTCGGCCTGCACCCGCTCGGCCGTGATCCGGTCGATCTCCTCCGCCATCGACGTCATGGCGTCGACCACCCGCGGGGCGGCGGTGAAGCCGAGCTGCGCGGCGAACCGGGCCGCGCGCAGCATCCGCAGCGGGTCGTCGGCGAACGACTCCTGCGGCGTCGCCGGGGTGTCCAGGACCCGTTCCCGAAGGTCGCGGAGCCCGTCGTGCGGGTCGATGAACGTCTTGGACGCCAGCTCGACGGCCATCGCGTTGACCGTGAAGTCGCGGCGCAGCAGGTCGCCCTCGATGCTGTCGCCGAAGGTGACCTCGGGGTTGCGCCCGACCCGGTCGTAGCTGTCGGCGCGGAACGTCGTGATCTCGAGCTGCATGCCCTTCTTCGTGACGCCGACCGTGCCGAAGGCGATCCCGACGTCCCAGACCGCGTCGCCCCAGCCGCTGACGATCTTCAGCACGCGGTCGGGCCGGGCGTCGGTGGTGAAGTCGAGGTCGCCGGACTGCCGGCCGAGCAGCGCGTCGCGCACGCTGCCGCCCACGAGGTACAGGCGGTGCCCCGCCCTGGCGAACCGTTCCGCCAGCTCCTCCGCGAGTGGGGAGACCCGCATCAGCTCCACCACCTGCTCCTCGACCACGTCGTTCACGAAAATCCCACTACGTTCCAGGTGCGATAGCTGCAGGCACCGCCGGACACGGACACGGAGAGCCAGCCTACCGGGGCAACCGTTTGCTCTAGCATCGCAGCATGTCTGGATCAGCCGGCCGCCCCGGCGCCTCGAAGCCGCGCAGGCGGCGCAGGCGGCAGCGCGGCAGGCGGCTGACCACGGTCGACGAGACGTCGGCCGGTGGTCTCGTGGTGGATCCGGAGCGCGAACAGGCGGTGCTGATCGGCCGGCTCGACCGGCACGGCAGACTGCTGTGGTCGCTGCCCAAGGGCCACATCGAGGACGGTGAGACGGTGGAACAGACGGCCGTGCGCGAGGTGAAGGAGGAAACCGGCATCTCCGCGCGCGTCATGCGGCCACTGGGCACCATCGACTACTGGTTCGTGGCCGAGAAGCGGCGCATCCACAAGACCGTGCACCACTTCCTGCTCGAAGCGCTCGGCGGTGAGCTGTCCGACGAAGACGTCGAGGTCACCGAGGTGGCCTGGGTCCCGCTGGCCGAGCTGGAGACCAAACTCGCCTACTCCGACGAGCGCAAGCTCGTCCGGAAGGCCAGTCAGATGCTCACTGAACTTTTCGCGCGCCCGGACGTCCACGGACGAGACGAGCACGCCCCTGAGGGAGCCCCCGAGTGAAGCGGTTCGCCGCAACCTGCCTTTCCGTCCTCTTCCTGGCCGTTCCCGCCCTCGCCGGCGCTTCGGTGGCCCAGGCGCAGGAGGGCGCCCGCCTGCGCGTCGACCTGGCCGGGCTCAGCCCGCGGGTGATCACGACCTCGACGACGGCGCTGACCGTCACCGGCACGGTGACCAACACCGGCGACCGCCGGGTCACCCGGCCGCAGGTGCGGCTGCAGGTCGGCGACCGGGCGACGACCGAACGCGGGATCGGCGACGTGCTGTCCGGCGTGGTCGTCAAGGACACCCCGCTGACGGAGTTCACCTCGGTCGCCGACGTGCTGGAACCCGGCCAGAGCGCGCCGCTGGCCATCACCGTGCCCCTGACCGGGCCACGGGCGAGCCGGTTCGGCAGCCCCGGCGTCTACCCGCTGCTGGTCAACGTCAACGGCACCCCCGAGTTCGGCGGCCCCGCGCGGCTCGGCGCGGTCAGCATGCTGATGCCGGTGGTGGCCGCGCCGGGCAAGCAGGCGGCCGGCCGGACCGGCTCGGCACCCAGCATGACCCTGCTGTGGCCGCTGACCAGCAACGTCCCGCACGTCTACGCGGCGCCGTACGGAAGCCCCGTGGTGCTGGCCGACGACCGCCTCGCCGACGAGATCGGCGGGGACGGCCGGCTGAACGCACTGGTGACGTCGGCGGCATCCGCCGTGCGGAGCAACGCCAACCTCGCGAAGTCGATGTGCTTCGCGCTCGACCCGGACCTGCTCGCCACCGTCGACGCGATGACCCGCGGCTACCGCGTGCACACCGACGCGGGGAACATCGACGGCAAGGGCGCCGAGGCCGCGAAGACGTGGCTGACCGAGCTCCGCGCGCTGGTCGGCGGCCGTTGCGTGGTGGCGCTGCCGTTCGCCGACGCCGACCTCGACGCGCTCACCCGCATCCGGCCCGGCGACACCAGCCTGGTCACCCGGGCGGCCGCCGGTACCGCGACCATCCAGGAGCTGACCGACGTCACCCCGCAGACCGGCGTGCTCTGGCCGGGCGGCACGCCCGGCGCGGCGGCGCTCGCCGCGCTGACCGACGCCGGCGTGCGGACCCTGCTCACCGACGCCGGCAAGCTCGCGCCCGCGGCGGCCGGCGGCGGCGTCACCGTGCAGGGCAGCGCCGTCCGCGTGCAGCCGACCGACTCGCTGATCTCCGCCGCGATGACGGGCGTCCCGACCGTGCCCGGCTCGGTCACGGTGCCCGCCACGACCGAGCGGGCGGTCGCGAGCCAGAACGGCCTCGGCGCCCTCGCCTTCCGCGCCGGGCTGGGCCTGGCCGCGGGGCAGCAGCGGCCGGACCACCTGCTGGTCGCGCCGCCGCGGCGCTGGGACACCTCGGCCGAGGAGTTCGGCACCTACCTGCAGCAGGTCGGCGAGTTCCTGAACGCGGGCCTGGTCACCGCGACCGGGCTCTCGACGCTGCTCGCCGCCGTCCCGGCGGTCTCCGGGCCAGTCGGCGACAGCGGGCCGGCCCCGGCCGCGGGTGTCGACCCCGGTGTCGTCTCGACGCTGGCCGACCTCGACGTCAAGGCCACCGGGCTGGCGTCCGCAATGCAGCTCGACCCGACCAAACGGGTGAAACCCGACGACGTCGTCGAGCCGGTCCGGCTGGCCGAGCTGCGCGGTGCGTCCACGGCCTGGCGCGGGCTGCCCGCGGACGCGGCGATCACGAACGCCCAGGCCGAGCTGTCCGCGATCAGCGGGCGGGTGACCGTCTCGCAGCCGAAGCAGACCATCGCGCTGGCGTCCGGCAACTCGCCGCTGCCGGTGTACGTCAGCAACGACCTGCCGGTCGGGATCAACGCCCGGTTCACCCTCGACAACAACACCGGCCTGCGCCCGGAGGACGCCAAGGACTGGTTCTTCCCGGCCAGCGGCGGCAAGAACTACTTCCTCCCGGTCGAGGCGCTGCGGGCGGGCCGGTTCAGCGTCGATGTGTCGTTGCGCACGCCCACCGGTACCCCGCTCGGGTCATCCGCGCGGTTCGAACTGACGTCCACCGAGTACGGCGCGATCACCATCATCGCGACCGTCGCCGCAGGTGTGGCCCTGCTTCTGCTCGCCTCCCGGCGGATCTACCGGCGGGTGAAGGACGCCCGCGCGGGGAAGGCCGTCGTGGACTGATCGCTCGGCCTTTGAGTGTTCCGGGCGGTTCGCGATTACCCTTGGTCCGCACGTGCGCGGCACCGGGCCGCGGTACCGGAGTAGAGCACCGAGGATTGGGCACGCGTTGGAGAGAGAGCCGGGCTTACCACCCGAGCGTGCGGGTCGTCCTCGGCGCGAAGGCCCCCCACCCCCGCAACGGGGTGACGGGCCCCCGCAGGCGTCACAGCCGTCGCAGCCGGTCCGCCGCCAGCCGCCGCCTCCGCCACCGGAGCGCGGCCGCCGCCAGCCGCCCCGCAACGGCCACCCGCGCCAGGTGCCGGACGACGCGACGGTCCGCGACCAGCGCCCGGTCCGCGACGACGCCCCGGCCCGCGACGGCCGCCCCCGCCGCGGCGACCAGCCCCCCCACGACGGTCGCGCGCCCCGCGGCGACCGCCCGGTCCGGGGAGAGCGCGCCCCGCGTGGCGGCGCTCCGGCCCGCGACCAGCGCGCCGCCCGCGGCGACCGCCCGGCCCCGGACGATCGTCCCGCGCGCGGCGACATCCCGCCCCACGCCGACCGCCCGGCCCGCGGCGACCGGCCACGCGACGACCGCCCGGCTGGGGAGGAGTTCCCCGGCCGCGAAGGCGGCTCCCGTGGCGACCGGCCACGCGAGGACTGGCCCCGAGACGACCGCGCCCTCCGCGAAGACCAGCCGCCCCGCGCCCAGCGCGGCGACCGCCCGGCCGCGGAAGAGTTCCCCGGCCGCGAAGGCGGCCCCCGCGACTGGCCGCGGGACGACCGCGGTCCGCACGACGACCGCGCCCTCCGCGAAGACCAGCCGCGCCGGGTTCCGCCGCCGGGTGGCCGGCCGCCGCGTGCCGGTGGACCGGCGCCGACGCGGGTCCAGCCCGTGCCTCCGCCGAGCGGTGGGCAGCCGGGCCCGCCGGGCAACCCGCATCCGGGCCAGCCGCCGCACGGCGGCCCACAACCGGCCGTCCCCCCGCCCGGCCAACCGCTGAGCGGCGCTCAGCCGGTCGTCTCACCGGCCAGCTCACTGCGGGGTCAGGCACCGCACGGCGGCGCCCAGCCGGCCGCGCCCCCGCAAGGCGGCCCGCAACCCGGCCAGCCGCCGCACGGCGGTCCACAGCCGGCCGTACCGCCGCCGGGCCAGCCACTGAGCGGGGCTCAGCCGGTCGTCTCCCCGGGCAACCCGCAGGCCGGGCCGCCGCCTCCGCAGAGCGGTCCGCAACCGGTCCAGCCCGGCCAGGCACCGCACCAGGGGCGGCTCCCGCAGCCCAACCCGCCGCTGACCCCGCCGCCCGGCAGTCCGGCGCTGGGCCCCGGCACGCCCCCGCCGGGCACGCCCGTCCCGCCCCGCGGCCGAGGCTCCCGCCGTCCGGCCCCGGTCCGGCCGTGGCAGGAGGAGGCCACCCAGGTCCAGCGCCCACCCGACCCGGAGGCGACGCGGTTCATCCCGCGCACCGCCGGTGTCCCGATGAACTCGCGCTGGCCGGTCGCCGACCCCGACGTCATGCGGCCGTACGACGCGCTGGCCACCCAGGTCATGCCGGCGCTCAAGGGGCCGCTGGTCAAGCCCCGGCCGGACGGGGAAGCGCCCGAGGCCCCGGCCAAGGCGCCGTCGCTGGCGAAGGCGTCCGGCCGGATGGCCATCGCGTCGCTGATCAGCCGGATCACCGGCTTCCTCTGGAAGCTGCTGCTGGTCGCCGCGATCGGCCAGGGGGTCGCGAACGACTCGTTCAACGTCGCCAACACGATGCCGAACATCATCTTCGAGCTGCTGATGGGTGGCGTGCTCGCCAGCGTGGTGGTGCCGCTGCTGGTGCGCTCGCAGGACGACCCGGACGGCGGCACGGCCTACACCCAGCGCCTGATCACGGTGGCGTTCTCGCTGCTGCTGGTGGGCACCGTGGTGGCGGTGATCGCGGCACCGGCGTTCACGAGCCTCTACGTCGACTCGTCCGGCAGGGCGAGCGCGGACCTCACCACGGCGTTCGCCTACCTGCTGCTGCCGGAGATCTTCTTCTACGGCGTGTTCGCGCTGCTCTCGGCGGTGCTCAACGCCAAGCAGATCTTCGGGCCGACGGCGTGGGCACCGGTGATCAACAACCTGGTCGTCATCTTCACGATCCTGGTCGTCTGGATCATGCCGGGCGACATCGACACCGCCCACGTCTCGATCACCGACCCCAAGGTGCTGACGCTGGGCATCGGCGTCACCGGCGGCATCGTCGCCCAGGCGCTGCTGCTGGTCCCGCCGCTGCTGCGGTCCGGCTTCCGCTTCAAGTGGCGCTGGGGCATCGACAAGCAGATGAAGGAGTTCGGCGGCCTCGCGCTGTGGATCCTCGGCTACGTCGCGGTCAGCCAGATCGGCTACACGATCAACACGCGCGTGCTGACCAGCGGTTCGCCCGGCGGTGTCACGGCCTACAGCAACGCCTGGCTGCTCTTCCAGCTGCCATACGGCGTCATCGGCGTCTCCCTGCTGACCGCGATCATGCCGCGGATGAGCCGCGCGGCCGCCGACGGCGACCACAAGAAGCTGATCGGCGACCTTTCGTACGCGTCGCGGATCTCGACGGTGATGCTCGTGCCGATCTCCGCGGTGATGACCGTGGTCGGCGGCTCGATCGGCATCGCGCTGTTCACCTTCGGCAAGGGCACGCTCGACACCGCCGAGCGGCTCGGCGACGCGCTGGCGATCTCGGCCTTCGCGCTGCTGCCGTACGCGCTGGTCATGCTGCAGATGCGGGTGTTCTACGCGATGAAGGACGCGCGCACCCCGACGCTGATCATGATCGTGATGACGCTGGTCAAGGTGCCGTTGCTGTACCTGTGCCCGGTCTTGCTGTCGCCGGACAACGTCGTGCTCGGCGTGATGATGGTCAACGCGCTGACGTTCGTGGTCGGCGCGATCCTCGGGCAGGTTTGGCTCTGGGTGACGCTGGGCAACTTGCGCAGCAAGCGGGTGATCGGCGTGATCCTGTTCACGGTCGTGGCGAGCGTCCTCGGGGTGGCCGCGGCGTGGGTGGCCGGCAAGCTCGTGCCGGACTTCTTCGGGCCGCGGCTGGGTGCCTGGGCGAAGCTGCTGCTGCAGAGCGTGGTGGGCATCGTCGTGTCGTTCGGCGTGCTCATGGCGCTCAAGGTGGAGGAGCTCCAGCCGGCCACTTCGAGGTTCACCCGGTTGATCAAGCGCCGGTAACGATTCCGGTACGGATGGCGACGACTCCCGCGTCGTATTCTGGGTACCCTCGACGACGGGGATCGAGCGGGAGCGAGTGAGGGTGGACACGAGGCGGAGCGAACAGGCGGGGGGTGCGAACCACGTGGGCAGGGCCCAGGTCGGATCGCTGGCCCCCGGGCGTGTGGTCGGCGACGGCCGCTACCGCCTCCTCGCGCAGTTCGGCGTGGACGAGCGGGGCGACGCGCACCTTTGGCGTGCCCGTGACGGGCAGCTGAAGCGAGACGTGGCGTTGACCCTGCTGGTCGGCGACCCGGCGGATCCCGAAGCCGCCCGGCTGGCCCGGCGGACGCTCGAGCGCGCGACGCACGCGTCGAAGTTCGGCCACGGCGGCGTCGCCCGAGTGCTGGACGTGCTCGCTCTCGGCAGCGGCATCACCTCGAGCGAAGGCCTGCTCGGCGTCGTCGTCGCGGAGTGGACCAAGGGCAGCGACCTGGTCGACCTCGTCGCGCAGCGGCCGGTGGCGCCCGCCGCGGCCGCGCGGATGGTGCAGGCGCTGGCCGAAGCCGTCGAGCAGGCGCACCAGAACGGGCTCGTCCTCGGCCTCGACCACCCCCAGCGCCTGCGGCTGACCCCGAACGGCGCGCTCAAGCTAGCGTTCCCCGGCCCGCTGCCGGAGTCGACGCTGCGCGACGACGTCAAGGCCCTCGGTGCGGTGCTGTACCTGCTGCTGACCGGCCGCTGGGCGCTGCCCGGCGGCCCGCCCGCCATCCCGGCGGCCCCGATGACGCCGCAGGGCCGGATCGTCCCGCCGCGCCAGCTGGTGCCGACGGTCCCGGCCGACCTGTCGTCGCTGGCCGTCCGCACGATCGAGGACGGCGGCAACGGCGGCATCCGCACCAGCGCGGCCATCCTGCGCGTCCTCGACCAGGTGGCCGAGGAAGAGGAGCGCACCCAGCTGATCAAGGCCGTCGGCGGGGACGTCGCCGAGCCCGACGGCACGATCTGGACGACGAAGAAGCCGGTCAAGGACGTCGCCCGGCGGCGCAAGCTCGCCCTCGGCGTCACCGTCCTGGTGGTCGCCACCGTCGTCATCCTCGCCTGGGGCGGGTTGATGCTGATCAACGTCTTCCAGGGCGATTCGAAGGCGACCGGCCCGTCGATCAACGTCGCCGCCCCGCCGGCGTCGAGCCAGTCCGCGGCCCAGCCGCCCGCCTCCTCGTCGGCGCCGGCCCCGCCGCCGGCGCCCACCGTGGGCGCGCCGGTGAAGCCGAAGGGGATCGCGGTCTTCAACCCCGAGGGCAAGGGCGACTACCCCGCCCGCGCGAAGAACGCGACCGACGGCGACCCCGGCACGGTGTGGAAGACCGAGCAGTACAAGCAGCAGTTCCCCGCGATCAAGCCGGGCGTCGGGCTGATCGCGACCTTCCAGGACCCGATCAACCTGAGCCAGGTCAAGGTCAGCGGCGGCACCCCGGGCACGAAGGTCGAGATCCGTTCGGCGTCCGAGCGGGATCCCGAGCTGGCGGACACGAAGGTCGTCGGCAACGGCGACCTGAAGGACGGCGAGACGACGATCCAGCTGGCCCAGCCGACGCAGGGCCAGTACTTCATCGTCTGGATCACCCAGCTGGGCAACGCGGACGGGCAGTACCTGACCCAAATAGCCGACCTGTCCTTCCTGCCTGCGGGGTGACGCACCCGACAGGGTCAGTAGGCTCTGCCGGGTGACAGCTGCAGCTCCCACGGATGCGGATCTGATAGCGGCTCACGCCGCGGGGGACCCTCATGCGTTCAGCGAACTCGTCCAGCGACATCGCGACCGGATGTGGGCGGTGGCCCTGCGCACGGTCCGCGATCCGGAAGAGGCCGCCGACGCGTTGCAGGACGCCTTCATCTCGGCGTTCCGCGCGGCCGGCAACTTCAGAGCGGAGTCCCAGGTCACGACGTGGCTGCACCGGATCGTGGTGAACGCCTGCCTCGACCGGATCCGCCGCCGCCAGGCACGCCCGACCGTGCCGCTGCCGGAGACCGGCTTCAACGAGCCCGCCACGCCCCGTGACTCGATGGCCGAGCGGGAGACCAGCCTGCTCGTGCGCGAGGCGCTCGACCAGCTGCCCGAGGAGCAACGTGCCCCGATCGTGTTGGTCGACGTCGAGGGATACTCCGTGGCCGAGACGGCGAAGATGCTCGGCATCGCCGAAGGCACGGTGAAGAGCCGGTGCGCGCGGGGCCGCGGGAAACTCGCGAAGGTTCTCGGGCACCTGCGGAACCCCGATGCGATTGCGAACGTCCCAACTCACGAAAGCAAACGGGCCGGGCGTCAGCCGGGTAGCGGGGAGGGACGATGACGGACGAAAGCCGGGGGATCGGGGGGACCATCGGTCCGCCCTGGTCTGTCGACGTGCTCGCCGACCTCCACGCCGGTGTCCTGGACGACACGCAGGCGGCGGAGCTGTGGCCGCTGGTCAACGCCGATCCCGAAGCCCGGGCGATCCTGGACGCCCTCGACGCCACGCAGGCCGACCTGGCCTCCCTCGCCGACGCGCCGGCCCCGCGGATGCCCGCGGAGTTCGCCGCCCGGCTGGACGCGGCGTTGGCCGCCGAAGCAGCGGCCGCCTTTCCCGAACGAGCACAGCCTGCCCGACCGCAGCCGAGCGCACCGCGGGAAGCCCAGGTGGTGGACCTCGCGGCGGCCCGGCGCCGCCGGAACAAGCGGCTCGGCTGGGCCGCCGGCGTCCTGACCGCGGCCGCGGCGGCGATCGTCGCCGTGACCGTCGCGATCCCGAACACCTCGCAGCAGACCGGCACCCCGAACGTCGCCGCCCCGACGGGCCCGTCGGTCGGCAGCGACGGCGCCGGCGCGCAGGCGCTGGTCGGCAAGGCGATCGGCGTCCGCGACTTCGGCCCGCTGCAGAACGAGGACCGCCTCGACGCGTGCATCGCGGCCGCGGGCCTCGACCCGAAGGTGCGTCCCGAGGGCATCCGCCCGGTGAACGTCGGCGGCAAGGCCGGGGTGATGATCATCCTGACCACCGGCAAGCTCGCCCAGTTCCGCCTGGTGGCCTTCGGAGCCGACTGCGGACCGGGGAACCCGGCCGTGTTGTTCGACAAGGTCGTCGGGGAGAAGTAGCGCCTGTCACCCTGGGAACACCGCCACCTACGATCGTGTTGAGCCTGGTACACGGGTCACTACGAGCGGAGGTCACGGGTGGCTGCCGAGGAAATCAGGAACCTGATCATCGTCGGGTCGGGTCCTGCCGGATACACCGCTGCCGTTTACGCGGCGCGGGCCCAGCTTGAACCGCTGGTGTTCGAGGGCACGCAGTTCGGCGGCGCGCTGATGACGACGACCGAGGTCGAGAACTTCCCCGGGTTCCGCGACGGCATCATGGGTCCGGACCTGATGGAGGAGATGCGCAAGCAGGCCGAGCGCTTCGGCGCCGAGCTGCGCGCGGAAGACGTCGAGTCGCTGGAGCTGACCGGGGACGTCAAGTACGTCCACGCGAACGGCAAGCGCTACGCCGCCCGCGCGGTCATCCTCGCCATGGGGGCCGCGGCGCGGTACCTGAACGTGCCGGGCGAGCAGGAGCTGCTCGGCCGCGGTGTCTCGGCCTGTGCGACCTGTGACGGCTTCTTCTTCCGCGACCACGACATCGTGGTCGCCGGCGGTGGCGACTCGGCGATGGAGGAGGCGACCTTCCTGACGAAGTTCGCGAAGTCCGTCACGATCGTCCACCGGCGCGACGAGTTCCGCGCGTCCAAGATCATGCTCGAGCGCGCCCGCGCGAACGAGAAGATCAAGTGGCAGCTGAACTCGCAGATCACCGGCGTCCTGGGCGACGGCAAGGTCGAGGGCCTGCGGCTGAAGGACACCAAGGACGGCTCCGAGTCGACGCTGGACGTGTCGGGCTTCTTCGTCGCCATCGGCCACGACCCGCGCAGCCAGCTCGTGAAGGGTCAGGTCGACCTGGACGAGGACGGCTACGTCGTCACGAAGGGCAAGACGTCCTTCACCAACCTCGACGGCGTCTTCGCGGCCGGCGACCTGGTGGACCGCACGTACCGGCAGGCGATCACCGCCGCCGGTTCCGGGTGCAGCGCGGCGATCGACGCGGAACGATGGCTCGCGGAGCACGGCGAACCGGACGCGCACGAGGCGGCCGAGCTCGTCGGCGGCGGCTACGGCGCGGGCACCAACTGACTTACCGGCTTCCAACCATCCCTGAAGGAGAAACCATGGCCAACACCGTCAAGGTGACCGACGCGACGTTCGTCGATGAGGTCCTGACCAGCGAAAAGCCGGTCCTCGTCGACTTCTGGGCCACCTGGTGCGGACCGTGCAAGATGGTCGCCCCGGTGCTCGAGGAGATCGCGGCGGAGAAGGGCGACAAGCTGACGATCGCCAAGATCGACATCGACGAGAACCCGAACACGCCGCGTGACTACCAGGTGATGTCCATCCCGACGCTGATCCTGTTCCAGGGCGGCAAGCCGGTGAAGCAGATCGTGGGCGCGAAGCCGAAGGCCGCGCTGCTTTCGGACCTCGCCGACGTTCTCTGAACCGAACAAGCCCGGCGAACCCGGGGCCTGCGGGAATCCTCCCGCGGCCCCGGGTTCGTCTTCGTTCGGGCGAATCTGACCGATGCGGGTTCATCGAGCGTGACAGCATCCCCGGTGGGTACTCCACGAACGGGTTCTTGACTGACCTACCGGGCCTACGCTGTCACCCAGAGTTGGCAAGGCACAATAGAGGACCTGGGCTCGTCCCAGCGCGAGTTTTCCGAAAGTCCTGCCACGCACCGAGCCCTCAACCGGTGCCTTAGGAAGAGCGAGGAGTGCATGCGGGTACTCCGCCGCGGTGACGCCGGTCCGGACGTCGCCGAGATCAGGTCCATCCTGGCCGGGATGGACCTGCTCCCGCCGGTCACCGGTACCGACGACTACGACACGTTCGACGTCGCCCTCGAGCACGCCGTCCGTGCCTTCCAGCAGCGTCGTGGGCTGATGACCGACGGCATCGTGGGTCCGGCGACGTTCCAGGCGCTCAAGGGCGCCAGCTACCACCTGGGCAGCCGCCCGCTGTCGTACATGATCGCCTCCCCCGTGCACGGCGACGACGTTTTCACGCTGCAGGAGCGGCTCACCGAGCTCGGCTTCGACGCCGGCCGCCCCGACGGCTACTTCGGGCCCGCGACCGAGCGGGCGCTCAAGACGTTCCAGCGCGACATGCGCCTGACACCGGACGGCATGTGCGGTCCGGCCACCATCCGCGAGCTGCACCGCCTGTCCTCGCCGCGGGCCAGGGGCGGGCGCCCCGTGTTCCTGCGCGAGCAGGAGCAGGTCCGCCAGGCCGGTCCGCGGCTGCGCGGCAAGCGCATCGTGATCGACCCGGGCCACGGCGGCGAAGACCTCGGCGTGGTCGCCGGTGGGCTGCGCGAGGCCGACATCGCGTGGGACCTCGCCCGCCGGCTCGAAGGCCGGATGAAGGCCACGGGCATGGAGGCGCTGATCTCCCGCGGCCCGAACCACAGCCCCACCGAGCTGGAGCGCGCCAAGTTCGCCAACGACGCGGGCGCGGACCTGTTCCTCTCGCTGCACAGCGACAAGAACGCCTCGCCGCGCGCGCAGGGTGTCGCGAGCTTCCACTTCGGCAACGGCAACGGCACCACGTCCACGGTGGGCGAGCTGCTGGCCGGCTTCATCCAGCGTGAGGTCGCGGCCCGCACGGGCATGCTCGACTGCCGGACGCACTACAAGTCGTGGGACATCTTCACCCGCACCCGCTGCCCGGCGGTCCGGGTCGAGATCGGCTACCTGACGAACCCGGACGACGCCCGCAAGCTCGGTGACCCGGCGTTCCGCGACATCGTCGCCGAAGGCATCCTGATCGCCGTTAAGCGCCTGTACCTGCTCGGCGAGGGCGACCAGCCGACGGGCACGTTCACCTTCGCCGACGTCCTGGCGCACGAGCTGGCCAAGGCCGAATAGGGCCGACCACAACCCCTAGCGGCTCTCCTTCACCTGCCCCACCACCCCTGGGGACGCGACGCGCGCGTCCCCAGGTTTCGGGGCAGTTCTCCACAGCTTGTCCACCGCTCCTATCAGCGCTCTGTGGATAACTCGGCACTTCTTCCACAGCTGTGCACACCCGTGTTCCAGGCATGCGAAGCACAGGCGCAAACGTTTGCGGGCGCGGAATCAGGCGCGGCCGAGACTCGGCTCGGCGGTGGTGATCGTCACCTGGCCGAGCAGCCGCTCCAGGGCCGCCTCGACGTCTTCCTTCCAGGTGATCGCCGACCGCAGCTCGAGCCGCAGGCGCGGCCACTTCTGGTGCGGGCGGACGGTCTTGAAGCCGACGCTCTGGAGGAAGGCCGCCGGCAGCACGCAGCTGTGGCCGCCGTCGGGGTCCGGTTCGTCGGGCTTCGCGTCACCGAACGCCTCGATCGCGCGGACGCCGCGCTTGGTGAGGTCCTTGGCGACCGCCTGGACGAGCATCCGGCCGAGGCCGCCACCGCGGAACTCCGGAAGCACCTGGAAGGCGGTCAGCAGGACGGCGTCCGCGCTCGGGGGCGACGTCGGGAAGGCGAGGGCGCGCGGGACGGCGTTCGGCGGGGCGTACAGCACGAACCCGACCGGCAGCGTGTCGCTGTAGACGATCCGGCCGCAGGAACCCCACTCGAGCAGCACGCTCGAGACCCAGGCTTCCTTTTCGACCTCGGTCGCGCCGAACTCCTCGGCCTGGTGCTTGAGGTGGGGGGCGAGCTCCCAGTAGACGCACCGGCGGCAGCTCTTCGGCAGGTGCTCCAGGTTGTCCAGTGTGACGCCCACGACGCGACGCGACACTCGTGACCTCCCCTGACCTTGCCCACCCGACCGGCCGCCCGGTCGTCAAGCCGCGCGAGATCCACGGCACGAACACGAGAGCCACGGTCGAGGATAGGCCGATGTGACGAGCACCGGAAGGCCAGGGGGTCCTGATGGGTGCCCGGTTACACTCGATGGGATCTACCAGCTCCCGCGGGAGTGACCGTGTCCACCGAGCCCCGGGTGAACGTCGATGACCGAGAACCGCCCCAGCAAGCCGCAGAGTGGTGTCCAAAAGCAGCAGAGCGGCCGTCAGAACCTCGACCCGCACCTCGAGCGGTACGCCGCGCGCACCGCGGGGATGACCGCCTCCGAGATCCGGGCGCTGTTCGCGGTGGCCAGCCGGCCCGAGGTGGTTTCGCTGGCCGGCGGCATGCCGAACCTGGCCGCGCTCCCGCTCGACACGCTGTCGGCGCAGGTGGCCGAGATCATCGCCGAAGACGGCCTGGTGGCACTGCAGTACGGCTCGGCGCACGGCGTCCCGGTGCTGCGCGAGCAGATCTGCGAAATCATGGCCCTGGAGGGCATCAAGGCGCACCCGGACGACGTCGTGGTGACCGTCGGCTCCCAGATGGGCCTGGACATGGTCACGCGGCTGTTCTGCGACCCGGGTGACGTCGTGATCGCCGAAGGTCCCTCGTACGTCGGCGCGCTGGGCTCGTTCGCCGCGTACCAGGCGCAGGTCGTGCACGTGGCGATGGACGACCACGGCCTCGTGCCGGAGCTGCTGCGCGAGGCGCTCGACCGCACGGCGAAGGCCGGCCACCGGGTCAAGTTCCTCTACACGATCCCGAACTTCCACAACCCCGCCGGCGTCACGCTGGCCGTCGAGCGCCGCGCGGAGATCCTTGAGATCTGCCGCGAGCACGGCGTCCTGGTCGTCGAAGACAACCCGTACGGGTTGCTCGGTTTCGACGGGCAGACGTACCCCGCGCTGCGGTCGACCGACCCCGACAACGTCGTGTACCTCGGCTCGTTCTCCAAGACCTTCGCCTCCGGCCTGCGCGTCGGCTGGGTGCTGGCGCCGCACGCGGTGCGCGAGAAGCTCGTGCTCGCCGCGGAGTCGGCGACGCTGTGCCCGCCGACGTTCAACCAGATGATCGTGTCGCGGTACCTGGCCACGCACGACTGGAAGGGCCAGATCAAGAAGTTCCGCGAGAACTACCGCGAGCGGCGCGACGCGATCCTCTCCGCGCTCGACCAGTACCTGCCCCCGGGCTGCTCCTGGACCAAGCCGGACGGCGGCTTCTACGTCTGGGTGACGGTGCCGGAAGGTGTCGACACGAAGGCGATGCTGCCGCGCGCGGTGACAGCGCGGGTGGCGTACGCGTCCGGAACCGGCTTCTACGCCGACGGGTTCGGCAGCCGCCAGATGCGGCTGTCCTACTGCTACCCGACGCCGGAGCGCATCCGTGAAGGCGTGCGGCGACTGGCGGCCGTGCTGGAGTCTGAAATGGACCTGGCCCGCACCTTCGGTAACGTGAGCGCGCGCCGGATCCAGGGGCCGCAGAACCCGTCCCCGGACACGGTCTAATTCTTCTTCGCTAAGGAGTTTCCACGGTGGTCGACCGTACCGTTGCCGTGCTCGCCGGCGGTCTCTCGCACGAGCGCGACGTCTCGCTGAGGTCCGGGCGGCGGCTCTCCGCGGCGCTCAAGTCCGAAGGCTTCGGCATCGAGGAGTGGGACACCGACGGGGGCCTGCTGGAGCGGCTGCGCACGCAGCGCCCGGACGCGGTGGTCGTCGCGCTGCACGGCGGTGAGGGCGAGAACGGCTCGGTGCAGACGGTGCTGGAGATGCTGGACGTGCCGTTCGTCGGCACCGGCTCCCAGGGCTGCCGCCGCGCGTGGGACAAGCCGACCGCGAAGGCACTGCTGCAGAACGCCGGGTTCGTGACGCCGGGCTGGGTGGTGCTGCCGCACAGCACGTTCCGCGAGCTCGGCGCCCAGGCGGTGCTCGACGCGATGGTGGAGCGCCTCGGCCTGCCGCTGATCCTCAAGCCGGACCAGGGCGGCTCCGCGCTCGGCACCCAGGTGGTGCGCGAGGCGGCGGAACTGCCGGCGGCGATGGTCGGCTGCTTCGCGTACGGGGACACCGTCCTCGCCGAGCGGTTCGTGGACGGCGTCGAGGTGGCGGTGACGGTCATCGAGGGCGAGGACGGGCCCGAGGCTCTCCCCGCGGTCGAGATCGTCCCGGAGAGCGGCGTGTACGACTACACGGCCCGCTACACCGCCGGCCTGACCGACTTCTTCACCCCGGCCCGGCTCGACGACGCTCCCGCCAAGGCGGTGGCCGAACTCGCGGTCGCCGCCCACCGCGTGCTCGGCTTGCGGGACATCTCGCGGACCGACGCGATCGTCGCCCCGGACGGCACGGTCCACTTCCTCGAAGTCAACCCGTCGCCGGGCCTCACCGAGACCTCGACCGTCCCGATGGCCATCGACGCGGCGGGCAAGTCGCTCGGCACGGTGTTCGCCGAACTGATCGCGCGGGCCATCTCCCGCTGACTCTCGACACGCGAAAGGCCCCTGCGGATCTTCCGCGGGGGCCTTTTTCGTGTGATCACCTACTGTGTCCGTCACCGCTCCGATGAGCAATCATCACCGTGACGAAACACCCTGGGGTGATCCCTAATCGGTTTTCGGTGTCTGATTCATCCCATTCGCGTCCATGATCGCGACGATCCGCTCGAGGTCGTCGACCGACCCGAACTCGAGCGTGATCCGCCCCTTCCGGCGGCCGAGGTCGACCTTCACCCGCGTGTCGAAGCGGTCCGAAAGCCGGTTCGCCAGTTCCTGCAACCCCGGCGCCTGGATCGGCTTGCGCGGCGCGGGCTTCGGCTTGGCCGGCTTCTCGCTCTTCTTGAGCGTGACGGCTTCCTCGGTCGCCCGGACCGACATGCCCTCCGCGACAATGCGCGCGGCGAGCTCCTCCTGGCTCTCGGCGTCCTCCAGCGACAGCAACGCGCGGGCGTGGCCGGCGGACAGGACGCCCGCGGCCACCCGGCGCTGCACCGGCAGGGGGAGCTTGAGGAGCCGGATCGTGTTGGTGATGACCGGACGGCTGCGGCCGATCCGGCTCGCCAGTTCCTCGTGCGTGACCGCGAACTCGTCGAGCAGCTGCTGGTACGCCGCCGCCTCTTCGAGCGGGTTCAGCTGGACGCGGTGGATGTTCTCCAGGAGCGCGTCGCGCAGCATCGACTCGTCGGCGGTCTGCCGGACGATCGCCGGGATCGCTTCGAGCTCGGCTTGCTGCGAGGCGCGCAGCCGCCGCTCGCCCATGACGAGCTCGTACTCGTCGTTGCCGAGCTCGCGGACGACGATGGGCTGCATGAGCCCGAACTCGCGGATCGAGTGCTCGAGTTCGGCGAGCGCGTCTTCGTCGAAGACCTGGCGCGGCTGCTTCGGGTTCGGCTTGATCGAGCTGACCGGGATCTCGCGGTACACCGCCCCGGCGACCTCGCCGCTGACCTCTGGACGCTGGCCGGCCGCGCCGTTCGCCGCGAACCAGCCCTTGTCGTCGGCCGTCTTCTTGTCGGCCGCGTCGCCGGACGGCGTCGGCAGTGGCCCGCCGGTCGCCGGTCCGGTCGGGATCAGGGCGGCGAGGCCGCGCCCCAGCCCTCCTCGACGCTCGGTCATGTCGAACTACCCTTCTCCATCTGTGCGCCGCGCTCGGCGATCTCCTTGGCCGCGTCGACGTAGCTCATCGCCCCGCGCGAACCGGGGTCGTAGGCGAGCACGGTCTGGCCGTACCCGGGCGCCTCGGACACCTTCACGCTGCGGGGGATGACCGTCTTGAGGACGGTGTCGCCGAAATGGTTCCGCACCTCGTTGGTCACCTGGTCGGCCAGCTTGGTCCGGCCGTCGTACATGGTGAGCAGGATCGTCGAGACGCGGAGTTCGCGGTTGAGGTGCTGCTGCACGAGCTCGATGTTGCTCAGCAGCTGCCCCAGACCTTCGAGCGCGTAGTACTCGCACTGGATCGGGATGAGCACCTCCTGCGCGGCGACCATCGCGTTGACCGTCAGCAGGCCCAGCGACGGCGGGCAGTCGATGAGGACGTAGTCGACGCCGATCTCGTCGAGGATCTCCGAGGAGATGGCCTCCTTGAGCCGGGACTCGCGGGACGCCATCGAGACGAGTTCGATCTCGGCGCCGGCGAGGTCGATCGTCGCCGGCACGCAGAAGAGGTTAGGGGACTGCTCGGTCGGCTGGGCCGCCTCGGCGAGCGTCACCTCGCCGATGAGCACCTCGTAGATGGAGGGCGTCCCGGACCGGTGGTCGACGTCGAGCGCGGTGCTCGCGTTGCCCTGCGGGTCAAGGTCGACGACGAGCGTCTTGAGCCCGTGGAGCGCGAGTGCGGCGGCGAGGTTGACCGTGCTGGTGGTCTTGCCGACGCCGCCCTTCTGGTTGGCGACGGTCAGCACGCGGCGGCGGCCGGGGCGGGGGAGTGTCCCCTCTTCCGGGTGCAGCAGACGCGCGGCGCGGGCGGCTTCTTCGGCGATCGGCGTCCAGCCCACGTCGTGGCTGGTCTCCGTGGAGTCGGACGGCGGGGGATTCACCGGTCTCGACACCTCCTCCATCTAGACGTCTGGTCGGTGGTCGAGTCGCTACGTTTCACGTGGAACATGGCGGCCCGTTAACGCTTCCTGCTCCGCGCCTTCGGCTTCGTCGCCGACGGCAGGCGCCGGATCTTCACAACCGTGCTGGGGACCTCTAGTACGGCGGCACCGCACTCGACGATCAGCGGGTCGGCCCCGCCGGCCTTCCGGATGGCGGCACCGTCCCGCTCGATCTCGTCCGCCGCGCTGGCGCCTTTGAGGGCGACCAGGAAACCGTCGGGACGAACGAGCGGTAGGCACCAGTCCGCGAGCTTGGCGAGCGGGGCGACCGCGCGAGCGGTGACGATGTCGGCGCCACCGAGCTGCTCACGCACAGGCCGCTCCTCCGCGCGCCCACGGACGATGGTGATCGGGAGTTCCAGCTTCTCGGCCACCTCGGCCAGCCAGTCCACCCGGCGGGCCATCGGTTCGAGCAAGACGATATCGAGGTCCGGTCGCGCGATCGCCAGCGGTACACCCGGAAGCCCGGCACCGGACCCGACGTCGACAACGCGCACCCCCTCGGGCATCTGCTCACCGATCACCGCCGAGTTGAGCACGTGCCGTTCCCACAGCCGCTCGACTTCCCGCGGACCGATCAGCCCCCGCTCGACCCCGTGCCGCTCCAGGAGTTCGACGTACCCGGCCGCTTGGTCGACGTGCGCACCGAACACTCGCTCTGCCGCGGCCCGTACCGCCTCCGCGGACTCGTCCAAGCTCACTCCGTCTACTCCTCGTCCGCCGGTTTCACGTGAAACCGCGCTCGTTCGATTGTCCCCGATGAACCGAAGAAGACGAGCCGACAGTCCGAAGATGTGGACAACTCCACTCGCGCGGCGGCGGGTGTGGCCGGTTCCACGTGAAACATCACGCGTGTAATTCGCTCGGCCGAGGCGCCGCGTTGCCCAACCGGATGCCGCTGAAGCCGATCGAGCTGTCCACCACCGCGTCGACGAACGCCCACAGGTTCGGCAGCAAGCGCAGCTCGATCCCCGCCGACGCGTGGAGCGCGAGCAGGTCGCCGACGGGCTCCGGCGGAGCGAGGGGCAGCACCGGCTCCGTCGACACCATCGCAGACGCGTGCTCGCCGAACACCCGGAACGACGCCGCCGCGAACCGGTACGCGTACAGCCGGGCCGACTGCATCGCCGGGAGCCACTCGTACTCGATCGCGTGGACGCGGGCCGAACCGAGCCGCGCGCGATCGGTCGCCGACGTCTCCGGTGTCGCCCACGCCAGCACGCGGGGGCACTGCCGCGGGAACCAGTAGTCCGGCGCGCGCGCCGCGTCGACCGCCCAGACGTACGCCTCCGGCTGCCGGGCCGTCGCCGCCACGTGCGGCTCGAAGCGGGTGATCGTCGGGTCTTCGGAGAAGTGGAGGACCTCACCGGGCACCGGGCGCATGGGTACAAAGAAGCGGCCCCACCTGACCGAGTCAAGTGGGGCCGCTCTCGAACCGTCCGGGGCTCAGGACTCCGGGAAGATCACCACACGGCGCTTCGGGTCTTCGCCTTCGCTCTCGCTCGTGACGCCCGAGACCGTCGCCACCGCGTCGTGGACGACCTTGCGCTCGAACGGGCTCATCGGCTGCAGCCGCACCCGCTCGCCGCTCTTGAGGACCGACTCCGCCGTCGAGCGGCCGAGCTCCTTCAGCTCCTCGCGGCGGTCCGCGCGCCAGCCCGCGATGTCCAGCATCAGGCGGCTGCGGGAGCCCGTCTCCTGCTGGACCGCCAGGCGGGTCAGCTCCTGCAGCGCCTCGAGCACGGTGCCGCGCGGGCCGACGAGCTTCTCGAGGTCCTCGCCGCCGTCGATGCTCACGATCGCGCGGCCGGCTTCGACGTCGAGGTCGATGTCGCCGTCGTAGTCGAGCAGATCCAGCAGGCGCTCGAGGTAGTCGCCCGCGATGTCGCCCTCCTGGACCAGGATGTCGTCACCGCCCGCCTTCTGCTCCTCCACTGCCTCCGCGGCCGTCTCCGGGGTCACGTCGTCCTCATCGGCGTCGATCGTGTCGATCGTCTCCGACATCATTCGTCTCCTCTCCGAACCGGGCGCGCCTCAGCGGCGCTTCCGGCCCGACTTCCTGGTCGAGTCTTTGAGAAGGCCCGGCACGCCCGTGCCGTTGTCCTTCGAGCCGTTGGTGTCGGCCGGGGCCTGGTCCGCCACGGTCGCGCCGTCCGCCTTCGCGGCGGCGGCTGCCTCCGCCGGGGAGGTCTGCGCGAAGCCGTGGGCCGAGCCCGCCTTCGTGACCTTCTTCGCCGTGCCGGTCTGGGCGGGCTGGTTCTTCTTCTGCTGGACCGGCTTCTGACCGACCTTCGGCGCGGTCGGTTTCTGGCCCGGCTTCGGCCCGAGCGTCGCGCGCTTCTCGGCGGCCTCCGCCTTGCGGGCCGCCTCTTCCTTGTCGATCTTCGTGTAGACGAGCCGCTGCTGCATCAGGGTCCAGCCGTTGTTCGCCAGCCAGTAGAAGAGGAGGCCGAGCGGGAACAGGGCACCGAAGACGAGGACACCGAGCGGGAAGATGTACATCGTCAGCTTGTTCATGATCGCGGTCTGCGGGGTGGCCGACGCGGCGTTCTGGCGGGCCACCGAGTGCCGCGCGGTGAGGTGCGTGGCGATCGACGCGACGATCATCAGGGGCAGCGCGACCGGAAGCACGCTCCAGTGGAAGCCGACGTTCGTGGCCCCGCCGCTGACGACACCGACACCGTTGTAGACGGCTTCACCGAGGTTGACGCCGAAGAGCTTCGCGTTGACGTAGGACTCGACGTCGTGCTGGCTGAACCAGTAGTTCTCGGTCTTCGGGCCGCCACCGGGCGGCGGCATCGTGAACGCGCGCAGGACGTGGTTCAGGCCGATGAACACCGGGATCTGCAGGATCATCGGCAGGCAGCTGCCGAGCGGGTTGACGCCGTGCTCCTTCTGGAGCTTCTGCATCTCCGCGGCCTGGCGCTGCCGGTCGTTCGCGTACTTCTTCTGGATCTTCTTCATTTCCGGCGCGAAGTCCTGCATCTTCTTCATCGACCGGACCTGGTTCACGAACGGCTTGAACATGATGCCGCGGACCGTGAACGTCAGGAAGATGATGCCGAGGATCCAGGCGATCGCCGTCGACTCCCCGAAGACGAACCCGAAGACCTTGTGCCAACACCAGAGGATGAAGGACACGGGGTAGTAGATGAAATCGAGCACTGCTGCTACTCCTCGATCGGTGTTTCAGGTCTGCGGTGTCGCCACGAGAACGTCTCGGGCACGGGGTCGCGGCCGGGTGGCGTCCAGGGGCCGCAGCGCAGCAGCCGGCGCAGCGCGAGGTAGGAGCCGCGTCCGGCGCCGTGCCGGGTGAGGGCTTCGACTGCGTATGCGCTGCAGCTCGGGTAGAACCGGCAGGCCGGCGGGAGGAAGGGCGAAATCGCCTTGCGGTAGAGCTTGATCGGGAGCAGCAGGACCCAGGCGACCGGGCCGGGCCGCGGGGGCTCGGTTCCGTGGTCGTGGTCGTGCGCTGAGTCGTGCTCGGGGGTGGCTCGCATGCCTGTCACACCGCTGATCCGTGGTCGGGGGTCGCGTCCGCGGGACGCGTCGGGCGGGGGACATCCCCGGCCGGACGGCGCGACGACAGAAGCCCCAGCCGACGCAGCGCGGCGTCGAGGTCGGACCCGAGCTCGGCGCTGGACGCGGTCGACGACGGCGGCAATGCCCGTACGACCAACGCAGTGCCGGCGGGCAGTGTTCCGAGCCTGGCCGAAACGAGATGACGCAACCGGCGGCTGACGCGGTGGCGGACCACCGAATTGCCGACGGCCTTGCTCACCACAAAACCCGCCCTGGCCGCCGACAGTGTGTCGGCGGCCGCGGACGGGTCCGTGGTCAGCGCGTGGACGACGAGGCGGCGCCTGCCTGCCCGGGACCCGCGACGGAGAACCACGCGGAAATCCTCACTCCGCCGCAGACGTGCGGCAGCCGGCAGCACAGCGCGCCCCGATCGTGCGATCAGGCGGACAGCGCGGCGCGGCCCTTGCGACGGCGGGCCGCCAGGATGGCCCGGCCGGCGCGGGTCCGCATGCGCAGGCGGAACCCGTGGGTCTTCGCGCGGCGGCGGTTGTTCGGCTGGAAGGTGCGCTTACCCTTGCTCACTGCTTCTCCTGTGTGTCGCGTCGGACGCGGGGATTTCCTCCCCGTCGCCTGGCGTGTCGTGCGGGCGCACGGCAGTCTCTGGTGTCTCCTACCAACGTGTGGCCTCGTCACGACGAGCGACGACAACGTGGGCACGCGAAACGCACCCGTCGCATACGGGAGACCTTACGAGGGTACGCACCCCCGTCGGGCGGCCGGTAAGCACCCCCTCGGCCACGGTACGCGACCGGTCGGCACGCCCGGGAAGTTCGACGCCGCGGCACCGAATGGCAACCGGCCGTGCACCGTGAAATGCTGGCCGCCCAGGATGCCTTGTGGCCGCGAGCGGGGCTTGTTAGCGTGCCTCTCTCGGGTCACCGGTCGAGGTGCACGAGTATCCGGGTGGTGGAGTGCCCACCGGCGTACGACGAGCCCGCAGGTGGTGGCGCCGCGGGTCGCCGTACATTAGTGCACAGCTGTGGACAACTATGTGGATATTCGCTGTGCCGGTGCGCGGACAGGTCTCCTGTGATCGCCGGGTGGAGTGACCGGGGAGTTCCGGGGCCGGCTCGGCCGTCCACGCCGACGAGGGGAGGGGAGCCAGACAGGTGTCGGATCACCAGCACAATCTGGGTGTCATCTGGGAACAGGTGGTACGCGAACTGTCCGACGGGACCCTGTCCCCCCAGCAGCGCGCCTGGATGCGCGTGACCCGTCCGATCGGCCTGCTCGACGGCACGGCGCTACTGGCAGCGCCCAGCGACTTCGCGAAGGAAGCGATCGAACGCGGGCTGCGCGGCGCGATCACCGACGCGCTGTCCCGGCGGCTCGGCCGCGCCATCTCCCTCGCGGTCAAGGTCGACAGCGCCGAAGCCGTCGCCCCGGCCCCCGCGCCCCGCTACGTGCCGTCACCCGGCCGGGTGGAAAACGGCGCGGGCCCCGAACCCGCTCCGCCGATGCCGGCCAACGGCGCCCCGATGATGCCGCCGCCGCGGCCCGAACCGGCGCAGCCGATGCCCCCGATGCCGATGCCGGCGCACCAGGCCGTCGCGCCGAAGCCGGATGATGGCGACGACACCGACGAGGAAGTCGACGAAGAGGGCGAGGCCCTCGCCGCGGTCCACGAGATCTGGCCGACGTTCTCCGGCCAGCCGATCGCGGGCCAGCCGTACACTGCGCCGGCGCAGCCGCAGACGTCGAAGACGAAGCTGAACGAGAAGTACACCTTCGACACCTTCGTCATCGGCGCGTCCAACCGCTTCGCGCACGCGGCCGCGGTCGCCGTCGCCGAAGCGCCGGCCCGCGCGTACAACCCGCTCTTCATCTGGGGTGAGTCCGGGCTCGGCAAGACGCACCTGCTGCACGCGGTCGGCCACTACGCGCAACGGCTCTTCCCGGGCATGCGCGTCCGGTACGTCTCGACCGAAGAGTTCACGAACGACTTCATCAACTCGCTGCGCGACGACCGCAAGGTCGCGTTCCAGCGGCGCTACCGCGACATCGACATCCTGCTCGTCGACGACATCCAGTTCCTGGAGGGCAAGGAAGGCACGCAGGAAGAGTTCTTCCACACCTTCAACACCCTCCACAACGCGAACAAGCAGATCGTGGTCAGCTCCGACCGCCCGCCGAAGCGCCTCGAAACGCTGGAGGACCGGCTGCGGACGCGGTTCGAGTGGGGCCTGATCACCGACATCCAGCCGCCCGAGCTCGAGACGCGCATCGCGATCCTCCGCAAGAAGGCGGCGCAGGACAGGCTGGCGGTGCCGGGCGAGGTCCTCGAGTTCATCGCTTCGCGCGTCGAGGCGAACATCCGTGAGCTCGAAGGCGCGCTGATCCGCGTCACCGCGTTCGCGTCCCTGAACCAGCAGCCGGTGGACAGCGCGCTCGCCGAGATCGTGCTGCGCGACCTGATCCCCGACTCGCACGCGCCGGAGATCACCGCGCCGACCATCATGGGCGTCACGTCCGAGTTCTTCGACGTCACGCTCGACGACCTGTGCGGCCCCGGCAAGACGAAGGCGCTCGCCACGGCCCGCCAGATCGCGATGTACCTCTGCCGCGAGCTCACCGACATGTCGCTGCCGAAGATCGGGCAGACGTTCGGCGGCCGCGACCACACGACCGTCATGCACGCGGACAAGAAGATCCGCAAGGAGATGGCCGAGCGCCGGCGCATCTACGACCAGGTGCAGGAGCTCACCTCGCGCATCAAGCAGCGCGCTCGCCAGTAGCACATCCCTTACCTCCCAACGACTTCGGGGCGTCCGCTCAATGTGGACGCCCCTTCGTCGTCTCCGGGCACAGTCGTCTTTGGACGCTCTGGGGCGCGAAGCAGGTGTACGCGCCTTCGCTGCTTCGCGCGCGTACGCGTGCTTCGCCAAACTCGCGAAAATTGTTTGTACACAAGGGGTTTTCCCCACCGTGTGGGCGGATTGCCCACAGTGCCAACGGATCTCCCACCAGCGAAGACCCGGATTCCCTCCACACCCCGCCCACAGGCGATCCACAGCGCATCCACACCCTTGTCCACGCTGATTCCACAGGTTGCCCACATGATGTGCACAGGAGGAGCCGATCACTCGGAAGAGGGGTTCGGACCCCGTCCGGCACCCCCAGACCCTGGGTACAAATCGCCCCACACCTGGGGACAACCGTGGGGACAACTGGGGACAGCTGTGGATGGATCCGGGGTCGCCCGAAACCATCCACGGACGGCCCGAACTACCCACAGGTCCGCCACCACGGTTCTCCACACGCCCGCGAGCCGTCCGACCTGCGCGAACGAGCTCGATCCACACAATCCACAACGCCTATTACTGCTACTGCCCTTAGATCTTTTGAAAGAGAGAACAAAACAAAAACAGGCGGAGGACGAAGTTGGGGACAGCCGCGAGATCGAGTCGTCATGTCGACAAAGTCAAGGGGAGGCCGAGGTGACGGCGGCCCCCGCGACGGCCTAACGTGGACGCCTGCACCTGGTCCGCGCTCCGGCCGCTCACGCGGAGGGCGGACCGGCCGGAGGGGGCAGCCGGTCTCTGCCCAGCGAGAACGTGGCCTGGCCCGAGCCCGAACGGGGCTCGATCGTCGAAAGGATGCGCGCATGAAGATCCGCGTCGAGCGTGACGGGCTCGCCGACGCCGTCGCGTGGGTGGCCAGAAGCCTCCCCTCCCGGCCTCCGGTGCCGGTGCTGGGCGGTGTCCTCCTCGACGCCGGTTCGGACGGCGAAACCGACGCGCTGACGGTCTCCGGCTTCGACTACGAGGTCTCCGCCACGGTCGGGGTCCCCGCGACGATCGCGGACGGCGGCCGCCTGCTCGTCTCCGGCCGTCTCCTGGCCGACATCACCAAGGCGCTGCCCGCGCAGCCGGTCGAGATCTCCGTCGACGGCGCCCGCGCCACCATCACGTGCGGCAGCGCGCGGTTCTCCCTGCCGACCATGCCGGTCGAGGACTACCCGCAGCTGCCGTCCCAGCCCGCCTTCGCCGGCGAGCTCGCCGGCGACGCGTTCGGCCAGGCCGTCACCCAGGTCGTCGTCGCCGCGGGCAAGGACGACACGCTCCCGATGCTCACCGGCATGCGGCTGGAGATCTCCGGCAGCTCGCTGACCCTGGTCGCGACCGACCGCTTCCGGCTCGCCATGCGCGAGTTCACCTGGCAGCCGGCCGAGGGCCTGGCCGACGCCGCGGTGCTCGTCCCCGCGCGCACGCTCGCCGAGGCCGCCAAGACGCTCGGCGCCTCCGGTGCCACGATCCGCCTCGCGCTCGCCAGCGGTGAAGGCCTGCTCGGCCTGTCCGGTTCGGGGCGCTACACGACGACCCGCCTGCTCGACGCGGAGTTCCCGCCGTACCGGCAGCTGCTGCCGGCGTCGCACACGTCGCGCGCGGTGATCGACGTGTCGGCGCTCACCGAGTCCATCAAGCGCGTTTCACTGGTGGCCGAGCGGGGGACTCAGGTACGACTGGAGTTCGGGGACAACTCGCTGCGGTTGTCCGCGGGCGGCGACGACGAGGGAAGCGCCGAAGAGGAGCTTCAGGTCGAGTACGAAGGTGAGCCGGTGACGATCGCGTTCAACCCGGGTTACCTCGTCGACGGTCTCGGCGCGCTCCACAGCGACCGGGCGGAGCTGACGTTCACCACGCCGAACCGCCCCGCGCTCATCAAGCCCGCCGACGCCGAGGGCAACGTCGTCCCCGGCTACCTCTACCTCCTGATGCCGGTCCGCCTCCCGGGCTGACCCGCAAACTCCTGAGCACGTAAGGGGATCCCGATGGTTCAGCTCGGTCTGATCGGCCTGGGCAAGATGGGCTTCAACATGCGTGAGCGGCTGCGTGCGGCCGGTCACGAGGTGGTCGGCTACGACCGCAACCCGGACGTCAGCGACACGACCTCGCTCGAGGACCTGGTGTCCAAACTGGACGGCCCGCGGATCGTCTGGATCATGGTCCCGGCCGGCGAGCCGACCCGGGCGACGGTCACCGAGCTGAGCAACCTGCTCGCCGCGGGCGACATGGTGATCGACGGCGGCAACTCGAAGTACACCGACGACAAGCTGAACGCCGAGCTGCTGGCGGCGAAGGACATCGGCTACGTCGACTGCGGTGTGTCCGGTGGCGTGTGGGGCAAGGACAACGGCTACGGCCTGATGGTCGGCGGCGCGGCCGCCGACGTCGAGAAGGCGATGCCGATCT
Source organism: Amycolatopsis sp. NPDC005003 (assembly GCF_053600695.1). NCBI lineage: Bacteria > Bacillati > Actinomycetota > Actinomycetes > Pseudonocardiales > Pseudonocardiaceae > Amycolatopsis > Amycolatopsis sp. NPDC005003. Next base: position 235,760 of record NZ_JBSGAI010000007.1, on the reverse strand, counting down.
TCGACGCGCTACGTCCGGAGGGCCCGCGCGAAGAGGGCTTCTCGCACGCCGGCGACGTCGGCGCGGGTCACTACGCGAAGATGATCCACAACGGCATCGAGTACGGCATGATGCAGGCCTTCGCCGAAGGCTTCGAGCTGCTCGAGGCCGCAAAGGTCGTCAAGGACGTGCCCGCGGTGATCAAGGGCTGGCAGCGCGGCACGGTCGTCCGGTCCTGGCTGCTCGACCTGCTCGTGCGCGCGCTCGACGAGGACCCGGAGCTGGACGACCTCGAGGGCTACGTCGAGGACTCGGGCGAAGGCCGCTGGACGCTGGAAGAGGCGATCAACAACGCGGTACCGGCGCCGGTCATCTCGGCCGCGCTGTTCGCGCGGTTCGCTTCGCGGCAGGAGCACTCGGCCGCGATGCGCGCGGTCGCCGCGCTGCGCAACCAGTTCGGTGGGCACGCCGTGAAGAAGATCGGCGGGTAGGGAGTTACTGGTGTATCTGCGACACCTGCAGGTCACCGACTTCCGCTCCTGGCCGCAGGCCGATCTCGCCCTCGAACCGGGGCCGACCGTGCTGGTCGGCCAGAACGGCCGCGGCAAGACCAACCTGCTGGAGGCGATCGGCTACGTCGCGACGCTGGGCTCGCACCGTGTCGCGACGGACGCGCCGCTGATCCGGCACGGCTGTGAGCGCGCGCTGGTGCGGGTCGCGGTGGTCAACGACGACCGCGAGCTGACCGTCGAGCTCGAGATCACCGCCGGCCGGGCGAACCGCGCCCGGGTGAACCGCGGTGCCGTCGGCCGGCCGCGGGACGTGCTCGGGATCCTGCGCACGGTGCTGTTCTCCCCGGAGGACCTGGCGCTCGTGCGCGGCGACCCGAGCGAGCGGCGCCGGTTCCTCGACGAGCTCCTGGTGCTGCGCGCGCCGCGGTACGCCGGGGTCCGGGCAGACTACGAGAAGGTGCTGAAGCAACGGAACGCCCTGCTCAAGACGGCCGGGAAGCGCCGTACCGGTCGCGAAGACCCGTACGCGCTGTCGACCCTCGAGGTCTGGGACGACCACCTCTCGGTGGCGGGCGCGGAGTTGCTGGCCGCGCGCCTGAACCTCGTCGCGGACCTCGGGCCGTACGCGGCGGCGGCGTACATGGGGGTCGCGCCCGACTCGCGGCCGGCGAAGATTTCGTACAAGTCGTCGCTGGGTGACGCGCTGCCGGAGACGTACGGCGTACCGGATGGCGAGCGGGCGCAACCCGAGGTGCTGAAGGACGTCTTACTCAAGGCGCTGGGTGAAGCCCGCAAGGCGGAGCTCGAGCGCGGTATCAGCCTGGTCGGCCCGCACCGGGACGAGCTGGAGCTGGTCCTGGGCCAAGCGCCGGCCAAGGGGTACGCGAGCCACGGCGAGTCGTGGTCGTTCGCGCTCGCCCTCCGGCTCGGCAGCTACGAGCTGCTGCGCGGGGAGGCGGGCGAGCCGGTACTGCTGCTCGACGACGTGTTCGCCGAGCTCGACCGCAAGCGCCGGGCCCGGCTGGCCGAGGTGGCCGCGAGCGCCGAGCAGGTGCTGGTGACCGCCGCGGTCGACGAAGACGTGCCCGGGGAGCTGGCCGGCGGCCGGTTCGTGGTGGCGGATGGTGAGATCACGCGTGGCTGAGCAGGGCGACCGACGACCACCCCGGGTGACGGGCGGCACAAACCGCACCCGATCTGGGGACAAACCTGTGGACAGTGTGGATAACACGGTGAATGAGTTATCGCTGCCCGTGACTTTGCGGCCAGATGGGTGGCACAAAACGCCTGCCGGTAGCTCTGAGCCTCTTGCCGATACTGCGCGTGACGGCGCCGTTGGGCCGAACGAGACCCCGACGACGGGACGCGACCTCGCGCACGCGGCGCTCGAGGCCGCGAAGGCCAAGGCGAAGGTGCGGGGCACGTCGCCCGGCCGCCGCCGGCCCGCGACGGGCGGCGGGCAGAACCCCCGGCGTCGCCGCTGGTCGGGCCCCGGCGCCGACGCGCGTGATCCGCAGCCGCTCGGCCAGCTGGTCTCCCGGCTGATGCGGGACCGCGGCTGGAACGAGAGCGTCACGAGCGCCCGCGTCTTCGCGCAGTGGGCGCGGCTGGTCGGCGAAGACGTCGCGGAGCACGCCCAGCCGGTCGCGCTGAAGGACGGCGAGCTCACCGTCCGCGCCAGCTCGACGGCGTGGGCCACCCAGCTCCGGTTGCTGCAGGGAAAGCTGCTGGCCAAGATCGCGGCGGGGGTCGGCAACGGCGTCGTCAAGCGCATGCGGATCCAGGGCCCGACCGCCCCGAGCTGGCGGAAGGGGCCTCGGCACGTGCCGGGCCGCGGCCCCCGTGACACGTACGGCTGACCCGGGTTGCGCGATGCTCGGTTGAGTGGGCCGAGAACGCATCCAGACCTCCCGGGATACGTCAAGACTCGGCTCGAACCGATTTCGTCCGTCTGTGACGCGTTCAGGGGTGTCCTTGCCGCATGTCAGCGGACGCGGCCAAGTACACTGGAGAGGAGCGAGTGTCCGCTCGGGCGAGACGAGGAGAAACAACGCCGGTGACCGAGAACAAGAGCGAGTACAACGCGTCGTCGATCACGGTGCTCGAAGGCCTCGAAGCGGTCCGCAAGCGCCCCGGCATGTACATCGGTTCCACCGGTGAACGCGGGCTGCACCACCTCGTCCAGGAGGTCGTCGACAACTCCGTCGACGAAGCGATGGCCGGGTACGCCACCAAGGTCGAGGTTACCCTCCTCGCCGACGGCGGCGTCCGCGTCGTCGACGACGGCCGCGGCATCCCGGTCGACATGCACCCCAAGGAGCAGAAGCCGACCCTCGAGGTCGTGCTCACCGTGCTCCACGCGGGCGGCAAGTTCGACAGCGACTCCTACGCGGTGTCCGGCGGCCTGCACGGCGTCGGCGTCTCGGTGGTGAACGCGCTGTCGACGAAGCTGCTCGCCGAGGTCAAGTACGGCGGCCGCAGCTGGCGCCAGGAGTACACCGACCAGATCCCCGGCCCGCTCGAGGACCTCGGCCCGGCGAGCGAGACCGGCACCACGATCACCTTCTGGGCCGACGGGAACATCTTCGAGACCACGACCTACAACTTCGAGACCATCTCGCGCCGGCTCCAGGAGATGGCGTTCCTCAACAAGGGGCTGACGCTGTCCCTGCGTGACGAGCGCGTCGCGGACGAGGAGACCGAGGCGGACGCCGAGGGCAAGGTCGCGCGGGTCAAGGAGAAGACCTACTGCTACCCGGGCGGGCTCGAGGACTTCGTCAAGCACATCAACGGCAGCAAGGACCCGATCCACTCCAGCGTGATCTCCTTCGACGCGAAGGGCACCGGCCTCGAGGTCGAGGTCGCGATGCAGTGGAACAACGGCTTCACGCCGTCGGTGTACACCTTCGCCAACACGATCAACACCCACGAGGGCGGCACCCACGAAGAGGGCTTCCGCGCCGCGCTGACCCGCGTCGTCAACGCGTACGCGCGCGACAAGAAGCTGCTCAAGGAGAAGGACGCCAACCTGACCGGTGACGACGTGCGCGAGGGCCTCGCCGCGATCGTCTCGATCAAGCTGTCCGAGCCGCAGTTCGAGGGCCAGACCAAGACCAAGCTGGGCAACAGCGAGGCCAAGACGTTCGTGCAGCAGACGTCGAACGAATGGCTGGCGGACTGGTTCGAGCGCAACCCCACCGAGGCGAAGACGATCATCAACAAGTCGATCTCCTCGGCGCAGGCCCGGATGGCCGCGCGCAAGGCGCGTGACCTGGTCCGCCGCAAGGGCGCGCTGGAGATCGGCGGCCTGCCCGGCAAGCTCAAGGACTGCCGCTCGACCAACCCGGCGGAGTGCGAGCTCTACATCGTCGAGGGCGACTCGGCCGGCGGCTCGGCCAAGGAGGGCCGGGACTCGATGTACCAGGCGATCCTGCCGATCCGCGGCAAGATCATCAACGTCGAGAAGGCCCGGATCGACCGCGTCCTCAAGAACACCGAGGTCCAGTCGCTGATCACCGCGCTCGGCACCGGCATCCACGACGAGTTCGACATCCAGAAGCTGCGCTACCACAAGATCGTCCTGATGGCCGACGCCGACGTCGACGGCCAGCACATCACGACGCTGCTGCTCACCCTGCTGTTCCGGTTTATGACGCCGCTGATCGAGCACGGCCACGTCTTCCTCTCGCGGCCGCCGCTGTACAAGATCAAGTGGCCGCGGGCCGAGCCGGAGTACGCCTACTCCGACCGCGAGCGCGACGCCGTCATCCAGGCGGGCGTCGAGGCCGGGAAGCGGCTCCCGAAGGACGACGCGATCCAGCGCTACAAGGGTCTCGGCGAGATGAACGCCGAAGAGCTGTGGGAGACCACGATGGACCCGGCCAACCGGCTGCTGGGCCAGGTCACCCTCGACGACGCCGCCCAGGCCGACGAGCTGTTCTCGGTCCTGATGGGCGAGGACGTCGAGGCCCGCCGCTCGTTCATCACGCGCAACGCCAAGGACGTGCGCTTCCTGGACGTCTAGGCGTCCCCCGTTCTTCGCCCCGCTAGGCCCCTGCACCCGAGAAGGACCTCATGACGGAAACCTTGCCGCCGGCTCCGGACCACGACCGGATCGAGCCGGTCGACATCCAGCAGGAGATGCAGCGCTCCTACATCGACTACGCGATGAGCGTCATCGTGTCGCGCGCGCTGCCGGACGTCCGGGACGGCCTCAAGCCGGTGCACCGGCGGGTCCTGTACTCGATGTTCGACTCCGGCTTCCGGCCGGACCGCGGGTACAACAAGTGCTCGCGCGTCGTCGGCGACGTCATGGGCAACTACCACCCGCACGGCGACTCGGCGATCTACGACGCGCTGGTGCGGCTCGCCCAGCCGTGGTCGATGCGCTACCCGCTGATCGACGGGCAGGGCAACTTCGGCTCGCCGGGCAACGACCCGGCGGCCGCCATGCGGTACACCGAGTCCCGGCTCGCGCCGCTGGCCATGCAGATGCTGGCCGACATCGAAGAAGACACCGTCGACTTCTCCGACAACTACGACGGCCGCACGCAGGAGCCCGACGTCCTGCCGTCGCGGTTCCCGAACCTGCTGGTCAACGGCGGTTCCGGGATCGCGGTCGGGATGGCGACGAACATCCCGCCGCACAACCTGCGCGAGGTCTCCGACGGCGTCGTCTGGGCGCTGGAGAACCCGGAGGCCACCGACGACGAGCTGCTGGCCGCGCTGCTCGTCCGGATCAAGGGCCCGGACTTCCCGACCAAGGCGATGATCCTCGGCACGTCCGGCATCGAGGACGCCTACCGCACCGGCCGCGGCTCGGTCCGGATGCGCGCGGTCGTCGAGGTCGAGGAAGACGCGAAGGGCCGCACGATCCTGGTCGTGTCGGAGCTGCCGTACCAGGTCAACCCGGACAACCTGGTGGAGAACATCGCGAACCTGGTCCGCGACGGCAAGCTCACCGGCATCTCCGACATCGCGGACGAGTCCAACAGCCGCTCGGGCATGCGGATCGTCATCACGATCAAGCGGGACGCGGTCGCGAAGGTCGTGCTGAACAACCTGTTCAAGCACACCCAGTTGCAGCAGAACTTCGGCGTCAACATGCTGGCGCTGGTCGACGGCGTGCCGCGCACGCTGCGGCTCGACCAGATCATCCGCCACTACGTGAAGCACCAGATGGACGTCATCGTCCGGCGGACCCGCTTCCGGCTGCGGAAGAAGGAAGAACGCGCCCACATCCTGCGTGGCCTGGTCAAGGCGCTCGACGCGCTCGACGAGGTCATCGCGCTGATCCGGCGGTCGCCGTCCGCGGACGAGGCCCGGCCGGCCCTGATGACGCTGCTCGACATCGACGAGATCCAGGCCGTCGCGATCCTCGACATGCAGCTGCGGCGCCTCGCGGCGTTGGAGCGCCAGCGGATCATCGACGAGCTGGCCGAGATCGAGCTCGAGATCGCCGACCTCAAGGACATCCTCGAGAAGCCCGAGCGGCAGCGCGCGATCATCCGCGACGAGCTGATGGCGATCGTCGACAAGTACGGCGACGACCGGCGCACGCAGATCGTCGGCTTCGGCGGCGACGTCAGCGACGAAGAGCTCATCGCGGTCGAGGACGTCGTCGTCACGATCACCCGCACGGGGTACGCCAAGCGGACGAAAACGGATCTCTACCGGTCGCAGAAGCGCGGCGGCAAGGGCGTGCAGGGCGCGACGCTGAAGCAGGACGACATCGTCCAGCACTTCTTCGTCTGCTCGACCCACGACTGGATCCTGTTCTTCACGAACAAGGGCCGGGTGTACCGCACCAAGGCGTACGAGCTGCCCGAGGCCAACCGCAACGCGCGCGGCCAGCACGTGGCGAACCTGATGGCGTTCCAGCCCGACGAGCAGATCGCCCAGGTCATCGAGATCAAGAACTACGAGGTCGCGCCGTACCTGGTGCTCGCCACCAAGCGCGGCCTGGTGAAGAAGACCAAGCTGACGGACTTCGACTCCAACCGCTCCGGCGGCCTCATCGCGATCAACCTGCGCGAAGGCGACGAGCTGGTCGGCGCGGTGCTGGCGGCGGCCGAGGACGACCTGCTGCTGGTGTCGGCGGAAGGCCAGTCGATCCGCTTCCACGCGACCGACGAGGCACTGCGGCCGATGGGCCGCCCGACGTCCGGCGTGATGGGCATGCGCTTCAACGACGGCGACGAGCTGCTCGGTATCAGTGTGGTCAAGGAGGGCAAGTTCCTGCTTGTCGCCACCGACGGCGGGTACGCCAAGCGCACGGCCATCGAGGACTACCCGGTCCAGGGCCGCGGCGGCAAGGGCGTGCTCACCATCCAGCACGACCGGAAACGTGGCAGGCTGGTGGGAGCACTGATCGTCGACGCCGAGGACGAGCTGTACGCGATCACCTCGAGCGGCGGCGTGATCCGCACACCGGCGGGCGACGTGCGCAAGGCAGGACGGCAGACGAAGGGGGTCCGGCTGATGAATCTCGGCGAAGGAACCACTCTTCTCGCCGTCGCACGCAACGCGGACGAGCCCTCGGACGTCGCCAATGGTGACGCTCCCGAAGCGCCGGAAGCGGCTGACGAGACGACGGCGCCGTCGGAGCAGTAAGTTCACAGCAACGGACAGCGCCCCACGGCACGGGTAAGGACTGACTCTTCGTGACACCGACCGAGAATCCCGAGGCAGCGGGTTCGAACGGAACGCCGGCCAGCCCGCCCTGGCAGCGGGTCGACAAGGAAGGCGACGCCGAAGCAACGGTCAAGCTGGCCACGGACGAGCCTTTGGCCGGCGAAACGCAGCCCGTCGCCGCCGAACGCCCGGTGGTGACGGGCAGCGCGGCCCCCCGCCTCTTCGGCGGAGCCCCGGAAACCCCACCCCCGGGCGCGGAGGTCCCCCCGGCCTCGACGCAACGAGCCCGCCCGAGCGCGTTGCGCCGCCCAGGCCGCGGCCCCCGCCGGGCGTCGCTGCAGGTCAAGCGGTTCGACCCGTGGTCGGTGCTGAAGCTGTCCCTGGTACTGGGCGTGGCGATGTTCTTCGTCTGGCTGGTGGCGGTCGGAGTCCTGTACACGGTGCTGGACGGCATGGGTGTCTGGGACAAGCTGAACGGAACATATTCGTCCCTGGTGGGCGGCGAGGGAGCCAACGCCTCAGCCGAACCCCTGATCAGCGCCGGCCGAGTGTTCGGCATCGCAGCCATCCTGGGCGCGATCAACATCGTCCTGGTCTCGGCCCTGGCCACGGTCAGCGCGTTCATCTACAACGTCTCGGCCGACCTGGCCGGAGGCCTGGAGGTCACCTTGTCCGAACGAGAGTGACCCGGTTGCAGGGCCCCTTCGGGGGTCCTGTAAAGTTCTCCTCGTTCAAGGGCCTATAGCTCAGGCGGTTAGAGCGCTTCGCTGATAACGAAGAGGTCCCAGGTTCAAGTCCTGGTAGGCCCACGCAAGTCAAAGCCCGGTTTACATCCATTGTGAGCCGGGCTTTTTGCTGTCGGCCTGACTAACTGTCTGACTACATCTCTCGGCCCTACGGCTCCGCCAGCGTCCGTTGTCACGTCCCCAGGCCGCCACTCAGCCGCGACGTCGTCCAGCAGGAAGGCCGGGCCCGACGCGACCCGGCGCGCCGGGCGGGAGGTAGCGGCTCCAGGCGTCGGCAAGCCCGCCGTCGCCGTCGATGCGATAGCCCTTGAGCGTCTTGCCGCTGACCTTGAGGTCCTTCGGCCGGATCAGGTACCGGTCAAGTTCCTTGGCCAGGCGGGCTTTCATGACCTGGGTGGAGCCACCACGTTGTTCGCACCAGCAAATAGCTCGGTGTCGTTTCGCCAGGTCCGGGCTTAGCTTCAGGCAATGGCGAACGAACTGACCATTCCGCTCCTACCTTGTCCTTCCATCGACGAGATCGCGTCGTTCTACGAGATGCTCGGCTTCGAGATCACCTATCGGCAGACGCGGCCGAATCCGCACGTCGCGGTGCGGCGGGAAGACATCAATCTGCACTTCTTCGGGATGGACGGCTACGACCCGGCGCAGTCGTACAGCACCTGCCTGGTCATCGTGGCGGACACCAGTGAGCTGTTCGAGGCCTTCGCGGCGGGAATGCGGTCCGTGCACGGGAAGCTGCTCGTCTCCGGCATTCCGCGGATGACCCGGCCGCGGCTGCGCAACGACCGGTACACCGGGTTCACCGTCGTCGATCCGGGTGGCAACTGGATCCGGATTCACAAGGCCGGCAAGGAACCCGAGGCGCGGACCAAGCTCGCCAAAGCCATGGAAAACGCCGCGAGGCAGGCCGATGCGCGCGGCGACGAACGCCAAGGGCTGAAGATCCTGGAGGGCGCGTTGAAGCGGGCGACCGGCGACGAACCGGAGTTCCGGGCGGCGCAGGAGTACCGCGACGAGCTCATCGAACGGGTCAACGGGCTCTGAGCCACCTCACAGGTCAGCCCTGCCGGGAAGAGAAGGCCGGCAGGGCTGAGCGAACACGGTCGGCGCGCCGCACGGTCGCCTCTCGGCGAGTGGCGCATCGCGGCTCCAGCCTGACGGAACTCCGCGGAGGCGATGAGGTGAGGCCCGGGGGACACGGTGGGCACACCGACCACTACCTACAACAGGACGGACCGGTCCGGTATTTCCCGGTGTGTGTGACGTGCGTTACCAGTGGTTCCACGTGGAACCACCAGTGCCTGCCACTCGCTCCGGCCGGGTGCAGTAACATCGCGGGGTAAGGGAAGCAAGCTGAGAAGGGGGCTTCGGTGAAGAAGCTGCTGGCACTCGCGGTCATCGCGGGCGGCGTCCTGTTCGTCGTCAAGCGCAACAAGGCGGCCAAGGCCGAGGCCGACCTTTGGCGCGAGGCGACCGCTCCGGTTCCCTCCACCAACGGCACCACCCCCGCCAAGCCGGCGGGCGCTTCCCAGAACTGATCCTCGCGCGGGCGGCCCACTGCCCGCGTCCGGGGCTGTAGCTCAATTGGTAGAGCACCGCCTTTGCAAGGCGGGGGTCAGGGGTTCGATTCCCCTCAGCTCCACATCCCGAACGGCCCGCACCAGCGTGCGGGCCGTTTCCGTACCCGGGTCAGACCTGTGTCAGGTCGGTGTCAGGCCGTCCTCCGACAGTGGTTCCCATGACCGACCTGGCGATCACGGCCTCGAAACTCCAGAAGGCCTACCAAGGCAAAACCGTCCTCGACGGCATCGACCTCGAAGTCGAAGCCGGCACCATCTTCTCCCTGCTCGGCCCCAACGGCGCCGGGAAGACCACCACCGTCAACGTCCTCACCACGCTCGTCAAGGCCGACGTCGGCAGCGTCCGGGTCGCCGGGCACGACGTCGCCACCGAAGCCAAGGCTGTGCGGGCCGCGATCGGGGTCACCGGGCAGTTCGCCGCCGTCGATGAACTGCTCAGCGGGCAGGAAAACCTGCAGCTCATGGTCGACCTCAGCCGGGGCGGTGCCGGCAAGAACACCGTTGCCGAGCTGCTGGAGCGGTTCGAGCTCACCGAGGCGGCGCACAAACCCGCGTCGACCTACTCCGGGGGCATGCGGCGGAAGCTCGACCTCGCCATGACGCTCGTCGGACGCCCGCGGATCATCTTCCTCGACGAGCCGACCACCGGCCTGGACCCGCGCAGCCGGCGGACCATGTGGGCGATCATCCGCGACCTCGTCGCCGACGGCGTCACCATCTTCCTCACCACGCAGTACCTGGAAGAAGCCGACCAGCTCGCCGACCGCATCGCCGTGCTCGACCAGGGGCGGCTGGTCGCCCAGGGCACCGCCGGCGAACTGAAGCGCCGGATCCCCGGCACCCACGTCCGGCTCCGCTTCACCACCGCCGCCGAGCTCGACGCGGCCGCTCGGATCCTCACCGATGCCACCCGCGACGACGAAGCCCTCGCCCTGCGCGTGCCCAGCGACGGTGGCACGAAATCACTCCGGTCCCTTTTGGACAGGCTCGACGAATACGCGCTCAGCGCCGAAGAGCTCTCCGTCCACACCCCCGATCTCGACGACGTCTTCCTCGCCCTGACGGGCCACGCCACGGAGGTTCCCGCGAAATGAACGCCCACTCGATCGTGATGCTGCGCCGCAACTTCAAGCACATCGCGCGGAACCCGGTATCGGTGTTCAACGCGGTCCTGATGCCGGTCGTCGTCATGCTGATGTTCGTCTACATGTTCGGTGACGCCTTCAGCGTCGGCGTGGACTACGTCGACTACGCGACGCCGGGGCTGATGCTGCTGGCCGTCTGCTACGGGCTCGGCGCCACCGCCACCGCGGTGAACTCCGACATGACGAAGGGCATCATCAACCGCTTCAAGGTCATGGACGTCTCCCGCGGCGCGGTGCTGACCGGGCACGTCGTCGCCAGCGTGCTGATCAACCTGATCGCCATCGCGGCCCTCCTCGGCGTCGCCTTCCTGCTCGGCTTCAGCCCGGCGGCGGGCTTCTTCGGCTGGCTCGGCGCGTTCGGCGTCGTGGTGCTGCTCGGGTTCGCCACCGGCTGGCTCACGATCGCTCTCGGCCTGGCGGCGAAGACGCCGGAAACCGCGGGCATGGCTTCCGTGCCGCTCGTCATGCTGCCGTTCTTCAGCAGCGCGATCGTGCCCGCGGACAAGATGGGGCCCGGCCTCAAGCAGTTCGCCGAGTACCAGCCCTTCACGCCGATCATCGAAACCCTGCGCGGGCTGCTCAACGGGACGCCGGCCACCGGCACGCTGATCGCCGCGCTGGCCTGGTGCACCGGGATCGCCGTCGTCGGCTACCTGTGGGCGTCGGCCACCTTCAAGAAGCGAGCGTGACCGCGGCCAGTTCCGGCCAGCTCGCTGCCGCCCCCGCCCGCGTCGCCTCGGTGAACCCCTCGTCACCGAGGCGACGTCGTGCGGTCTCCTCGATCCGGCCCACGTCCGGGTGCGACCGGTCCGGCAGGCCCCGGACCCCCGCGCTCGCTCCCAGCAACCGCGCGGCCTGCTCGTCCTGTCCGGTGCGCAGCGCCAGGTCCGCGATGCCGACGAGAATCCGCGCGATCGTCAGCGGATGTCCGGTCTCGGTCGCCGCTTCGAACGCCGCCGCCCAGTGCGCACGGGATTCGCCGACGTCCTCGGCGAGGTAAGCGAGCAGGTCCTCGGCCACCGCCCGGACGATGGCGCGTTCGGCGTCTTCGCCCAGCATCGCCGTCGCGACGTCGAGCTGGCGACGCGCCTGGACGGTGTCACCGCTCCAGCGCGCGAGCTCGGCCTTGGCCAGGGCGAGCTCGGCCTGCGCGTTCGGCCAGGCCACCCCCTCCGCGCACCGCTGGGCCTCGGCCAGCGCGGCCGCGCTCGCCTTTTCGTCGCCCAGCAACCAGTACAGCTGGGCCTGCCGCGACCGCATCCGCACGACGTCCTCGATGGCGCCGACCTCGGTCACCACCTCGATGGCCTGCTCGTAGTACTCGCACGCTTCCGCGAACTCCCCGCGCACGGTGATGCGGTCCGCCAGCTCGGTGAGGGCGAACGAGGTGCCCCACCGTTCGCCGAGTGCGCGGAACTCGGCGACGGCCGTCTCGAGCAGCGTGTCCGCTTCCCGGCCGCCGTGGCCGAACTGGACGCGCATCTTGCCCAGCTGCAGCCGGGCCACCGCGCGCACCCACGGGTCTTCGTCGGCGAGCAGCGGCTCGAACGCCGTCAGCGCTGCCTCCGGTCCGTGCAGCAGGCGCTCCAGCGCCGCGGCGAACCGCAAGGCCAGCGGCGGGTTTTCGACCTGCACGCCGATCTCGTACGCCTTGCGGATCCAGTCCTCCGCGCGGTACTCGTCGCTCTGCTGCCCGGACGTCACGAACTGGACGACGAACGTGTAGACCAGACCGCGGATCTCGTCGGGCACCTCGCCGGGCACGGCCGTGGCCGCCATGACCAGCTCGTTGCCCTCCGCCCGGTGCCCGGCGAGCCACCAGTACCAGCCGGCGGTGGCCGCGAGCCGCATCGCCTCGGCCGCTTCGCCCGCCGCGAGTGCTCCGCGCATCGCCGCGGTGATGTTGTCGTGCTCCGCCTCGAGCGTGGCGAGCCACGTCAGCTGCTCGGCGCGGCGAAGGTGCGGCTCCGCGGTCTCGACGAGCTCGGTGAAGTACGCCAGGTGAGCACGCCGGGCCACGTCCGTCTCGCCGGCCTCGGCGAGCCGCTGTCCGGCGTACTCCTTGATCGTGCCGAGCATGCGGTAGCGCTCGCCGACGACCACCACCAGCGACTTCTCGGTCAGCGACGTCAGCAGGTCGAGGACGTCGAGGGCGTCGTCGTTGCCGCAGATCCGCTCGGCCGCCTCCAGGCTCGCCCCGCCGGAGAACACCGAGAGGCGTCGCAGCACGACGCGTTCGGCGTCGGAGAGCAGCTCCCAGCTCCAGTCGATCACCGCGCGCAGCGTCCGGTGCCGCGGGAGCGCGGTCCGGCTGCCGCCGGTGAGCAGGCGGAACCGGTCGTCGAGCCGGTGCGCGAGCTGGTCGAGCGACATCGTGCGCAGGCGCGCGGCGGCGAGTTCGATGGCCAGTGGCATCCCGTCCAGCGCCCGGCAGACGCGCGCCAGGGTGCCGGCGTCCACCGCGAGGTCCTTGCGCACCGCGCCGGCCCGGTCCCGCAGCAGCCGGACCGCCGGAGCGGCCTCGATCTCGGCCGGATCCGCGTCCTCCGCCGGCAGGACCAGCGGCGCGACCTGCCACAGCGCCTCACCGGTGATGCCGAGCGGCTCCCGGCTGGTCGCGAGGATCCGCAGCCGGCGGCACTCCCCGAGCACCCGGTGCGCGAACGCCGCCGCGGACTCGATGACGTGCTCGCAGTTGTCCAGGATCAGCAGCATCGAACGCTCGCGCAGGGCGGCGATGACCCGTTCCGTCGGCTCCGCGTCCGGTGCCTCGCCGACGAGCGAGTCCCGCAGCTTGAGCGCCCCGAGCGTGGCCTGGGCGACGTCGTCACCGGGGCCGATCCCCGCCAGCTCGACCAGCCACGCGCCGTCCGGGAAGTCGCCGAGCAGCGTGCGCGCGGTTTCCGTGGCCTGCCTGGTCTTCCCCGAACCGCCCGGCCCGATCAGGGTGGTGAGCCGGTGTTCGGCGACGAGCGCGCGGACCGCGGCGACATCGGCGTCCTTGCCGACGTAGCTGGTCAGCTCGGCCCGCAGGTTCGTCTTCCGGGTCTCTTCCCGACGGCCGAGCTCGCCGCGCAGCAGCGCGACGTGCACTTCGGACAGCTCCGGTGACGGGTCGACGCCGAGGGAGTCGGCCAGGGTCTCCCGCGTGCGCTCGTACGCGAGCAGCGCCTCGGTGTCGCGGCCGGTCGCGACCAGTGCACGCATCAACGCGGCGACCAGCCGTTCCCGCATCGGGTGCGCGGCGACCAGGTCGGTCAGCTCGGTGACCAGCTCCGCGCCGCCGCCGAGCCGGACCTCCGAACAAGGGCGAGGGACACCGTCCGACACCGAAGTGCGGGACGCGGTCTTCGCGGCCCTCACCGCAGGAAGCTGAGCACCGCGTCCCGTCCCGCGTGGCCGCGCTCGCGGTTCTGGATCGAGTGCGACTCGCCCGGCACGACCACCAGCTCGCCGCGCGGGGCGCGGGCCGCCTCCTCGCGGGCCCACTCCACCGGTGTCGACAGGTCGCGGTCGCCGTTGAGCAGCAGGACCGGGACGTCCGGCAACGACCCCGCCGGGTTCGAGCCCGGGCGTTCCGGCGGCCACGGCAGGCAGCTCTGGATGAACCCCTGCTGCGTCGCGACGCCGGTCGTGTACGGCCAGGTCGCCGACTCCGGCAGCGCGCGGGAAGCCAGCGACAGCAACGGACGGCGGAGCGCGAGCGGGGTCGCGGCGGAGCCCCACGGGAACCGGCCGTCCGCGCACAGCGTGGCTGCGTGGAGGCCGGCGCTGAACGCCGCCGGGTCGTCGCCGCCGGACTTGTACGCCTCCAACAGGTCGTCGAGCCGTGCCGGGGCGCCGCCGCGGGCTTGGTGCAGCGCGCCGATGATGTCGCCGGCCGCCGGGTTGCGGTAGGTCGGGTCGGCGAATTCGTACGACACCACCGTGTCGAAGATCCGCACCCCGTCCGCCGTGCTCCGGTGGCGGACCACCCACGCCAGGTCCTCGGCCGGGTCGTAGCCGCACGCCGGGGCCACCGCGCACGCCTCGCGCAGCACGCGCGCCTCCGCCGTCATGCCCGTCAGGTACAGCGACGCCGAGGCGGAAGCGTGGTGCGGCAGCACCGAATCGAGGATGACCTTGCTGACGTGGTCCGGGTGCGCGATCGCGTACCGCGCCGCCGTGAAGGAGCCGTACGAGACGCCGTCGACGACCAGCTTCGGCACCCCGATTGCCTGCCGGAGCTGGTCGAAGTCCGCCACGCTCTGGTCGGTCGAGTACAGCGGTGCCGTGTCGCCGAGGATGCGCGCGCACTCCTGCACCGCGCCCACGGACGGCGTTGCGATGTCCGAACTGCCCATCTCGGCCTGCAGCCCAGGACACTGCAACGCCCCCGACGGCCCGGTGCCGCGCTGGTCGAGCATGACGATCCGGTAGTCCCGCGCGACTTCCGGCAGCCGGAGCTTGGCGATCCGCGAGATGGTGCGGACGCCGTCCTGGCCGGGGCCGCCGGTGAGGAACAGCAGGACACCCTTGGGCGCGTCGGCGTTGTCCGCGGTCGCCACGGGTAGCCGGAGGGTGCCCGGCACGCGGCCGGTGTGGTCGAGCGGGACGGTCAGCATCGAGCACGTGAAGCCCGGTTGTCCCGGGCACGGGTGCGGATCCGTCAGCTTCGGTCGTCCCCCAGGACGCGCGTCGGCCGCGGCCACACCCCCGAGTGCGGCGGTCAGCGCCAGGACCAGCCCGGCGGTCAGGATCTTCGAGCGCATGCCTGCATCATGCGCACACGCGCGCCGGGCACGCATACCCCCGAACGGCTCGTCACGGCCAGAGGCGCTCGCGGACCCAGCCCTCGCCCGACTTCCGGTACCGCAGGCGGACGTGCCGCCGGTCGTGGCGGGCCTGCCAGAACTCGACCTCGTCCGGGTCGACGAAGTACCGCGTCCACGTTTCCGGGGCCACGTCCGGGTTGTCCTCGACCCAGCGCTCCGCCTCGGCGGCCGCGGCGTCGAGCTCCGCCGGGTCGGGCAGCACCTGGGACTGGTGGCCGATGAACGCCTCGACGCGCGACGCCGGCGGCCGGGCGAGGAAGTCCGCCGCCGACACCTCGGGCGCGGCGGGGGAGACCGGGCCGCGCAGCCGGACCTGCCGGCCGCGGCCGGGCCAGAAGAACGTCAGCGCGGCTCGCGGGTCCTTGCGCAGCTGCAGCCCCTTCGGGCTCTCCGAACTGGTCGCGACCGCCCAGCCGGCCGGGCCGACGTCCTTGAGGATCACCACGCGCGCGTCGGGCGCGCCATCGGCATCCACTGTGGACAGCGTGACCGCGTGCGGGGCGAGCACGTGCTCGCCGGCTTCGGCCAGCCACTCGAGGAACAGCGCCTGCGGGTCCGGCGGCGCCGTTTCCGGCGTGAACACGGGGAGTTCTTCGGGGAACGACGGCCAGCCGCGCAACTGCACCATGTCAGTAACCGTACGGACCCTGCTGGGGCGCCTGCCCGGGCGGTGGGTAGACCGGCGGCCGCGGACCGGTCGGGCCGGCGTACGGCGGAGGCGGCACCTGCGGCGCCGGCGGCGGCATCGGGTGCTGCGGCTGCTGCTGGGCCTGCTGCCACTGGATCTGCTGGTAGACCTCGGCGGGCTGCGGGAAGCAGTACGTCAGCTTGGCGTTGACCGAGCCCTGGACCGCGGCGCCCCAGAACTTGCCGCCGACGAACGCGTACATCTGCCCGGCCGAGAGGTCCACCGCGACCATCCGCGTCTCGCCGCCGAACTGGTTGCCCGACTTCGCCGACGCGGCCTGCGCGGCGTCCGGGTACACGCGGCCGCCGACCAGCCCGGCGATGACGACGGACGCCGCCGTCAAACCCATGGTGCCGACCAGGTTCGCGCGGGCGTGCTGGGTGGCGCGGCCGGTGAAGTCGTACAGCGCGGCCGCGGTGACCTCGGGAACGGCGGCGGCGACCACGCAATAGTTCATCGTCGAGAGCAGCACCGACTCGGTGAACAGCCCGACGACGGCCGTGGCGGGCCCGATCTGCACGGTGTTCAGCCGGCCGCCGGCCCGCTGGATGCGCTCGGCCATCGCGCCGAGGTACTGCTCGGGGGTGAGCACGCCGCCATCGTCGCACGCCCGGTCGTCACGCCGACGTCAGCCAGCGGTTTTCACACACGCTTCGTGGTTCACTGTCCCCGCTATGCGACGACTCGTACTTCTCGCGCCCGCCGTGGCCCTGCTGGCCGGCTGCAGCGCCACCATCGTGACCGGCACCGCGGCGCCCAGCCCGCCGTCCGCGTCCACCGCAGCGGGCACCGGCAGCCTGCCACCGGACCCCCAGCCCGGCGCGACGGAAGACTGCCCGTACCTCGACAGCGAGTTCGTGGCCGAGTCGAACGGCCAGCACGTGTCGAAGGTGCGCGTGTCCGCCGACCAGCCGCACCCGGCGTGCTTCTTCTACCGCCCGGACGGGAAGGTCCAGCTCACCGTCCGTGTCTACGTCGGGGACGCGAAGACGGCGACGGCGCTGGTCAACAAGGCGGCGCCGCTCGACTCGTCCAACCCGGCGAGCGACCCTTCCGGCTGGAAGGGAGGCTATTTGTCGACCGACGACGGCGCTGTCTACGCGGTCGCGAAGGGGGCTACGGCGGTCATCGCTTCCACCAACCAGAAACAGAGCGTAAAGGCACGCACAGTGGTCAAGAAGGCTATCGCTGCCCTGAAGCTCTAGGTAGCGACCTCCGCACGGGTGAGTGATGTTGATCTTGTATTACCCTGTGCGTCACGCGCAGGCTTCGTGGACTCGCGCACCGCAGCCGCCGGGGACCCCCACCCCGGGGCGGGGCACCAACTCTGCAACGACAAAGGACAAGATTCGTGGCTGACACCCTCAAGGAAATCCTGCTCGACTCCGGCCGTCGCCCGGCTGTCGTCTCCGACTTCGAGAGCCTCGTCGACGCCGAGGTCTCGGACAAGGGCGGCGTTTCGGGTGCCGTCGTGAAGACCGGCTTCGCCGCGGTCAAGAAGATCAAGCCGGGCATCATCCCCTCGGCCGTCGACACGCTGCTGCCGGACTTCGCCTCCGCGCTCGAGCCGTTCTACGGCGACTACCGGGCCAAGGGCGGCAACGACTTCGGCGCCTACCTGTCCAGCCGCTCGGACGAGGCTTCCGACGCGCTGCTGAGCGTCACCGACTCGCGCGCGGAGAAGAGCAGCCGCGACAGCATCAAGAAGGTCTACTCGAAGCTGCGCCCGAACGGCAAGAAGAACGTCGAAGAGGCGCTGCCGCGGCTCGGCCAGCTGATCGACAAGCACGCCGCTGCCGTCTGATCGGTTTCAGGCACGACTGAAGAGGCCCCCGGTTGCACCCCCGGGGGCCTCTTCGCGTCGTGTTCAGTTCTTCTTTTCGGCCGGCGCCGCGGACGGAGCCTTGCCGTTCGCCTGCGCGGCCGGCTTCGCCGGTTCGGCGGGCTTCGGCGGTGCGGGCGGGGTGGCCTTCGGCGGCGCGGGCGCGACCGGCGGCTCCTGCTTCGAGCGGACGACGTAGGCGGCACCGGCGCCGACCACGACCAGGCCCAGCAGCCACGGCCACTTGCGACGGCTGCGAGTGCCCTTGGCGGCCGACTTGGCCTCGGACACAGCGGCGTAGAAGTCCTTCTTCGCCGCCTTGAAGTCCTTCTTGCCGCGGCGCTTCGACTCGCCGGCCGCCTTCGCGGCCTTGATGGCGGCCTTCTTCGCCTTGCGACCCGGCTTGCGCAGCTCGGACAGGCGCGCGAGCGCCTCCTGGCGAGCGGCCTTCGAGCTCTTCTTGAGCTCCTTGCGGGTCAGTTCCGTCTTCTTCGCGAGCTTCTTCTGCGCGCGCCGCCCCTGCTTGACACCCTCGGTGACGAGTTTGTCGGCGGTCTCGACGGCCTGGGCTGTCGCCCGGGACATGGGCTTCACCTCATCATTCGTTTTGGCACTGCTCTGTTACCCGTAACCTATCGTGCCCCTTTTTCCGCTCGCCCGCTCTGCCCTTCTGGGGTCAAACCCCAGACCCCAGCCGGGGGGAGCCCCCCGACCCCCCAAAGCCGCGTGAGATGGCACGATGGCATTCGTGAAAGCTACGCTGCACACCAACCAGGGTGACATCCACCTCAACCTGCTCCCGGACCACGCGCCCAAGACGGTCGCGAACTTCGTCGGGCTGGCGGAAGGCACCAAGGAGTACACCCAGCCGAACGCGGCGGGGACGAACTCCGGTCCCTTCTACGACGGGTCGATCTTCCACCGGGTCATCGACGGCTTCATGCTGCAGGGCGGCGACCCGACCGGCACCGGCCGCGGCGGCCCCGGCTACAAGTTCGGCGACGAGTTCCACCCGGAGCTGCAGTTCAGCAAGCCGTACCTGCTGGCCATGGCCAACGCCGGGCCCGGCACGAACGGCTCGCAGTTCTTCATCACCGTCGCGCCGACCACCCACCTGAACTTCCGGCACACGATCTTCGGCGAGGTGGCCGACCAGGAGTCGCGCAACGTCGTCGACGCGATCGCCCGGACCGCGACGGGGCCGGCGGACCGCCCGCTGACCGACGTCGTGATCGAGAAGGTCAGCATCGAGCACTGACGGCTTCGTCGCGAGGGTTTCGGTAGGTTGGTCTCATCGTGAACCAACCGCCGAACCCCGCCGCCGAACAAGCCGCGCTCCCCGGGTGCTGGTGGCACCCGAACCGCCCGACCGGACTGAGCTGTTCCCGGTGCGGGCGTCCGGCGTGCCCGGATTGCCTCCGCGAAGCCCCCGTCGGTTTCCAGTGCACCGACTGTGTGCACTCGGGCGGCCAGGAGCAGCGCCGCCAGCACCGGGGGTACCAGGAGGCCGGCTTCGGCCAGCGCACCGTCTTCGGGGCGCGCCTCTCCCAGTCGGTGCTGGTCACCCAGGTCATCCTCGCGGTGAACGTCCTGGTCTTCCTCTTCACCGCCTTGCAGGCCCAGAGCCTCAACGACAACGACTTCTCGGCCGCCTTCCAGCGCGGCAGCCTCTACGTCGACGCGACCCTGGGGCACGGCGAGTGGTGGCGGGTCCTGACCAGCGGGTTCCTGCACTACGGGCCGATCCACATCGCGGTCAACATGTTCTCGCTGTGGATGATGGGCCGCGCCCTGGAGCAGATCTGCGGCCGCGGCCGCTACCTCGCGCTCTACTTCACCTCGATGCTCGGCGCGTCCGCCGCGGTCCTGCTCTTCGACGACCCCCAATCGCGGACGGCCGGCGCGTCCGGCGCGCTGTTCGGCCTGATGGGGGCCTACGCGGTGATCGTGGTGAAGCTGCGGCTGAACCCGACCGGGCTGATCATCACGCTCGCGCTGAACGCCTTCATCACCTTCGGCATCTCGGGCATCTCGATCTACGCGCACGTCGGCGGGCTGGTCACCGGAGCGCTGGTCACCGTCGCCCTGCTCTACGCGCCGCAGGTCAACCAGGCGCGCTGGCAGGCCGTGGGGCTCACGATCATCGTCCTGGCGATCGTCGGCCTGCTGGCGTACCAGTCCGCGCAGTACGGGTCGGTGACCTGCGGATTCGTCCCGTACCGCGGTATCCAGACCTACTTCTGCGCCTAGCCGCGCGCCCGCAGTGTGCTGAGGACGTCCAGGACGTCTCGCGGGTCTTCGCCGAGGTCGAGCCACCCGAAGACGTACAGCTGCTCGTCGTGCTCGATCTCCAGCGTGACGCCGTCGCGGCCGAATCGCCTGGTGGTGCGCAGCCGGGTGCGCGTCCGCGCCCACGGCAGCCGGTGCGTGCCACCCAGCGTCCGGGCCACCAGGCCCTCGGCGTCGGCCGCCAGCCGCGGGCGGACGACCGTGGCGTGGGCGGCGAACGCTCCGACGGCGACGGCGGCCAGTGCGAACAGCACCAGCCCGCCGCGGTCGCCGGTCAGCGCGTCGATGACCACGCCGGCCAGCAGCAACGCGGTGACGGCCCAGGCCGATACCACAACGGCCTGCCGAGGCGCCCAGGAGGTGGGGTAGTTATCCACAGGGGTTATCCACACTGGGGATGAGTCACACCGCTGTAATTCGACGTCAAGCCGCCGATCGGAGTAACAATCAACGCCAGCGCATCGTCATGAGCAGACCCGCGATCATCAGCGCGAACCCGCCGGCGAAGTTCCAGTTGCCCAGGTCGGCCATCCAGGAGATCTTGTCCCCGGCGATGTAGTTGACCAGCAGCCACACCAGCCCGAGCAGCATCAGCCCGAACATCGGGATCTTCCAGGCCAGGCCGGTCGGCCCGGCGGCCCGCACCTTCACCGGCGTGCGCCGGTCGGCGGGCGGGGTGTACGCGGTCTTCTTGCGGACCTTGGACTTGGGCATCGTGTGTTCCTCGCGGTGCTCTTCGGGCTCGTCTGGTGGCGATGTCCCGCTGAGGGTGCGCAACCGGCGCCACGTGCACACGTTAACGTAAACGACCGCAGGAAAGCAGCGGCCGGGAGTGGTCGGATTTCCCGTACCGTGACGTCGGGGTCACCAAGTGTTGGACGCGGCTTGAGAGGAGCTTGCGTGACTACGCGCGAAGGGCCGGATGACGACCGGCGCAGAACCCCCGGTCAGCGGCCCATGCCCCCGCGCCGTCCCGTGCCGCCGCCGCGCGGCCAGGTGCCGCCTCGCCAGCCCCAGCGCGGCCCCCAGGGGCAGCCGCCCCGGCGTCCGCAGGGCCCGCCGTCCCGCCGCTACACGAGCCCGCCCCCGCCGCCCGGCTCGAGCGAGGAGACGGTCGTCTTCGCCCCGGTCGGCAAGGGCGGCACCGCGACCGCGGAGAAGCCCGGCCCGGCCCCGCTCGGCAAGGGTGGCGTCGCCATCCGGACGGCCGGCGAAATCCTCATCACGCTGGGCCTGGTCGTGCTGCTGTTCATGGTCTACGAGCTCTACGTGACCGACCTGTTCTCGGCGGGCAAGCAGTCCGAGGCGAGCGACCAGCTCGACGGCGAGTGGGCGCACGACCGCACGCTGCACCCCGAGCTGATCGACGGCAAGGCGTTCGCCCGCATCCACATCCCCAGCTTCGGCGTCGACTACAACTTCACCATCCAGGAAGGCACCGACGACGCCGCCCTCGAGGTCGGCCCCGGCCACTACAAGGGCACCTCGCTGCCCGGCGAGCCCGGCAACTTCGCCGTCGCCGGCCACCGCGTCGGCAAGGGCGCCCCGTTCAACGACCTGGACAACCTCTCCTCCTGTGACCAGATCGTGATCGAGACCTCCAGCGACTTCTACATCTACAAGGTCCTGCCCTACGACGACGAGGTGAAGGACTGGGCCGGCGGCAAGGGCGCCGACCCGAAGTGCAAGGGCGTCTCGACCCTCCGCGACCCGAACGCCGAAGACGGCGGCGCGTACAGCGAGACCTTCGGCCGCAAGGTCGTGCTGCCCAGCCAGGGCACCGCGGTGAACCCGGTCCCGTACAAGGGCGCCGACGCGCTGCCGAAGGCCCAGCAGGCCGCGCTGCTCACGCTCACCACCTGCCACCCGCAGTTCTCCGCCAAGGAGCGGCTCATCATCACTTCGGTGCTGACCCAGCAGGTGCCGAAGGACCAGGTCAAGAACTACGGCGACCTGCTCGCGAAGATCGGGGAGGCCTGATGTACGCCTGGATCTGGCGGAAGCTCCCCGGCCCGTTCGCGGCGAAGCTGACGATCTCGGTCGTGCTGGTGCTCGGCGTGATCGCGCTGCTGATGTTCGTGGTGTTCCCGTGGCTGGAGCCGCGGCTGTGGTTCAACGAGGTCGCGGTCAACTGAGCCGGAACCCGGCGGCCGCGCGGTCCGTTCCCTCTCTCGGGAGAGGGGAAGCCGTGAAAACACGCCAGAAGGACCGGGACAACCGGCCGCCGGAAGAGCCCTGGAACGAGATCCGGCCGGGCCTGTGGATGGGCGGGCATGTCCGTGCGGGCGAGGAGCCGGTCGTGGTCGGGCTCGAGTTCGACCTCGTGCTGAGCCTGTACCAGCGTGCGGGCCACGGTCCGCCACCCGGCGTCGAGCACCACTTCGCCGAGATGCCGGACGGGCCGCTGACCGAGGCCCAGATCGCCGAAGTCGAGCGCTTCGCCGTGCTGGCGGCGGCCGCGGTGCGCGCCGGCCGCAAGACCCTCGTCCGCTGCCACGCCGGGCTCAATCGGTCCGGCCTGGTCGTCGCGCAGACGCTCGTCGAGCTCGGGCTCGGCGTGCCGGAGGCGATCGCCCTGATCCGGCAGCGGCGCTCGCCGTGGGCGCTGCACAACCCGCTCTTCGTGGAGTACCTCGAGAGCGGGCTGCCGATCGCGCGCCTGCTCGTCGGGCTGGACGCTTGAGGTTCGGGGTCTTCCTGGTCAGCGGCCGTTTTCCCGGCCAGGCGGACGCCGACGTCCTCCGCCGGTCCGTCCGCGCGGCCGAGCTGGCCGAAGAAGCCGGCTTCGACGACGTCTGGTTCGCCGAGCACCACTTCGTGCCCTACGGCGTCTGCCCGTCCGCGATCACCCTCGCCGCGCACGTGCTCGGGCGGACGTCGCGGATCGGCGTCGGTACGGCGGTCAGCGTCCTGTCGACCACGCACCCCGTCGCGCTGGCCGAACAGTGGGCGATGCTCGACGCCGTTTCCGGGGGACGGCTGCGGCTCGGCGTCGGCCGCGGTGGGCCGTGGCAGGACCTCGAGGTCTTCGGGACCGGGCTGGACCGGTACGAGACCGGCTTCGAAGAGGCCCTCGACGTCTTCCTGCGCGCGACCACCGGCCGCGTCGACGCCCGGGGGAGGCACTTCGCCTTCCGGGAGGTGCCCGTGGTGCCGACGCCGGAACGGCGGCCGGACGTCGTGGTGGCGTGCGGTGGGCCGACGTCGGACGCCGTCCGGCAGGCGGCGGACCGCGGCTTGCCGCTGCTGCTCGGCCTGCACGCGGACGACGAGGAAAAGGCCAAGACGGTCGCCGCCTACGGGAAGCCCGCGGCCCACGTCTCGACCGTGCTCTGCCAAGTGGGCGATCCCGACGTGGTGCGAAAGACCCTGCCCGGCTGGCTGAAGGACGGGCTCGGAGCGCACGTCACGGTCGACGGACGGCCCGGCCCCCGCCGGGATCCGGGTGAGTACACCGAACGGCTCTGCGCGATTCACCCGGTCGGGGACGCGGCGCACTGCGTCCGGACGCTGGGAACGAGCCTCCGGCGTACCGGCGTCTCCCACGTGCTGATGCTCGTGGAAGCTTCGGGTACGCCGGAAGGCACGTTCGAGAACATCGCGCGGATCGGCGCCGAGGTGCTGCCGGCGCTGCGGGCTAGCAGTCCCGCAGCTCCGGGCTCTGGTTGAGCAGCTGACCGCGCGGCGAGACGAACGCGCGGTAGCGGTCGCTCTCCAGTTCGGACTGCTTGAACACGGCGACCCGGTGGCAGTTCTGGAACGCCAGCTTGACGCCGAAGTGCCGCTCGAGACCACCGCGGATCGCGTCCGAGGCCAGCGCCCGCAGCAGCTGCCCGCGGGCGGCCTCGCTCGGCGGCGGCGTCTCGTTGTCGGCGAAGCCGTCCGCCGCGCCCTCGGCGTCGGCGATCACGCCGGTGATGACTTCCCAGGCGTACGGCAGGGATTCCTTGACGCAGGTGACGAACTCGGCGTCGGTGACCTCCCCGCGCTCGGCCTTCTCCAGCAACGCGGGTGACACGTCCAGGGACATCGAACCTCCAGTTTGAGCAGGGCCACCCTCTTGGCTACCGGCCGGGTGGCCCGCCCACAAGAGAAAACGATGATCATCACCACTTTGGCGGAAGGGGTCACTCCCAGCGGAACAACCGGGTCGCCAGCGCCGTGCCGAGCACCGCGAACGCGGCGAGCGCGGCCAACTGCAACGGCTGCACGCCCGTCCCGACCCAGGTGTCCTGCAGGGCCTGCGAACCCGGCGGGAGGTAGTCGCCGATTCGCTGCAGCACCGACGGCAGCAGCGGGCGCGGCAGGTACACGCCGCCGAAGAACATGATCGGGATGAACATGACCATCGCCAGCGCACCGGCGCTCTTGGCCGTGCCCGCGATCGAAGCCGTGATGAGGCCCAGCGAGAAGGTCGAAACCACCCCGAGCAGCAGCGTCACCGCGAACATCGGCGGGTGCTCGGGCAGCGGGACGTCGTAGACGACATTGCCGACGCCGAGTACGAGCGCGATGCCGGCCAGCGCCACCGCGACGTGGATCACCAGCTGGGCCACCAGCAGGTTCGCCGGGTGCACCGGGGTCGTGGCCAGCCGGCGCAGCACGCCCTGCTCGCGGTACGCGGCGACGGCGGCCGGGATCGACTGCAGTGCCAGCATCGCGAGGGTGATGACGATCAGAGACGGCACCCACGCGTCGATGAACCGGTGACCGCCCGCCTTTTCACTCGGTTCGGTCATGCCTGGGATCGCGCCGATCGCGAGCAGCAGGACCGACGGCAGCAGGAGACCGGAGAGCGCCATGAACGGCGTCCGGAGGAAGATCTTCGTTTCGGTGGCGGTGATCTTGGCGAAGGTGGTCATCGGGCACTCCTGGTCAGCGAGACGAACGCGTCGTCCAAAGTGGAGGCTCCGGCCGCGGCGCGGAGCTCGGTCGGGGTGCCGGTGGCGACCACGCGCCCGGCGTCGAAGATCGCGACGCGGTCGCAGAGCCGCTCGGCTTCGTCCATGAAGTGGGTGACGAGCAGCACCGTGACGCCGATGGCGCGGACGCCTTCGACGAGCCGCCACGTTTCGCGGCGGGCGTGCGGGTCGAGCCCGGTGGTGAGTTCGTCCAGGATCGCCAGCTCGGGCCGACCCACCAGGGCCAGCGCGATCGAGACGCGCTGCTTCTGGCCGCCGGACAGCTTGCCGAAGTAGCTGCGGGCGTGGTCCCGCAGGTCGAGCTGGTCGAGCAGGACGTCGATGTCGGCGGACTCGGGGTAGAAGGAGGCGAACAGTTCCAGCGCCTCGCGCACCCGCAGCTTCGCCGGCAACTGGCTCTCCTGCAGCTGGACGCCGACGCGGCGGGTCAGCGCCGCGCGGTCGGTCGCCGGGTCCAGGCCGAGGACGGCGATCGTGCCGCCGTCGGCCTGGCGGAGCCCTTGGAGGCATTCGACGGTGGTGGTCTTCCCGGCGCCGTTCGTGCCGAGGATGCCGAAGATTTCGCCGCGCTCGACGGTGAAGGAAACGCCGTCGACCGCGACCCGGGTGCCGTAGCGCTTGCGGAGGTCGGTGACTTCGATGAGTGGCATGGGAATCAAGCTACGAACCGGGCACCGCTTCGGTAATGACGCTGAAACCCCAGCTCAGGTAGCGTTTTGCTGAAGCGGGGGTGGGGCTGGGCCCACCCCGTTCGTGGGGCTTCGGGCAGTGCGCGGGCGCGCGCCGATCGGCGAGGATCGCGGGGGAAGGAGGTGCCGGATGCCGTACCTGCGTGCGCTGGGCCGGGCGCTGGCGCTGGCCGCCTTCTCCTTGCTCAGCTGGCTCGACGTGCTCGTCGAGCTGATCGCCTTCGCGCTCCTGTGCGTCGGCCTGGTGTTCTTCCTCGGCCCCGCGGTCGAATGGGCGCGTGGCCGGTCTTCGGTGGCGCGGGCGCTGGCTGCGCGCTGGTGCGGCGCCGAGATCGCCTCGCCGTACCGGCCGGAACCGCCGGAGCCGGTGCGCGAGCGCGACGGCTGGTACCGCGACGGCAACCAGCTCTACAAGCGGGCGTTCTGGATCCGCTGGCAGCACCGGCTCACCTGGGCGCTGGAAGACCCGGCGGCCGGGCGTGAGTTCACCTGGCAGCTGGTCAACCCGCTCGTCACGGTGCTGCTGCCGGTCGCCGTGCTGCTCGGCGGGCCACGGGTGCTGCGTGGCTACGGCCGGTGGACGCGCTGGTGGCTCGGGCCGCGCCCGGCTGTGGAGCGCGGGCGCAAGAACTGGGTGCACCGGCATCTCGAATCCCTCGGCCACCAGTTCGGCATCTTCGTGCTTTCTCTGTTGCAGCTGCTCTTTTCGGCGATCCAGCTGGTCGTCATGGTCGGCGCCCCGATGCTGGCGGCCCGGGTCGTGCAGTGGAGCCGGTCGACCACGGACACGCTGCGCCGCGAGGTGGAGAACTGGACGGCGGTGCGGATCCCGCGTCCGTACCTGCCGCCGCCCGCGTTGCCGGTGCCTCGCGCCGACGGGCTCTACCAGGTCGGCAGGCAGTTGTACGAGGAGCCGTTCTGGCCGGTCCAGCAGGCCCGGATGCGGTGGATCATGCGTGATCGGGCCACCTGGCGGGACATCGCGGGCGGTGCACTGAGCACCCTCGTGTCGCTCGTGTGCTCGCTGCCGGCGCTCGCGTTGTTCGGCTGGGCCATGACCGGCCTCGCGCAGCTCTGGCTGTGGCGGCCGTTCGTGTCCGCGCGCGCGGAGTGGTTCCCGCTGCCCGCGGTGACGACACACCTCGGCGCGCTCGCGCAGACGCCGTTGATCCTGCTGGCGTTGGCCGCCGCACTGGCGCCGGCACCGTGGTTCGCTCGCCAGCAGGCGCGCTTCGCCCGCCTGTGGTTCGGGCCGACCGAGTCGTCCCGGCTGGCCCAGCGCGTCGAACGGCTGAAGCAGACCCGCTCCGACGTCACGGTCACGCAGGCGGCCGAGCTGCGCCGGATCGAGCGCGACCTGCACGACGGCATCCAGTCCCGGCTGGTCGCCATGGGCATGAAGCTGGGCGCGGTCGAAGCGCTGGTGGACACCGACCCGGCGGCGGCGAAACGGCTCGCCGCGGAGCTGCGCGCGGCGTCGTCGGAAGCGCTCACCGAGCTGCGGGTGCTGATCCGGGGCATCCACCCGCCGGTGCTGTCCGAACGCGGGCTGCTGGACGCCGTGCGGGCGCTGGCGCTGGACAGCCCCCTGAAGGCGCAGGTCACCGGGTCGTTGCCGGGACGGGTCGAGGAGCCGGTGGAGGCGTGCGTGTACTTCGCGGTGTCGGAGCTGCTGGGCAACGCGGCGAAGCACGGCGCGAAGCGGGTCACCATCGAGGTGGGGTTCGCGGACGAGCTGCTGACGGTCGTGGTGACCGACGAAGGCCCGGGCGGCGCGAACCCGGCGCTCGGTTCGGGGCTCCGCGGAATCGAGCGCCGGTTGGGCGGCTTCGACGGTAGGTTGACGCTGACCAGCCCGATCGGCGGCCCGACGAAGGCGACCCTGGAGATCCCTTGTCAGATCGAAAAAGAACCCTCGTCGCCGAAGACCAGTACCTCCTCCGAGACGGCCTGACGCATCTCCTGACCGCGCACGGCTTCGACGTCGTCGCGGCGGTTGCCACCGGCCCGGAACTCGTGGCGGCGTTGCGTGAGCACCGGCCCGAGGTGTCCATTGTGGACGTCCGGATGCCGCCGACGAACACCGACGAGGGACTGCAGGCCGCGCTGGCGGCCCGCCGGGAAGTTCCCGGGCTGCCGATTCTCGTGCTGTCCCAGCACGTCGAGCAGCTGTACGCGCGCGAGCTGCTGGCCGACGGCACAGGCGCGATCGGCTACCTGCTCAAGGACCGCGTGTTCAACGCCGAGCAGTTCATCGACGCCGTCCGCCGGGTCGCCGCGGGTGGCACCGTGATGGACCCCGAGGTGATCGCGAAACTGGTGGCGGGCAACGCTTCCGATCCCCTCGCCGCGTTGACCCCGCGCGAGCGCGAGGTCCTGGCGCTGATGGCGGAAGGCTGCTCCAACGCGGCGATCGCCTCCCGCCTGCACTTCAGCGAGGGAGCGGTCGGCAAGCACACGGCGAACATCTTCGCGAAGCTCGACATCACGGCTTCGGACGACACGAACCGCCGCGTGCTGGCCGTCCTGGCGTACCTGGGTTCCTAGCCGCGCGAGATGCGGGTCATCTCGTCGCGCTCGACGACCTTGATCCGCTCCCGGCCCGCCGCCGCGCCCAGCGACTTCTCGTGCGCGTCGAGGCGGCCCCAGCCGTCCCAGTTGGTGAACGGGATGCCGCGCGTCTCGAGGAAGTCGAGGATCGCGTCCGGGTTCGCGTGCTTCGGGGCGGAGAGGGTGTCCGCGTCCGCCAGGAGGC
This sequence comes from Amycolatopsis sp. NPDC005003, assembly GCF_053600695.1. Lineage (NCBI taxonomy): Bacteria > Bacillati > Actinomycetota > Actinomycetes > Pseudonocardiales > Pseudonocardiaceae > Amycolatopsis > Amycolatopsis sp. NPDC005003. The sequence continues at coordinate 207,183 of NZ_JBSGAI010000007.1, read as the reverse complement.
TGGCGATCGTCTCCGCCGCGTCCCCCTTCGTGTGGCCGATCAGGCCGATCGGGCCGCGCTTGATCCAGCCCGTCACGTACACGCCCGGCAGCTGGTTCTCGTCCAGGTCCAGCACGCGCCCGGCCTGGTTCGGCACCACGCCTGCCACGTGGTCGAACGGCAGCTCCGGCAGGTGCGACGAGAGGTAGCCGACCGCGCGGTACACCGCCTGGACGTCCCAGTCGTGGAATTCGCCGGTGCCGCGGACGTTCCCGTCGCCGGTCAGCTCGGTCCGCTCGGTGCGCAGGCCGGTCACGCGACCGTCCTCGCCGAGGACCTCGGCCGGCGAGTGGAAGAAGTGCAGGTGCAGCCGTCGCGGGCGGGAGCCCGGCTCGCGGATGGCCCACTCCTGCAGCGTCTTCACCACCATGTCGATCTGCTTCGACGCGCGCAGGGCCGCGATGCTGCCCTCGTCGAACTCGATGTCCTCCGGGTGGACGATGACCTCGACGTTCGGCGAGTGGTCCAGCTCCCGCAGCTCCAGCGGCGTGAACTTCGCCTGCGCCGGGCCGCGGCGGCCGAACACGTGCACGTCGGTGACCGGGCTGGCCTTGAGCCCCTGGTAGACGTTGTCCGGGATGTCGGTGGGCAGCAGCTCGTCGGCCGTCTTCGCCAGGACGCGCGCCACGTCCAAGGCGACGTTCCCGACGCCGAGGACCGCGACCGAAGAGGCGGTCAGCGGCCAGGTGCGCGGCACGTCCGGGTGGCCGTCGTACCAGGACACGAAGTCGGCGGCGCCGTAGCTGCCGTCCAGGTCGATGCCCGGGATGTCGAGGGCGCGGTCGGCGGACGCGCCGGTCGAGAAGATCACCGCGTCGTAGAACTCGCGCAGCTCGTCGAGCTTGATGTCGGTGCCGTAGTCGATGTTGCCCAGCAGCCGGATGTTCGGCTTCGAGAGCACCTTCTCCAGCGCCGTCACGATGCCCTTGATGCGCGGGTGGTCGGGCGCGACGCCGTAGCGGATCAGCCCGAACGGCGCGGGCATGCGCTCGAACAGGTCGATCGTGACGTCGGCGTCGGACTTGTCCAGGATGTCGGCGGCGTAGATGCCGGCAGGACCAGCGCCCACCACGGCCACACGAAGAGATCGGCTCACTCGCTCCACGGTAAGTTAGGGTCGCCTTACTTAAAATGTGATTTGGCGTACGGTCCACGGACTGGGAGCCGGTAAGCTCGGCGGTATGCGCGTTCTCGTCGTCGACAACTACGACAGCTTCGTCTACAACCTGGTCCAGTACCTGGCCCAGCTCGGCGCCGACTGCACGGTCTGGCGCAACGACGTCGTGGACCTCGACCGCGTTCCCGAGTTCGACGCCGTGCTCGTCTCGCCCGGCCCGGGGACGCCCGAACGTGCCGGCCAGAGCATGGACGTCATCCGGAAGTGCGCCGAGACGCGCACGCCGATGCTCGGCGTCTGCCTCGGCCACCAGGCGCTCGGCGTCGTCTACGGCGCGACCGTCGACCGCGCGCCCGAGCTGCTCCACGGCAAGACGAGCCAGGTGCGCCACACCGGCGCCGGCGTCCTCAAGGACCTGCCGGAGGAGTTCACGGCCACCCGGTACCACTCGCTGACCGTGCTGCCCGAAACGATCGCCGACGACGTCTTCGAGATCACCGGGCGCACCGAATCGGGCATCGTGATGGGCATGCGCCACCGCGAGCTGCCCCTGGAAGGCGTCCAGTTCCACCCGGAGTCCGTGCTCACCGAGGGCGGCCACCGGATGCTCGCGAACTGGCTGGCCACCGCCGGTCACCCGGTCGATCCGGCGCGGGTGAACGAGCTCGAGCGGGCGACCAAGGCGCTCCAGAAGGCCGCTGTTGCGTGATCCGGCTGGAGGGGGTCGGCAAGCGGTACGGGCGCGGTGACTTCGTGCTGCGCGACGTCGACCTGACCGTCGAGCCCGGGCACGTCGTCGGCATCCTCGGCAGCAACGGCTCGGGGAAGTCGACGCTGCTGCGGATCATGGCCGGCGTCTCGCACCCGACCACCGGCACGATCGGCGGCACCCCGCGGATCGGCTACCTGCCGGACCGCTTCCCGGCCGGCCAGCGCATGGGTGCCCGCGCCTACCTGCGGCACATGGCGCGCATCCACGGGCTCGCCGACCTCTCGGTGATCGACCCGCTGCTCGAACGGCTCGCCCTCGTCGGCGGCCCGACGGCGCCGCTGCGCACGCTGTCCAAGGGCAACGCGCAGAAGGTCGGGCTCGCCCAGGCCGTGATGGTCCGGCCCGACCTGCTGATCCTCGACGAGCCGTGGTCCGGCCTCGACGCCGGGACGCACGCGATCCTCGGCGAGCTCGTCGCCGAGACGCGGGCGCGCGGGGCGAGCGTCGTGTTCACCGACCACCGGCCACAGGTGGTCCACGACCACGCCGACGTCGTCCACCTGATGACCGAAGGCCGGCTGACGGCCGAGAGCGCGGAGCCGACCACGCGGATCGTGCTGCGCGGCGGCGGCACCGGCTGGACCGACGAGCCGGGCGTGCGGCACGCCGTCGCCGAAGGACCCCAGGTGGTGCTGACGGTCGAAGTCGCCCGCGTCGACGCGGTGCTGAAGCGGGCCCTCGACGGCGGCTGGTCGGTGCGGGAGGTGGCGCCGTGCTCGCCATGACCCGGTACTACCTCGCGCTGCTCGGCCATTCGCAGCGGTACCTGCCGGCGTTGCTGGCCTACCTCGCGCTGTGCGTGATCCTCTACGCCGATCCGCATTCGCCGCCGCTGCCGCTGTTCGGCATCAGCGCCGGCGGGTTGCTCGTGGTGTCGTGCTGGCTGACGATCGCGCTGCTCGACATCGAAGACCCGGTGCAGCGCCTGGTGACACTGAGCCACGCACGCCGGTGGCGCCGGATGATCACCGGCGCTGTGGTGACGGTGCTGGCCTGTTCACTGGTCCTCACCGCGATCACCGAGGTGTGGTCGGCGCTCAAGTCGTTCAAGATCCAGCCGGCCGCGCTCGGCATCGGGTTGCTCGCGCACCTCGCGTGCGCGGTGCTCGGCATCGCGATCGCCCTCCCGTGCTCACGGCTGCTGGTCCACCGCATCGGCTGGACGGTGCTCGCCGCGGTGATCACGCTCGTCGTCGTGCTGCTGGCGAAGATCCCACTGGTCCACCCGCTGTTGCACGCACTGACCGACGAAGAGCCGGTCGCCGGCTCGCTGGTACTGGCCCTGGTGACGGCGGTGGCGATGCTGGCCGTCAGCTACTTCGCCGTCTCGGAACTGGTGCGCCGCCGCTCTTGAGTTGTGCTACGTCGGCCACTGGCTCAGGGATGACCTGCAGGACCGGCTGAACGCTCCTGCAGCCCGTCCCGCACGACCACGATGGTGCAGGCCATCCTCGTCCTGCACCATGTCCAGAACCCGATCTACCCAGGTTGAAAATGCTCAGTGATGGTGATCGCGGGCAAACTGGGCCGGCGTCTGGCCGTAGTAGCGACGAAACATCCGGATGAAGTGGCTGCTGTCGGCGAACTGCCAGTGTGCCGCGATCTCCGAAACCGTGGGGTGGGACGGCGAGAGGAGCGCGCGGCGCGCCTGCTCGAGGCGACGTCGGCGGATGTACGCCGCGACGGGCTCGCCGGTTGACGCGAAGGCCCGGTGCAACGTTCGCAGCGAGACCTTGAGGTGGCGCGCCAGCAGCGCTGGTGTCAGGTCCGGGTCGGTGAGTAGTTGATCGGCGAGGTTGCAGGCCGCGTGGACCAGCGGGCCGGCAAGGCCGGGTTCGGTGCCGTCGAGGTACCCGTGCAAAACCCCGCGGACCAACTCCACCAATGCGTTGCGGCTGGCGTGGACGCCGCCATCGCTGAGGTCGCCGAGTGTCGCGTGGACAACACTCGTGTGTGCCAGCAGCATACGAACCTCCGCGGCGCTGGCCGGGCCGGTCGCTTGCGTGCCGTCGGCGAACAAGCCCAGCGCCTCGGCCGGCAGCCCGATCACCTGGGCGGTAGTGCCCGCGGCGACGTCGTAGCCGGTGAACCCAGTCGAGCGGCTCAGCAGGAACTGGCCGGCGTCGACAGCTATCGTGTCGCGTTCACGTCTGAGGATGTAGGCGCCACGATGCACCACGTAGAACCGCAGTTCGCCACTGTCGGGAAGCGCGGAATCGACCCGTACATGCGTGGCGGTTTCGAAGTTTGTGATGACCGAGTCCCCGACGCGGGAGGCAAGACCACGAACGACGGCTCCGGCTGTGGCTTCGTGGTGGAACGCGGGCAACGTGAAACCGTCGCCGACCTGCGCTTCCCAGCCGTCGCGGAAGGCGTCGACACCGAACCGTTCGGTGTCCAGCCGAACCGAGCCCCGCCCTGAGTCCATCCGGCCATCCAACCACGTGGCACGCATCGTCGATCGAGACGGCACGCGTGTCCAAGACCGCGGCGGTACCGGATTTCTAGGGTCGGGACGTGGATCCGAAAATCTATCTGCACCTGTACTTGCAGCAGGTGCGCGACGTCCTGGTGTGGAAACTCGACGGCCTGTCCGAGTACGACGCGCGCCGGCCGCTCACCCCGACCGGAACCAATCTGCTCGGACTGGTGAAACACCTGACGGGCAACGAGTTCGGCTACTTCGGCGAAGTGTTCGACCGACCCGCCCACGCGGGGGAGTGGCTGGTCGACCGCACTCAATCAGAGGACTTCCTCGCCCGCCCCGACGAGACACGCGAGGACATCATCGCGCAGTACAAACGGTCGTGGGAGCACGCTGACGCCACCATCGCGGCACTCGATCTCGACTCACCCGGCAACGTGCCCCACTTTCCCGAAGGCATGCGCGACGTGACCTTGCAGTGGATGCTCGTCCACATGATCACCGAGACCTGTCGGCACGCCGGTCACGCCGACATCGTCCGCGAGCTCATCGATGGCCACGCCGGCTACCACCCAACGGTCAGCAACCTTCCCGACGGGTGGTCCGAGTTCCACGATCGTGTCGAGATCGCGGCACGTGAGGCCGCCCGTATCACCGGCGACCGCACGCAGGACACATAGTTCAGAACGTCCGCAGGGCGAAGAAGCCGCCCACCACCGGGCGAGCCTGAGTGGCGGGGCGACTAGTCGTCCGAGTGCCCTGCTCGATGCGCGCCACGGTGTCGACACCGACTGAGGCGGCCTCGACGAGCCCTTCCTGCGAGAAGTCGCGGGCCTTGCGGATGCGCGTCAAGTTCTCGGCGAGCGGGTTGTGAGCGGTCATCCGTCCTCCGACTGCGTGCGCACGGTAACGAGACTATCGCGCTATGCGCCTGCCGTCTTCGCAGATCAGCAGCTCACCGGCACGCACAGCGTCGAGCGCAGACGCCATCCGCCGGGCGAGGACCGGCTTAAGTCGCGGCGTCGCGACGTCGAGCGGCAGCAGCGCCACCGACAGGATCTCGGGGTCCGTGATCGGCAGTGCCTTGATCTCGGCCTCGGTGACGAGGCCACCGTCGAAGACGAACGCCATCCCCTCCGGCATTCGAGAGTCGTCCGGGATGTAGTCGATCACCAGCAGGTTGCCGAGGGGTCGGTCGATGCCGACTTCCTCGGAGGTCTCGCGGGCCGCGGTGCGCCAGGGCGGTTCGCCCTCTTCACAGGAGCCGCCCGGGATGTCCCGGTGCGACTTGTACGACGGCTCGACGAACAGCACGCGGTCGGCCTCGTCACGGAACAGGACGCCGGCGGACATGCGTTTGCGGTTGAGCGAGCGCACGTAGTCGTCGAACGGGAGCAAGTCCACCAGGCGAGGCTACCGGCGGCGAGCGAAGGCCCGCTGATCTATGCCTTTCAACGTCGAGCGGAGGGTTCGATGACCGCGTTGGACGACGGGCCGATGACCGACGCCGACTCGGGCCAGGACTTCCGGGAGTGGCACGAGTTCACCGGGGCGACGGGTGGGCTCACCTCTACCGGCACTCGGAGATGGCCAACCCGCGGCTGGTCATGCTGCTTACCCTCCAGCCGGACGACGCAGCCTACGTCGCCGGCCTGCGCACCCTCGGCCGCCAACTCCTCCACATCGGCGCAGCCCTCACCCACCGCGCCGAGGAACTGGACGGCACCGAACTCGACGTCCCATTCCTGCTCACCGCCCCCGGCACTGAAATCCACGACCGAACGCAGCGCCGGCGCCCTCGCCGTCGCGCTGCGCCGCCACCATGGCGCCGCCCTGTACTTCCACCCACCAAACCGCCCTGACCACCTGCGAACAGACAGCCCAGGCACTACGACGAGAACGCGTGGCCCTAAGCCCCAGTCGACGCGTCCTGCCTGACTGCAAATTGCAGAGTTCAATTTCCGGCCCGGGCTTCCAGCGGGACCGCGCGGCCGACTAAGGTTCGTGGCCTCTCCGGTTCTGGGTGAAGGGAGATCGGGTGACGGCTGGGATCGTCGCGATCACCGTGCCAAACTCCGGCGGCGAGCTTCCGGGGCTCGCCGAATGGCTGCGCGGCGAAGACGAACTCCGCGGCCGCGTCCAGGTCTTCGATTCCGTCGTGGTCGGCGTTTCGAGCACCTCGGCCGGCGTCTTCTGCCGCTCGCTTTTCGCGTGGCTGACGCGGTACCGGGAAGCCAGCGTCTCGCTGAAGGTCAAACGCTCGGGTGCGGCCGAGGAACTCGAACTCGACTTCGGGGCCGCGAGCGACGCCGAGCAAGTTCTCGGTGCGGTGCAAGGGTTTCTCGACCAGCCCTGACCAACGGCAGTCCTGACCACAGGAAAAGGCCCGCACGGCGAACCGTGCGGGCCTTTTCCTGTGGATCAGCGTGACGTTGTCGTTGTGGGGAAGGTGATGGACGGGAAGCCGTTGCCTTCCGACACGTTGACCGTGACGTTCTGGTCCCGGTTGATCATCGTGCCGGCCTGCGGGTTCTGACCCGTGATCGTGCCCTCGGGCGCGTTGCTCTGCTTGTCGGACTTCTGGTTCAGCTTGCCGGTCCAGCCCATGCTCGACAGCTTGTCCTGCGCTTGGTCGAAGGTCATCCCGGCCAGGAGCGGCATCTGGATCTGGCTCGAGCTGTCCGGACCGCTCGACACCGTCAGCACGATCTGGCTGCCCACCGTCAGCTGCCCGCCGTTCGGGTTCTGGGTGATGACCGTGTCCTTCGGCACCGTGTCCGAAGGCTGGTCGACCCGCCGCGTCGTGAAGCCCTGGCCTTCCAGCGTCGACTTGGCCTTCGAGTACGGCTGGCCGGTGAAGTCGGTGACCGCCTTGAGCTGCTTCGACTTGCCGACCGTGATTTTCACGGTGGCGCCCTGGTCGACCTGGGAGTTCGCGGCCGGGGTCTGCGTCTGCACCAGGCCGGCCTGGTTCGGGTCGCTGACCTCGGTCTCCTGGACGTTCGAGTCGAGGGTCAGCTTCGCGTCGGCGATCAGCTGCTCGGCCTCCGCGCGCGTCTTGCCCTTGAGGTCCGGCACGTTCGCCTTGCCCGGCGCGACGCCGACGTACAGCGTGATCGTCGTGTTGGGGGCGACCGAAACCCCGACCGCCGGATCGACCTTGACGATCCGGTTGACGTCGTCCTGGGTGCACGACGGGCTGCCGTCGGTCGGCTGCACCCCGCAGGTCACCGGCTTCTGCTCGATCTTGCCGTTGAACCCGCTGCTGCTCAGCATCTCCCGCGCCTGCGGGACGGTCTGGTGCACCACGTTGGGGATCGCCACGGTGCTCGGGTCGTTGCTCTTGAACGCGTTCGACAGCCACATGATCAGCAGCACCGAGCCCAAGACGAAGATCGCTGCCAAAACAGCGAAAATCGTGCGGCGGCGCCGCTTGGCCTTCGGGTCTTCATCGTCCGGCTCGCTGTACTCGTCGTAGCGCTGCGGCTGCCGCCGGTCGGCGTTCATCACCTGCGTGCGCTCGTCTTCGGACATCACCATCGGCGCCACCGGGCGCTGGCCCGAGAGGGTGCGCACCAGGTCCGAACGCATCTCCGCCGCCGACTGGTAGCGGTTCGCCGGACCCTTGGCCAGCGCCTTCAGCACGACCGCGTCCAGCTCCGGCGCCACGGCCGGGTTCACCGACGACGGCGGGTTCGGGTCCTCCCGGACGTGCTGGTAGGCGACCGCGACCGGGGAGTCCCCGGTGAACGGCGGCTCGCCGGTGATCAGCTCGTAGAGCACGCAGCCGGCGGCGTAGACGTCGGACCGCGCGTCGACCGATTCGCCGCGGGCCTGCTCCGGCGACAGGTACTGCGCCGTGCCGATCACCGCTGCCGTCTGGGTCATCGAGGCCTGGCCGTCGTGCATCGCCCGCGCGATGCCGAAGTCCATCACCTTGACCGCGCCGTTCTTCGTGATCATCACGTTGGCCGGCTTGACGTCCCGGTGCACGATGCCGTGCCGGTGCGAGAAGTCCAGCGCCGCGCAGACGTCGGCCATGACCTCCATCGCCCGCTTCTGCGACATCGGGCCCTCGGTCTTGACGATGTCGCGCAGCGTCCGGCCTTCGACGTACTCCATGACGATGTACGGCAGCGGCCCGAACTCGGTGTTCGCCTCACCGGTGTCGTAGACCGCGACGATCGCCGGGTGGTTCAGCGCGGCGGCGTTCTGCGCCTCCCGGCGGAAGCGCTCCTGGAACTGCGGGTCCCTGGCGAGGTCGGCACGGAGGATCTTGATCGCGACTTCCCGGCCGAGACGCACGTCGTGGCCGTGATGGACCTCGGACATGCCTCCGTAGCCGAGCGTTTCGCCCAGCTCGTACCGGTTGGAGAGCAGTCTGGGTGTGCTCATCTCTGGATGCCGTTCCATTCCGTCCAAGGTGTGGTCATGAGGCCTCGCCGGCCATCGTCGGTCGGGCCGGGGGTGTCGGCCGGGTAGAAGCCCGAAGACTGCTCCGCGGGCACCTGTCTGCCCGGGACCACCTGGCTCTGCGGCTGGCCGTTGTGCGGCGAGCCGTTGCCGGCACCCAGCATCTTCGCCACCAGCACGATGCCCGCCACCAGGACAACGAGCAGGATCGCCGCGAGAAGCGCCCACCAGCCCCACTGCGTCTTCTTCCGGGCGGCCGGCAGCATGACCTGCCGCGGAGCGGGGCGGGACGGCGGGCCGATGGCGATCATCGGGTTCATCGCGGGTGACGGCGGGCCGCCCGGCATCGGCTGCTGCTGCGGGGGCAGCTGCTGCTGGGGGATCGGCACCGGCATCGACGGTGGCGGCGGCTGCTGCTGCACCTGCGGCGGCACCACGGGCTGCTGGCCCGTCGTGTAGGTGGCGTTGACCAGCCCGGACGGCGTCGGCAGCGGCATTCCGGCGCGGACCGCGGCGACGGCGGCCGCGAACTCGCCGCCGTTGTTGTAGCGCTGCCGCGGATCCTTGACCAGCGTCGCCTCGATCACCGCGCGCGCCGCGGGCGGCACGTCCGGCGGCAGCGGCGGCGCGATGTCGCGGATGTGCATCATCGCGACCGTCACGGCGTTCTCGGACAGGAACGGCCGGTGCCCGGCGAGGCATTCGTAGCCGCACACCGCCAGCGAGTAGACGTCGGACGCCGGCTCGGCCGGCTGCCCGAGCGCCTGCTCCGGGGCGATGTAGTGCGCGGTGCCCATGACCATGCCGGACCGGGTGACCGGGGCCGCGTCGGCCGCCTTCGCCACGCCGAAGTCGGTGATCTTCACCTGCCCGGCCGACGTCACCAGGATGTTGCCCGGCTTGACGTCGCGGTGGACCAGGCCGTGGGAGTGCGCCGCCTGCAGCGCGTTGCCCGCCTGCTCGAGCATGTCGAGCGTGAACTCCGCGGACAGCCGCCCGTGCTTGGCCAGCAACCCGGCCAGCGGGTCGCCGTCGACGAGCTCCATCACCAGGTACGCGATCGACAGGTCGCCGTCGAGGATGGTCTCGCCGTAGTCGTGCACCGCGGCGATGCCGGGGTGGTTGAGGGACGCCGTCATCCGCGCTTCGGTGCGGAAGCGGTGGAGGAATTCGGCGTCGCCGGAGAGTTCGGTCTTGAGGATCTTGACCGCCACGGTCCGGTCGAGCCGGGTGTCGCTGGCCTGCCAGACCTCACCCATCCCGCCGACGGCGATCCGGCTCGTCAGCTTGTAGCGGTCGGCCAGCAGCTGACCGGAGGACAGCATGCGCTATCCACCCCCGAGCTTCGCGTTGATGGCCGCGCGGCCGATTTCCGCCGCGACCGTGCCGCCGGTGGCCGCGAGGCCGCGGTTGCCGCCGTCCTCGACGATCACAGCGACCGCGATCTGCGGGTTGTCGGCCGGGGCGAAGGCGGTGTACCAGGCGTGCGGGGCGGTGTTCTTGGAGTCCGTGCCGTGCTCGGCGGTGCCGGTCTTCGACGCGATCTTGACGTCCGCGCGCTTGCCACCGCCCTTGGTGAAGCCCTCGGAAGCGATCATCATGTCCTTGAGGATCGCGGCGTTCGACGACGACAGCGCCGCGGTGCCGGTGAGTTCGGTGGGGCTGTAGTCCTCGATCGTCGACAGGTCGGGGGCCAGCACCGACTGCACCAGCTGCGGCTTCATCGCCATCCCGCCGTTGGCCACGGTGGCCGCGAGAATGCAGTCCTGCAGCGGGGTCAGCCGGACGTCCCGCTGGCCGATCCCGCTCTGGTAGAGCGCGCCCTGCGAGTCGAGCGGGCCGACCGTCGACGGGGCGACCTTCATCGGCACGGTCAGGTCGGTCTGCCCGATGCCGAAGTTGGCCGCCGTCTTCTTCATCTTGTCCGCGCCCAGCTGGCCGGCGAACTCCGCGAACGGCACGTTGCAGGAGTGCGCGAGCGCGTCCTTGAACGTGTTGCCCGGGCAGGTTTCGCCGCCGTAGTTCTCCAGCGTGACGTTCGTGTTGGGCAGCTTGGTGTTCGGTGCGGTGCTGACCGGGGTGTCCGGCCCCTTGCCGTCTTCGAGCACGGCCGCCGCGGTGACCAGCTTCATCGTCGAACCCGGCGGGTAGGTCTCGGAGATCGCCCGGTTCAGCATGGGCTTCTTCGGGTCCTTGTTGTTCGCGTTCCAGGCGTCGGTCTGCGCCTTCGACGTGTGCGAAGCGAGCTGGTTCGGGTCGTACGACGGCGTCGAGACCATCGCCAGGATCCGCCCGGTGCTCGGCTCCATCGCGACGACGGCACCGGTGTAGTTCTTCTGCGTCATCAGGTCGTACGCGGCCTTCTGCACGGCCGGGTCGATGGTCAGCCGGACGTTGCCGCCGCTGGGGTCGCGGCCGGTGACCATGTCCGACAGCCGCCGCACGAACAGCCGCGGGTCGGAGCCGTTGAGGACGTCGTCCTCGGCGCGCTCCAGGCCGCCGGCGCCGTAGTTGATCGAGTAGTAGCCGGTGACCGGCGCGTACATCGGGCCGTCGGCGTACGTCCGGATGTACTTGTACTTGTCGTTCGACGGGTTGATGCTGGCCAGCACCTCGCCGTTGGCCTGCGACACGATCTTGCCGCGCTGGCGGGCGAACTCGTCGTAGAGCACCCGGGCGTTGCGCGAGTCGGTGCGGTAGTCGTCGGCCTTCACCACCTGGATGTAGGTGGCGTTGGCCAGCAGGAGGACGACCATCACGAGCATCGCCATGCCGACCTTGCGGAGCGGGGTGTTCATGCCTGCGCGCCCCCCTCGGCCGGCGGGCGCTGCACGAGCACGGTGTGCGCCTCCGCGATCGGGGCCTGCGGCTGCTGCTGCGGCTTCGGGCGGGCGGCGGGCTTGCGGGCCGCGTCGGAGATGCGGAGCAGCAGCGCGACCAGGATGTAGTTCGCGAGCAGCGACGAACCACCCTTCGACAGGAACGGGGCGGTGATACCGGTCTCCGGGATGAGTTTCGTGACCCCGCCGACGACGACGAAGATCTGCATGACCATGGTGAACGCGAGCCCGCCGCCCAGCAGCTTGCCGAACGTGTCGCGCACGGCCAGCGCGCTGCGCATGCCGCGCATCGCGACCAGCAAGTAGAGCATCAGGACGGCGGCCAGGCCGATGAAGCCGAGCTCTTCGCCGATCGCCGCGGTGATGAAGTCGGTGTTGGCCTCGGGCACCATGTCCGGCCGCCCGGCGCCGAGCCCGGTGCCGCCGACGCCGCCGGTGCCGAGCCCGAACAGGCCCTGCGCGAGCTGGTAGCCGCCGCCGGCCTGGTCGTAGGTGGCCAGCGGGTCCAGCCAGTTCGCGACGCGCTGCTGGACGTGCTTGAAGAGGTTGTAGGCGATGATGCAGCCGACCGCGAAGAAGCTGAGGCCCAGGACGACCCAGATGACCCGCTCGGTCGCGACGTACAGCATCACCAGGATGACGCTGAAGAACAGCAGCGACGTGCCGAGGTCCTTCTCGAACACCAGGATGCCGATGCAGGCGAACGCGGCGATCAGGATCGGGCCCAGGTCGCGGGCACGCGGGAGCTCGACGCCGACGAGCTTCTTGCCCGCCACCATGAACAGGTCCCGCTTCGACACCAGGAACGAAGCGAAGAAGATCATCAGCAGGATCTTCGCGAATTCGCCGGGCTGGATCGAGAAGAACGGCAGCTTCAGCCACACCTTGGCGCCGTTGACCTCCGACAGGCTGGAGGGCAGCAGCGCGGGCAGCGCGAGCGCGACGATGCCGACCAGGCCGGCGGTGTAGCCGTAGCGGGTCAGCGTCCGATGGTCGTTCACCACGATCAGTACCACGACGAAGAACACGAGCGAGATCACCGTGAACAGCACCTGTGCGGTGACCGCGGGCGTGTAGTCCTTGCCCTGCTGCGTGGCGCGCTCGGCCAGGGCCAGGTCGATCCGGTGGATCATCACCAGCCCGATGCCGTTCAGCAGCGCGACGCAGGGGAGCAGCACGGGATCGGCGTACGGCGCCCACTTGCGGACGGCCAGGTGTGCCGCGCCGAAGATCGCGAGGTAGGCGAGGCCGAGCCAGATGATCGACCAGGTCAGCTCCTGCTCCTGGTTCGCTTCGACCAGGACCAGCGCGATGGTGACGATGAAGGCGGCGAACCCCAGCAGCACCAGCTCGGTTCCGCGGCGGGTCGGGACCTCGCGCGGCGGGTTCGTCTGGAACTGCGCGGCAAGCGGCTCGGCGGCGCGCGCGGCAGGCTGGCTCATCAGTTACCGCCTCCCGTCGTCGGTGCCGTCGAACTCGGCGTCGAGCAGTCCCTCCCCGCTGGCTGGTTCGCCGACGACGGAGCAGTAGAGCCGGCCGGAGCCGACGTGGTCGTCGTCGGCGTGACCGGAGGGGTCGGCGTCGGGGACGGCTGACCGCCCGCCGGCGCGCAGTTGTTCAGGCGCTTGCGCAGCTGCAGGAAGTCGTCGATGTACTTCCGCGCTTCGTCGAGGCTGTCTTTCTTGACGCCGTTCTGCACCGCCAGCCGCGCGTCCTCCTGGAGCTGGGTGACGCGCAGCTTGTCCGTGCACACCTGGCTCGGCGGGCACGACCCCTGCTCGTAAGCGTGCAGGTCGATGCCGAGAATGCTGCCGGGGACGCCGCGGTAGATCACGACCTCGCCGTCCGATCCCTCGCCGACATAGTACTGACTCAGCACGAAGTAGCGGGTCGCGATGGCCGCGGCGGCGAGCACCACGAGGACGACGAGCGCGCCGGCCAGCCACCGGAACCGCTTCCGGCGCCGGGCCTTCGGGTCTTCCTGGGGCTGCGGCAGTTCCTGGCGCGGCGGCGGGGGCGGCTGGGTGAGCGCCCTGGCCCGCGCCGCGGGCGAGTCGCCCTGGTGCCGTTCGTCGCTGCCGTCCCCGGCGGCGCCGCCCACGATGGGCGCGTCCTCGCCGAAGTCGACGTCGACCACGTCGGCGATGATCACCGTGACGTTGTCGGTGCCGCCGCCCTTGAGCGCCAGCTCGATCATCCGGTCCGCGCACTGCTGCGGGTCCGGGATCTGCACGGCCTCGGCCAGCGTCTCGTCGCTGACCATGCCGGACAGGCCGTCCGAGCAGATCAGGTACCGGTCACCGGCACGTGCTTCGCGCACGGTCAGGCTCGGCTCTACTTCGTGGCCGGTGAGCGCCTTCAGCAGCAGGGACCGCTGCGGGTGCACCGCCGCCTCTTCGGGCGTGATCCGGCCCTGTTCGAGGAGCTCGTTGACGAAGCTGTCGTCCCGCGTGATCTGCGCGAACTGACCGCCGCGCAGCAGGTAGGCCCGCGAGTCGCCGACGTGCACCAGCCCCAGCCGGGTGCCGGCGAACAGGACGGCGGTGAGCGTGGTGCCCATGCCGTCCAGGTCGGGGTCCTGCGAGACGAGTTCGGCGATCGCGGCGTTGCCGTTCGCCACCGCCTCGCGGAGCTGGGCGAGGAGGTCATCGCCCGGCTCGTCGTCGTCGAGCGGGGCGAGGGAGGCGATGACGACCTTGCTGGCGACTTCACCCGCCGCGTGCCCACCCATGCCGTCGGCGAGCGCGAGCAGGCGAGGGCCGGCGTACACGGAGTCCTGGTTGCTCGAACGCACCAGGCCCCGGTCGCTGCGGGCTGCGTAGCGGAGGACGAGAGTCATGGGCGAAGCTCGATCACCGTCTTGCCGATCCGGATGGGGACTCCGAGCGGGACCCGGAGGGGTGCAGTGACCTTAGCCCGGTCGAGATAGGTGCCGTTCGTCGAGCCCAGATCTTCCACGTACCAGTCCTCGCCGCGCTGGGCGATCCGCGCGTGGCGGGTCGACGCGTAGTCGTCGTCGAGGACCAACGTGGAGTCGTCGGCCCGGCCGATCAGGATCGGCCGGCCGTCCAGCGCGATGCGCGTCCCGGCGAGCGCGCCGTGGGTCACCAGCAGCTGCTGCGGCGACTTGCTGTTGCGCGGCTTCTTCTCCTTCTTGCGCCCGAAGGTCGGCACCTGGACGCGCATGCCCGACGCCGCGTAGAGGTCCGACCGGACCACTCTGAGCGCGGCGAACACGAAGAGCCAGAGCAGCACGAGGAAGCCCACCCTGGTGAGTTGTACGACCAGCTCTGGCACTTGGTGTGTCCGCTCCCGACTCTTCCGCGCAGCCGCGACGCGGGTACGCCGCGGTCCCCCCGCACGTCAATTCTGCGGGAACAGTATTCCGTGCCCTGAGTCAGCCCTGTGTACGGAACACGAGGGACGAATGACCCACCCGGATGACGTCGCCGTCGGCGAGCTGCCAGGTCTGGACCGGGGTGCCGTTCACGGTCGTGCCGTTCGTCGAACCGATGTCGGCGAGCGTGGCGCTCTGGCCGTCCCAGGTGATCTCCAGGTGGCGGCGCGAGACCCCGGTGTCCGGGAGGCGGAAGTCCGCGTCCTGGCCGCGGCCGACGACGTTCCCGCCCTGCTTCAGCGAGTACGTGCGGTTCGAGCCGTCGTCCAGCTGCAGGCTCGCCGCGAGCTGGCGGCCCGGCGCGGGCTGGCCGTAGCCGCCCTGCTGCTGGCCGTACGGGTCGCCGGCCGGGGCGCCGTACGCCTGCTGCTGGCCGTACTGGTCGTACCCGCCCTGCTGCTGGCCGCCGTACTGGTCGTAGCCACCCTGCTGGTAGCCGCCCTGGTCGTAGCCGCCGCCCTGGGGCTGGCCGTAGCCCTGGTCGTACCCGCCGCCCTGGGGCTGCGCGTAGCCGCCCTGGTCGTAGCCGCCGCCTTGAGGCTGGCCGTAGCCCTGGTCGTACCCGCCGCCCTGGGGCTGCTGGCCGTACTGGTCGTAGCCGCCACCCTGCTGCGGCTGGCCGTACTGGTCGTAGCCGCCGCCCTGGGGCTGCTGGCCGCCGTACTGGTCGTATCCACCCTGCTGGCCGTAACCCTGGTCGTACCCGGGCTGCTGGCCACCCTGCTGTCCGTAGCCGTACTGGCCCTGCTGGCCGTACGGGTCACCCTGGTCGTATTGGCCGTAGCCGGGGGGCTGGCTCATTGCTGGGTCTCCTGCGTTGCTGGGTCTGGCCGACCGTGGTGTACCGGCGCCTGAGGGGCGGGCGTCGGGATCGACGGACGAACGGGTCTTGAACTGTCCAGTATGCAGCGCCTCGTTGCGCTCGAGTGATACGACGACGTCACCATAGGTGTCCAGGCCCTCGGCGGCGAGGTGTTCCGCCACCGCCTTGGCCAGCACCTGGGTGACCCGGTGCTCGTCGCCGGCCATGCGCTCGTGGTCAGCCGCCCCCAGGGACACGATGTAGTGATTCGGGGCGAGCTGCCGACCGCCTGCCAGCTCACGAACGTTCTCCTCACTCTCTCGCTCCAGGGCGATCGCCACTTCCTGAGTGACGACGTTGCCACCGAACATGCGCGCGAAAGTGTTCCCCACCAGGTTCTCGAGTCGCCTGTCGAATCGTTCGGCGCGGCCCACCGGGGAAAACCTCCTCACACGTGTGCTTCCGCACCGATCCTATCCGGGTGAGCCAGCCCGGACACGGCCCCCGGTGAAACCCACGAAAACGACCTGCTAGTCTTCTCATCGCTGCCAGAGAGAAGCACTCGGGCGAGTGGCGGAATGGCAGACGCGCACGGTTCAGGTCCGTGTGTCCGAAAGGACGTGAGGGTTCAACTCCCTCCTCGCCCACGCTGTTCAGAGGCCCGATCGCTAGCGCGATCGGGCCTCTTCCCATTTGCCCTATGTCTCCCGGGGGGCCGAGCCCCCCGGACCCCCACGGTGCCTCCCGTCGCCTCCCAGCGTGGTCCGGGAGGCGGCTCGTGGGGTACGTCACCTGTGTTCGCCCTGGGCGAAGTTACGCCGTGTGGGTGGTGATCCAGTCCGCGATCACGTCCGCGCGGCTCGTCGTCTCGATGCCCGCGTGGGGGCAGTTCGGGCCCGTTGCCTCCAGGGAGACCAGCTCGTCGCCCGTGAAGTACGGGGCTCCCGAGTCGTACGTGCAGGCGCTCGTCGTGATCTCCGGGGCCGCGCCGCGGACGCCCAGGGTCGTCGGGTCCACCTTCGCCACCGACACCGTTCCCTGCTGGAGGCGGGTGGCCGGCTTGGGGTTGTCGGGAGTCAGGCTGCCCCAGCCCGCCAGGGTCAGCTGCCGGCCGACCTTCGGGACGGTACGGCTCACCGTCAGGGGCGTCACCGCGGTCACCGGGGAGTCGAGGCGGATCAGGGCGACGTCGTTCTCCTCGGCCTGGAGCACCTCGGTCGCCTTGCGGGCGATGCCGGACTCCGTGGCTTCGTCGGTCAGGCCCAGCGTCACCGTCGTCGGGTACGGGATCTTGCCCGACACCCGGTTGCGGTTCGCGTCGTGGAAGCAGTGGCCGGTCGTCACCACCCAGGCGGGCGCGATGAGCGCGCCCGTGCAGTAGCTGCTGTACGTCGAGCCGTCCGGGCGCGGGATCTTCGTCATCGCGAGCTTCGCGACGAACCCGTACTGGCCCGGCGGGACGTCGGAACCGTGGGCGACGGCCCAGGCGGCGGGAGCGGTGGAGACGGTCAAAACGGCAGCGGCGAGCAGGGCGCGCAGGCGCATTCTTCCCCTTCGTCGAGTCGGTGGTCGACGTTCGACGTTAGGGCCGCCGCCGCGGGCGGGGAATTCCCTGGCCGGGCGTCACCCGGTGGTCCATCGGGTGACGCCCGGCGACGGGTCAGCCGGTGTGCGCGGCGATCCAGTCCGCGATGACGTCCACGCGCGAAGTGGTCTCGAGCTGGTTGTGCGGGCAGTCCGGCCCGGAGGACTCGATCGACACGAGCTGCCCGCCGGAGCCGGCCGCGACGAAGTACGGCGCGCCCGAGTCGTAGACGCAGGCGCTCGTCGTCGACGTCGGGGCGACGCCACGGACACCGAGCGTCGCGCCGGCGACCTGGCCGACCTGCACGGTGCCCTGCTGCAGCTTGGTCGAAGGCGCCGGGTTGACCGCGGTGAGGCTGCCCCAGCCGGCGAGGGTCAGCAGCTGGCCCACCGACGGCGTGACGCGGTTGACCGTCAGCGGTGTGATGTCGGTGACGTCCGCGTCGAGGGTGGCGATCGCGATGTCGTTGGCGCTCGACTGGTAGACGATGACGACGTTGCGGGTCACCCCGGGTGCGCCCTGGTCGACCGTGCCGAGCAGCACGGACGTCGGGTACGGCACCGGCCCGGAGACCCGGTTGCGGTTGGCGTCGTGGAAGCAGTGGCCGGCGGTGATGATCCAGTTCGCCGCGATCAACGCGCCGGAGCACGCGCTGTTGTACTTGGTGCCGTTGGGCCTCGGGATGTCCGTCATGGTGAGTTTCGCGGCGAAGGCGAACTGGCCCGCCGGGACGTCGGAGCCGTTCGCCACGGCCGAAGCCGGCGCCGCGGTGGCGAGCCCGGCGGCCAAGGTCAGGAGAGCAGCGGAAAGCACTGCGCGAACGCGCATCGGTGGATCCCCCTTGTCGTGCACCGGCGATGGTTGCCGGTGATCACTCGCGAGGGTAGCGACGGCGAGGGGGCCGGGAATGCCCTGCTCGGAGCAAAAATCCGGCCCCGGCGCGGTACGCCGGGGCCGGTTTGCCGGAAATGCGCTAGTTCACGCCGACCAGGTCGACGACGAAGACGAGGGTCTCGCCCGGCTTGATCACGCCGCCCGCGCCGCGGTCGCCGTAGGCCAGGTGCGGCGGGATCACGAGCTTGCGGCGGCCGCCGATCTTCATCCCCGCCACGCCCTGGTCCCAGCCGGAGATGACCTGGCCGGCACCGAGGCCGAAGCGCAGCGGCTCGCCGCGGTTCCAGGACGCGTCGAACTCTTCGCCGGTCGAGTGGGAGACGCCCACGTAGTGCACGGTGACGGTCTTGCCCGCCGTGGCCTCCGCGCCGTCACCGACGGTGATGTCGGTGATCTCGAGGTCGGCCGGAGCGGGTCCGTCCGGGCGGTCGATGAGGGGCTTTTCCAAGGTCATGGGCCTCACCGTACCCACGCCCCGGACGCTGCGCCGATCGGACTACGCCCAAAGAGGGGAGAAACGCGAAAAGTCTTCACACTTAGCCTACTGCTCGGTAGCGTGCG
This sequence comes from Amycolatopsis sp. NPDC005003, assembly GCF_053600695.1. Lineage (NCBI taxonomy): Bacteria > Bacillati > Actinomycetota > Actinomycetes > Pseudonocardiales > Pseudonocardiaceae > Amycolatopsis > Amycolatopsis sp. NPDC005003. The sequence continues at coordinate 188,338 of NZ_JBSGAI010000007.1, read as the reverse complement.
CTTCGTCACTCTTCTGGACTGAGGGGAGCCCCGGTATGCGACGAGGCATCCGCGCCCTGACCGTTACGGCACTGGGGGCCCTCGTGGCCGGGCTCACCCAGGTCGCTGTCTCCGCACCGGCCGCGGAGGCGGCCCTGTCACCCGACGACTACTGCGGGGGGCAGTGCAGCGACATCCTCCCGCCCGGCGAGCAGGGCAGCGCCACTCTCGCGGAGATCCTGGCGCACAAGCTGCTCGGCACCCGCCCGGCGCACTCGGCCGACCAGCTCGGGAAGTACTCCTCGCTGGCCAACGGGTACAAGACGCTGACCACGAGCGCGATCAACCAGTACTTCAACGACTCCTCGTTCGGCGTCCCGGCCGACCAGGTGGCGAGCACGTCGAAGCCGCGTGCCGACGTCACGATCGTGCGCGACAAGGCGCTCGGCGTCCCGCACATCACCGGCACCACCCGCGCCGGCACCGAGTTCGGCGCCGGGTACGCGGCCGCGCAGGACCGGCTGTGGCTGATGGACGTGCTGCGGCACGCCGCCCGCGGCCAGGTCACCTCGTTCGCCGGTGGCGCACAGGCCAACCGCGAACTCGAGCAGCAGTTCTTCGCGAACGCGCCGTACACCGAGGCCGAACTGCAGCAGCAGATCGACCGGACGGCCGCCAGCGGCCCGCGCGGCGCGCAGGGGCTCGCCGACGCGCAGGCTTACGTGGAGGGCATCAACAAGTACATCTCCGACTCCTACAACGGCCGGTACTTCCCCGGCGAGTACGTGCTGACCGGCCACGTCGACTCGATCACCAACGCCGGCTCGATCGAGCCGTTCAAGCTGACCGACCTGGTCGCGCTCGCCTCGCTGATCGGCGCCGAGTTCGGCGCGGGCGGCGGCGGCGAGGTCCAGAACGCCATCGCGAAGCTCGCGCTGCAGGAGAAGTACGGCGTCGTGCAGGGCGAGAAGGTGTGGCAGAGCCTGCGCTCGGAGGACGACCCCGAGGCGGTCAAGACGCTGCACGACGGCCAGACCTTCCCGTACGGCAAGACGCCGGCCAACGCGGCCGGCCGGGCGATGCCGGACAAGAACTCGGTGACGCCGCAGCCGCTGGTGTTCGACCAGACCGGTTCGGCCGCCACCGCGACGCCGTCCACTGTGGACGTCGCCGCGCCCGCCGAGCAGGAGCCCGCCCGCGGGATGTTCGAGAACGGCGTGCTGCCGGCGAACCTGCTGAGCGAGAAGCACGGCATGTCGAACGCGCTGCTCGTTTCCGGCGCGAAGACGGCCAGCGGCCACCCGGTCGCCGTGTTCGGCCCGCAGACCGGCTACTTCGCGCCGCAGCTGCTGCTCCTGCAGGAGCTGCAGGGCCCGGGCATCAGCTCGCGCGGCGCGGCCTTCGCCGGGCTGAGCATGTACACGCTCCTCGGTCGCGGCCAGGACTACTCGTGGAGCGCGACGACGTCGGCGCAGGACATCATCGACACCTACGCGCTGCAGCTGTGCGACCCGAACGGCGGCACGCCGACGAAGGACTCGAACTACTACACCTACCAGGGCAAGTGCCTCCCGATGGAGACCGTGGAGGTCAAGAACGCCTGGAAGCCGACGGTCGCCGACGGCACCGCGGCCGGGTCCTACACCCTGCGCAGCTACCGGACCAAGTACGGGCCGGTGCAGAGCCGGGCGACCGTCGGCGGCAAGCCGGTGGCGTACGCGGCGCTGCGGTCGTCCTACTTCCACGAGGTCGACTCGCTGATCGGGTTCCAGGAGCTGAACGACCCGACCTTCGTCAAGTCCGCGGCGGACTTCCAGAAGGCCGCGTCCGACATCAACTTCACCTTCAACTGGTTCTACGCCGACTCCAAGGACATCGCCTACTTCAACTCCGGGGCCAACCCGGCGCGGCAGTCCGATGTGGACCCGAACATGCCGGTGTGGGGCGACCAGGGCCACGACTGGGCCGGCTGGAACCCGGCGGGCAACCTCGCGACCTACACGCCGGCGGCGCAGCACCCGCAGTCGGTCAACCAGGACTACTACGTCAGCTGGAACAACGCCCAGGCCAACGGCTACGCCGCGGCCGGCGCGGACAAGTCGGCCGTGCACCGCGTCGACCTGCTCGACTCGCGGGTGAAGCAGCTGATCTCCAGCGGCACCAAGGTCACCCGGGTGAACCTGACCCAGGCGATGGCGGACGCCGCGCTGGCCGACCTGCGGGCCGAGCGCGTGCTGCCGCTGCTGCTGCAGGTGCTCGACAAGACGCCGACGACCGGTGCGGCGGCGGACGCCGAGGCGAAGCTCAAGACGTGGCTCTCGAACGGCCACCTGCGCAAGGAGACTTCGCCGGGTAGCAAGACGTACGCCGACGCCGACGCGATCCGCATCTTCGACGCCTGGTGGCCGCTGCTCGTCCAGGCCGAGTTCAAGCCCGGCATGGGCGACGCCGCCTACAACGCGATGACGAGCGTGCTCGGCATCAACGAAAGCCCGTCCGGCTGGCAGAACGGCAACGGCCAGCACACCGGCCAGCCCCACAAGGGCTCGTCGTTCCAGTACGGCTGGTGGGGTTACGTCAGCAAGGACATCCGGCAGGTGCTCGGCCAGCCGGTGGCGGGCCCGCTGGCGCAGACGTTCTGCGGCGGCGGCGACGCCACCGCGTGCCGCCAGGCGCTCGTCGACTCGCTGACCACGGCCGCCGGCCAGGCCGCGAACACCGTCTACCCCGGTGACGCGAACTGCTCGGCGGGCGACCAGTGGTGCGCCGACTCGATCATCCAGAACCCGCTCGGCGGCATCACGCAGGACAAGATCAGCTGGCAGAACCGGCCGACCTTCCAGCAGGTCGTCGAGTACGCGGCGCACCGCGGGGACAACATCGCCAACCTGGCGGCGACGAAGACGGTCAGCGCCACGAGCGCCGAGACCGGCTTCTACAACTCGCCGGCGTCGAACGCGATCGACGGGAACGCCTCGACCCGGTGGGCCAGCGACTGGAGCGACGACCAGGCGATCACCGTCGACCTCGGTTCGGTCCAGCAGGTCTCGCGGGTGGTGCTCAACTGGGAGGCCGCGTACGGCAGGAGCTACCGGATCCAGCTCTCGCCGGACGCGGTCAACTGGACGGACGCGGCGGTGGTGACCGACGGCGACGGCGGTCAGGACAACCTCGCCTTCGCCGCGACCCCGGCCCGGTTCGTCAAGATGCAGGGCGTGCAGCGCGGCACCAAGTACGGCTACTCGCTGTACGAGTTCGAGGTGTACGCCCACTGAGGTCCTCTGCCGCGGCTCTCGTGAGTGGTAATTCGGGTTCTAACCCGAATTACCACTCACGAGGGGGTGCGTACCGTGAGGCGCATGGACGACTGGACGCCTCGCACCAAGGCCATCGCCGCCGGCCGGCCGCACGGCCCCGGCGAGCCGCTGAACACCCCGCTCGTCGCCACCAGCACGTACCAGGCAGGTGGCGACTTCGCGTATGCGCGGGGTGACGGGACGCCGACCTGGCACGCGCTCGAGGAAGCCGTCGGCGCCTTGGAAGGCGGGCACGCGACGGCGTTCGCGTCCGGCGTCGCCACCCTCTCCGCGGTACTGGACCTGCTGCCGGTCGGGTCACGGGTCGCCGTGCCGACGTTCAGCTACGCCGTGACACGCGGGGTCCTGGCCCACGCGCAGCAGCTCGGCAAGCTCGCCGTCACCGAGCTCGACCCCACCGACACCGAGGCCTGGGTCGCCGAGGCCGCGACGTCCGACCTGGTCTGGCTGGAGTCGCCGACCAACCCGACCCTCGACGTCATGGACATCGGGACGATCGCGGCCGCCGCGCGCGGCCGGGTCGTCGTCGACAACACCTTCGCGACGCCGTTGCAGCAGCGGCCGCTCGAGCTCGGCGCGGACGTCGTCGTGCACAGCGCGACCAAGCTCATCGGCGGGCACAGCGACCTGCTGCTGGGCATCACCGTGGCCGAGGACCCGGCCGTCGCGGCCGAGCTGCGGGGCGCGCGGACGCGGGTCGGGTCGACGCCGGGGGCCCTCGAAGCCTGGCTGGCGCTGCGCGGGCTGCGGACCATGCCCGTGCGGCTCGCCGAGCAGTCCCGCACCGCCGCGCTGCTGGCTTCGCGGCTCGGCGAGCACCCGGCGGTGCGGCGGGTGCGTTACCCGGGCTTCGGGATGATGGTCTCCTTCGACCTCGCTGACGCCGAGACGGCGGACCGCTTCTGCGCCTCGGTCCGGCTGATCCGGTCGGCGACGAGCCTCGGCGGCGTCGAAAGCCTGGTCGAGCGGCGGGCGTGGCTGGCGGGCGAGGAGCGCGTCCCGCCCGGGCTGATCCGGTTCAGCGTGGGCCTGGAAGATCCCGACGACCTGTGGGACGACTTGGTGATCGCCCTACCGGCGTAACGCATGCCTCCGAATCGGCGATAGTCGCAACATCGCAGGTCACGGCGTTGGGAGTACATTGTGGGCAGAACGCTGAGCAGGGTCGCCGGGGTCGTTTTCGCGGGTGCGCTCGCCACCTTCGCCGCCACGCCCGCCGCGCTGGCGCAGACGGAAACCAGCACGTCACCCACGGAAACCACGACGTCCACTTCGGAGACGTCGACTTCGGAAACTTCGACCTCGAGCAGCCCGACGAGCACCACGGCGCCTTCGTCCACCTCGGCGACGACCCCGTCGCAGCGCACGAACGGTGACGTCAAGACCACCGAAAAGCAGCGGGTCGCGCCCAAGGCGGAGCCCGAGCTCAAGGGTGACACCCAGGAGCTCCCGAAGGGCGACGGCTACCAGGACAACGTCGGGCACGGTTTCGTCGGCCTCGGCGGCGAGGGCGTCCTGGTCATCGCCTGCGCGGCCGGCCGGCCCGGTGCGGTCGCCACCCAGTACCTCAGCGTCACCGGCGGCCCGGACCAGGACGAGGCCGACGGCCGCCTGTGGAACTACTCCGTGCGCGTCGTCGACGCCCCGGCCGGCACCACCACCGCGAAGTTCAGCTGGACCTGCGGAGGTGTCGAGGGCAACGGGACCGTCGAGTTCGAGCAGAAGCCGCAGCCGCCGACCTCGACCGTGACCGTGACGGCGACCGCGACGAGCACGGCCACGAGCACGGTCACCAGCACGCCGTCGTCCGGCGCCCCGGCCTCGAGCACCGCGCCGATCACGACCGGCTCCACGCCCGCCGGCAACGCCGCTCCGAAGGCCCAGGTCAAGGTCGCGCCCAAGGGCGGGGTCGAGACCGGCTTCGGCGGCACGGCCTGGTGACGGCTCGCCGGGCGGGTGCGGCGCTCGCCCTGGTGCTGGCCCTCGCCGGGTGCGGCACTGCCGAGCCGTCGCCGGCCGCGGCGCCCGCCCCGGTCCCGTCTTCGGTGCCGTTGACCGTGCCGTTCAAGGGAATCCGCCCGACGTCGGTGAAGATCCCGAAGATCGGCGCCGAGTCGAGCCTGCTCGCGGTCGCCGTGAAACCGGACGGCTCGATCTCGGTGCCGTCGGTGCACACGCCGATGCAGGCGGCCTGGTACAAGCTCTCGCCGGTGCCCGGCGACGTCGGCCCGGCGATCGTGCTCGGGCATGTCGACGGCGACAAGAAGCCCGGCATCTTCTACAAGCTCAAGGACCTCGCGCCCGGCGACGAGGTCGACATCGACCGCAGCGACGGCAAGCAGCTGAAGTTCGTCGTCGACCGCGTCACCCAGGTCCCGAAGGAGACGTTCCCGCGCGACGCCGTCTACGGCAACAGCGACAAACCGGAACTGCGGCTGATCACCTGCGGTGGCGCGTTCGACCACGCCGAGCACAGCTATAAGGACAACATCGTCGTCTACGCGAAGCTAGCCAACGCCTGAGCCCGGGTACGGGAACTCCGGCTTCAACGACGTCCCGGGGCACACCCAGCGCCGCATGCCCGCGTCGCAGACCGCGTAACCCCAGTTGATCAGCTGGTCCTGCGTCGTTTCGGACATCCGGGTCAGCCGGGTCTTCGTCTCGGCGAGCTTCCTGGTCTGCCCGACGGGGGCGGGCAGGGCGTCCGGCAGTTCGAAGTTCTCGATGTCGCTGTAGGTCGCCCAGTACGTCCCGGCGTACGTCTTGTCCTCATAGGACTTGAGCAGTGAGCCGGTGCGCAGCTCGCGGACCTGGTTGTCCATCACGGTCAGCACGCGCAGCAGCTGCATCGGCCAGTTGTGCCTCGGCTTGGCCTCGTGCCTCATCTTCTTGCCCGCGTCGCTGACCAGAACGGTCGCCCGCTGGTTCTCGATCGGGTCGAGGCCGAGGTTGTCGTACACGCCCGCGTCGCTCAGGACGATCTTGCGGCCGGGCTGGTGCGGGTCGTCGATGACGACCGGCGAGAGCATCGGCGGGAAGGCCGACGACGCCGCGACCGCGGTGGCCAGCGGGATCTGCCCGTGCGGGCCCGGCTGCCGGAAGAACCACCACAGCGAGCCGTCCTGCAGGCTGGTCGCGGTGAACACGAAGTTCGGCCCGGCCGGGTCGAGGTCCGCGAGGCAGCAGTCGCCGAAGAGGTGCTTCGCGTAGCGGCGCGCGAGTTCTTCTCCGGCGCTTCGCCACGGCATGAACATCGCCTTCAGCGTGACCGGGACGTCGAGGTTGGTGCGGGCGAGTTTCCGCAGCGGCTGCACGACTTCCTTGCCGAAGTTCTCCGCGACGCCGTCCTCGCCGAAGTACAGCTTGTGCCACGCGTGCGCGAGCACCCCGGCCGCGATCGAACCGCCGGAGACGCTGGAGACGGTGGTCAGCTTCGGTAGCCAGCCGAGCTCGTTGAGCCGCCACAGCGCGCCGGCGTGGAAAAGCATTGCGCGATAGCCACCGCCGGAAAGCGCGAGGCCGACACCGTCCCGTTTCGCCGCGTCCACGTGGCCGAGTTTAGGACCGCAGCTTTCGGGGGCTCCGGGTGGCGGAGCCCCCGGCCCGGGGCGAAGCCCCGGAGGTCACTGCAGCAACGGCGCGAGCAGCGGGCGTTGCCCGGCCGGGACGTATTCGGCGTAGTTGTCGTACAACGCCTGTTTGGCCAGGTGCGCCGCGGCCGTGCCGTCGGCCGCGCGGATCGCGTCGAGCACCTCGGCGTGGTGGGCGAGCCAGGTGCGCATCAACGACGTCCGGTTGCTGGCGTGCTCGAGCTTGTCCTCGATCAGTTCCAGCACGACCCCGCGCACGACCTCTTCACTGACCACCAGCAGCGGGTTGCGGGAGATGCGCGCGATCACCTCGTGGAAGGCGACGTCGGCGCGGCTGAACTCGGCATACCCGCGCGAGACGCCTTCGCGCATCGATTCCAGGGCCGCGTCGAGGCCGGTCAGGTCGGCTTCGGTGCGGAGCTCGGCGGCGAGCAGGTGGGCCGAGCCGTCGAGGATCATCCGGAACTGCAGCAGCTCGGCGAGCCCGACGTGGTCGGCGCGGGCGAGCCGGTGCATCGAGCGGTGCAGCGCGGCGGGTGAGGCGGCCAGCACCTCCGGGCCGCGCGGGTCCCCGGGCCGCGACCGGATCATCTCGGCCGCCTGCAGCACGCGCAGGGCTTCGCGGATGGTCGAGCGGCCGACGCCGAACTGCGTCATCAGCTCGCGCTCGCTCGGCAGGCGTTCCCCCGGTTTGAGCGCGCCGCTGACCACGGCCTGCTCGATCTGCTCGACGACCCGCTCGTACGCGCGGACCGGAGCCACCGGTTCGAACCGCATCCCTTGACCTCGTCGTGCGCTCGGTGCAGGCTACTGGTCAGACCAGTGTACTTACCCGGAGGCTGGATGAAAGCCCGACTTCACGTGCTGGCAGCGACGCTGCTGCTCGTGGTGTCCGGTTGCTCGGCCGGCTCGTCGGCCAGTGTTTCCGCTGGTCCAGGCACGCTTTCCGTCGGCTTCACCGCGGAACCGGCGAACTTCGACTTCACCCGCACCGACGGCGCCGCCATCCCGCAGGCCTTGCTCTACAACGTCTACGAAGGACTGGTGAAGCTCGACGCGCAGGGCCGGATCGTGCCACTGCTCGCGCAGTCGTGGACGATCAGCCCGGACCGCCGCACCTACGACTTCCAGCTGCGGCAAGGCGTCGAGTTCAGCAACGGCGCGCCCTTCACCGCGGAGGACGTCAAGTTCTCGCTGCTGCGCGTGAAGACCGACTGGACCATCTCGATCAAGGCGAACATGGACGTCATCGACCACGTCGACGTCGTCGCGCCGGACCACGCGCGGGTCGTGCTCTCGAAGCCGTCCAACGGCTGGCTGTTCAGCCTCACCAGCCGGCTCGGCGCGATGTTCAGCCCCACCGGCGTCGCCGACCTGGCGAACAAGCCGGTCGGCACCGGGCCGTACGTCGTTTCGGCGCGCAAGCGCGGCGACTCCGTGGTGTTGAAGGCAAATCCCGGGTACTGGGGCCGGAAACCGGCGTACTCGACGGTGGTCCTCAAGTACATCAAGGACCCGACCGCGCTGAACAACGCATTGTTCAGCAACGGCATCGACGTCATCTCGGCGATCACCGCACCCGATTCCATCCCGCAGTTCCAGGCCGACGACCGGTTCCAGGTCGTCCAGGGCACGACGAACTCCGAAGTCACCCTGGCCATGAACAACGCGCGGCCGCCGCTGAACGACGTCCGCGTGCGCCAGGCCCTGACGTACGCGATCGACCGGAAGGCGTTGCTGGACACGGCCTGGGCTGGTCGCGGCACGCTGATCGGCAGCATGGTCCCGCCGACCGACCCCTGGTACGAGGACCTTTCGAACGTTTATCGCTTCGATCCCGCGCACGCCAAAGCGTTGCTGTCCGAAGCCGGCGCGACGAACCTGAACCTGCGGCTGCGGATCCCGAACCTGCCCTACGCGGTGTCGGCCGCGCAGGTCGTCCAGTCGCAGCTCGCCGACGTCGGCGTGCGGACCACGATCGAGCCGCTCGACTTCCCGGCCGTCTGGCTCAAGCAGGTGTTCACCGACCACGACTACGACCTGTCGATCATCCAGCACGTCGAGGCCAGGGACATCACGACGTTCGGGAAGCCGAAGTACTACTGGGGTTACGACGGCAAGCGCGTCCAGCAGTTGCTCGCCGAGGCCGACAGCGGGACGCCGGAGCAGCAGGTCGCGGACATGAAACAGGTGGCGCGGCAGCTGAACGCCGACGCGGCCGCGGACTGGCTCTTCCTGTTCCCCAACGTGATCGTCGCGAAGACGAAGGTCGGCGGGTTCGTCCAGAACCAGGTCAGCGAGTCCTTCGACCTCACCGGGCTGGCGCCGCGATGACCGCCCGGGTGCTGCGCCGGGTGGCGATCTTCGTGGTCAGCGTGCTGGTCGCGTCGATCGTGGTGTTCCTGTTCATGGCCGTGCTGCCGGGCGACCCGGCGCAGGTCGCGCTCGGCGTCAACGCGACGCCGGAGCTGCTGGCCAAGACCCGCGCGGAGTTCGGCATCGACCGCCCGCTCGTGACGCAGTACTTCGACTGGATCGGCGGCGTGCTGCACGGCGACTTCGGCCGCTCGTACGTGACGCGCGAGGCGATCGGCCCGCAGCTGCTCGACCGCCTCGGCGTGACGCTGTGGCTGGTCGGCGCGGGCATGCTGGTGGCGCTGGTGATCGCCGTTCCCGCAGGCACGTTCGCCGCGGTGAAGCATCGGAAGGCGGCCGGCGCGGGTGTGTCCGGGCTGTCGCAGATCGGCGTCGCGGTTCCCGCGTTCCTCGCCGGGATCATCCTCGTGCAGATCTTCGCCGTGCAGCTGCGGTGGCTGCCGTCCGGCGGGTGGACGCCACCGAACCAGGACTTCGGCGAGTTCTTCCACGGGCTGATCCTCCCGGCCTTGTCACTGGGGCTGGTCCAAGGCGCGGTGCTCACGCGGTACGTCCGGTCGGCGGTGCTCGACACGCTCGGCCAGGACTACCTGCGCACCGCGCGGTCCAAGGGACTGCGGCCGGGACAGGCGTTGGTGCGGCACGGTTTGCGCAACGCGTCGGTTCCGGTGGTGACGGTCCTGGGTCTCCAGCTCGCGACGCTGCTGATCGGCGCGGTCGTCGTCGAGCGCGTGTTCGTGCTGCCCGGGCTGGGCTCGATGCTGCTGGACGCCGTCTCCGCGCGTGACCTGCTGACCGTGCAGGGGATCGTGCTCGTGCTGGTGGTCGGCGTGCTGCTGGTCAACTTCGTCGTCGACGTCCTCTACACCGTGCTCGACCCGCGATTGCGAGGTTCCTGATGCGCAATCTGGTGCTGGGCGGGGTGCTCGTCGGGCTGGTCGTGGTGGCCGCGTTGCTGTCGTTCGCGTGGACGCCGTTCGACCCGGTGAAGGTCGACGCGGCCCACCGGCTGCTCGGCTTCACCGGCTCCCACTGGTTCGGCACCGACAAGTTCGGCCGCGACCTGCTGAGCCAGCTCATGGTCGGCGCCCGCACGACGTTGTACGTCGGGGTCGTCGCCGTCGGCATCGCCGCGGTGATCGGCACGCCGCTGGGCGTCCTGGCCGGGATGTCACCGCGGTGGCTCGGCGAGTTCGTCATGCGGGTCAACGATCTCGTGCTCGCGTTCCCCGCGCTGCTGCTGGCCATCATGTTCGGCGCGGTGTTCGGGGCGGACACGCTGACCGCGATGGTCGCCATCGGCATCGCGACGATCCCGTCGTTCGCCCGCATTGCCCGGTCCGGGACGCTGCAGGTGATGAGCACCGAGTTCGTGCTCGCCGCCCGCGCGGGCGGCCGGTCGCGGCTGAACATCGCGCTGCGGCACGTGCTGCCGAACATCTCCGGCCTGCTGATCGTGCAGGCGTCGGTGTCGTTCGCGATCGCCGTGCTCGCCGAAGCCGCCTTGTCGTTCCTCGGCTTCGGCACGCGGCCGCCGACGCCGTCGTGGGGCCGGATGCTGCAGGAGTCCCAAGAGTTGCTGACCGTGCAGCCGCGGCTGGCGCTGGTGCCCGGCATCGCGATCGCCGTCGCCGTGCTCGGCTTCAACCTCCTCGGCGACGGCCTCCGCGACCGCCTGGATCCCCGATTGGCGGCGCGCGTATGACGCTTTCGGTGTCGGGACTCCGGGTCGGTGACCTGGTCCGGGACGTCTCCTTCGAGATCGGTGCCGGCGAACGCGTCGGGCTGATCGGCGAATCCGGGTCCGGGAAGTCGCTGACGGCGCTGGCGATCATGGGCCTGCTGCCCGAGGAGCTGCGCGCGTCGGGTTCGGTGCGCCTGGGTGACCGCGAGCTGCTCGGAATGTCCGAAAAGGACTTGTCGCGGTTGCGCGGCGACGAGCTGGCCATGGTCTTCCAGGAGCCGATGACGGCGTTGAACCCGGCCATGCGCGTCGGCCGTCAGGTCACCGAACCCGGGCGGATCCACGGCCGCCGCCACCGCGCGGAAGAGCTCCTCGACGCGGTGGGCCTGCCGGGCACCGCCCGCGCGTACCCCCACCAGCTCTCCGGCGGGCAGCGGCAGCGGGTCGTGCTCGCGATGGCGCTGGCCAACGAGCCGTCGCTGCTGATCTGCGACGAGCCGACCACCGCGCTCGACGTCACCGTGCAGGCCCAGATCCTTTCGCTGATCAAGGCGTCGTTGCCCGCCGAGAGCGCGTTGCTGTTCATCACGCACGATCTCGCCGTCGTGGCGTCGGTGTGTGAGCGCGTGCTGGTGATGCTGGACGGCGAGATCGTCGAAGCGGGCTCGACGCGCGAAGTGCTGACGTCGCCTTCGCACGCCTACACGCGGAAGCTCCTCGACGCCTCGGACCTGGGGGCCCGGCGATGATGATCGAAGTCCGCGACCTCGAACGCCGCTACGCCCGCCGGGACGTGCACGCCCTGCGCGGCGTCAGCTTCGACGTCGAGGCGGGGGAGCGGTTCGGCATCGTCGGGGAGTCCGGCTCCGGGAAGTCCACGCTGGTCCGGCTGCTGGCCGCGCTCGACAAGCCGACGGCAGGCACGGTCTCGTTCCAGGGCAGGCGCATCGACGACCTGCCCGAACGCCGCCTCGGCTTCCTGCGCTCGGAGCTGCAGATCGTCTTCCAGGACCCGATGGGCTCGCTCGACCCGCGGATGCGTGTGCTGGACATCGTTTCCGAGCCGCTCGGCCGCCGGGAGCCGGACCGCGTCGCCGAGCTGCTCGCCGCCGTCGGCCTGCCCGCGGACGCGGCGGGGCGTTATCCGCACCAGTTCTCCGGCGGTCAGCGGCAGCGGATCTCGATCGCCCGCGCGCTGGCCCCGAACCCGAGCGTGCTGATCGCCGACGAGCCGGTCAGCGCGCTCGACGTCTCCGTGCGCGGCCAGATCCTCGACCTGCTCGGCTCGCTGGTCGAGCAGTTCGCGCTGACGCTGGTCTTCGTGTCGCACGACCTCGGCGTCGTCCGGCACGTCTGCGACCGGGTCGCGGTGATGCGCCGGGGCGAGATCGTCGAACTCGGTGACGTGTCGCAGGTCTACGACGCGCCGGAGCACGAGTACACGCGAGAACTGCTGGCCGCCGCGCCGAACCTGCGCGCGGAGCTGGCCCGCCTGCGCGGAGGTGTCGATGACTGACGACTATTCGAGGCTGTTCCGGCTCGACGGCCGGCGGGCCGTCGTGCTCGGCGCGGGCGGCATCGGCCGCGAAGCCGCGCGGGCGCTGGCCGCGCACGGCGCTTCGGTGGTGTGCGCGGACGTCGACCTCGAGGCCGCGCGCGAAACCGGCGCCGGCGAGGCGTACGAGGTCGACCTGCTCGAACCCGGCGCCGTCGATCGCGCGGCGGCCGACCTCGGACCGCAGGACATCGTGGTGCTGACCGCGGGGGTCAACGTCCGCAAACGCTTGCTCGACTACACGCGCGAGGAGTTCGACCGGGTCGTCGCGCTGAACCTCGGCGTGGCGTTCGAGGTCGTCCGCGTCTTCGGCGCCGGCATGGTCGCGCAGGGCCGGGGGAGCATCATCGGCTTCTCGTCGATCCGCGGGACGACCGTCGAGCCCGGCCAGGGCCCGTACGCGGCGACGAAGGCCGGGCTCGTCCAGCTGTTCCGGACGGCGGCGGCGGAGTTCGGGCCGTCCGGTGTCCGGGTCAACGCGATCGCGCCCGGCGTCGTCGAGACCCCGCTGACCGCGCAGATCAAGGCGAACCCCGAGTGGTACGACGCGTACGCGGCGAAGGGCGCGTTGGGCCGTTGGGCGCGTCCGGAGGAGCTGGCCGGAGCTGTCGTGTACCTCGCTTCGGACGCTTCGTCGTTCGTGACCGGCTCTGTCCTGGCCGTGGACGGTGGCTGGACCGCCGTCGACGGCCGCTTCGACCCGCCAGCTTCGTGAGGAGCGTCCATGACCGAGCTGCCTGACCTGACCGCTGTCGAGCTTGTCGCCCAGTACCGCGCGAAGACGCTCTCGCCCGTCGAGGTGACCGAAGCCGTTGTCGCGCGGATCGAAGCGCGAGAGCCGGAGCTGCACGCGTTGTACGCGTACGACCCGTCAGGCGCTCGCGAAGACGCGAAGGCGTCCGAAGCACGCTGGGCGGCCGGCGAACCACTGGGCCCGATCGACGGCGTTCCCCTCACGCTCAAGGAGAACATCGCGACCCGCGGCACGCCGGTGCCGCTGGGCACGGCGGCGACCGCGCTGGTCCCGGCCACCGAGGACGCCCCGGCGGCCGCGCGGGTCCGCGAGTCCGGCGCCGTCGTGCTGGCCAAGACGACCATGCCGGACTACGGCATGCTGACGTCCGGGCTGTCGAGCTTCCACCCGACGGCCCGCAACCCGTGGCAGCTCTCGGCCACGCCCGGCGGGTCCAGCGCGGGCGCCGGCGCCGCGGCCGCCGCGGGCTACGGCCCGCTCCACGTCGGCACGGACATCGGCGGCTCGATCCGGCTGCCCGCGGGCTGGTGCGGCCTCACCGGGCTGAAGCCCAGCTTCGGCCGGGTGCCGGTCGTCCCACCGTTCCTCGGCCGCGTCGCCGGCCCGATGACCCGGACGGTCGCCGACACGGCGCTGCTGATGAGCGTGCTCTCGCGCCCGGACCCGCGCGACCACCTGTGCCTGCCGCCGTCGGAGTTCGACTGGGCTTCCCTGGATCTCCCGGTGGCCGGCCTGCGCGTCGGCCTGCAGCTCGAGTCCGGTCCCGGGCTCCCGGTGGACCCGGCGATCCGCGACGCCGTCACCGCGGCGGCCCGGGCGTTCGAAGCCGCGGGCGCGGTCGTCGAGCCGGTCGAGCCGTTCCTCACCCGCTCCATGCTGACGGGGCTGGACGTGTTCTGGCGCACGCGGGCGTGGTCGGACATGACGGCCCTGCCGCCCGACCGCCGCGCGAAGGTCCTGCCGTACATCGCGGACTGGGCGGCGGGCGGCGCGAACGCGTCCGGTGTGGACGTCTACCGCGGCTTCGCGCAGATCGACGAGATCAGTGTCGCGGCCCTGCGCGCGACCTCGGCGTTCGACGTCGTGCTGTCCCCGACCTGCCCGGTCGCGGCGCCGCCGGCGGAGTGGGCGTCGCCGACGAACGACCCGGCCCGGCCGTTCGAGCACATCGCGTTCACCGTGCCGTACAACATGTCCGGCCAGCCCGCGGTGTCGCTGAACTGCGGCTACACCGACGACGGCCGCCCGATCGGCCTCCAGCTCGCCGGCCGCCGCTTCGACGACCTCGGCGTCCTGCGCGCCGCCGCGGCGTACGAGCGGCTCCGCCCGCCGCAGCGGCCCTGGCCGATCGGGTAGGGAAGGAGTTCCGGACCTTCGGCGAAGCAGGGGTGAAGCTGTCGCCGACGGGAAGGAACCCCATGACAGAGGCAGCCCCATGACGGCGGCCCCGGTGCTCGGCAGCGAGCAGTTCACCGAAGTGCACGACCGCTACTTCGCGGACATCCACCGGTACGTCGCCGGGCGCCTCGGCGCGCAGGTGGCGGAGGACGTCGCCGCGGAGACGTTCCTCGTCGCCTTCGACCGCCGGAAGACGTTCGACGCCACCCGTGGCGACCTGCGTGCCTGGCTCTTCGGCATCGCGACGAACCTGGTCTCCCGCCACCGCCGCAAGGAGGCCCGGCACTACCGCGCGCTCTCCCGGCTCGACCCGCGTGAGGCCGCCGAAGGCCACGAAAGCCGTGTCGTCGCTTCGGTGACGGTCGCGCGGCTGGGAAAGGCGTTGGCCCAGCTGTCCGTCGGCGAGCGCGACGTCCTGCTGCTCGTCGCGCTCGGCGACCTCGGTTACGCCGAAGTGGCCGAGGCACTCGGCATCTCCCCGGGCACGGTCGGCTCCCGGCTGACGCGGGCCCGCAAGAAGCTCACCCCCGTTCTCGCCCAGGAGGCCTCCGATGAATGACCTGCAGACGTTGCGCGCCGCGCTGGCGCCGGGCGAAGTGCCCCAGGACGTCGTCGACCGGAGCCGGCACCGGCTGCGCAATCACATGCTGGCGGCACCACGCCGCCGGGTGCGCCCGCTGGCGATCGGCGCCGGCCTGGTCGCCGCCGCGGCGGCGGCAGCCGTCATGGTGGCAACTCTGCCCGGCTCGCCGTCACCCGCTCCGCAGCCGCAGGCCGTGGCTCCGGTCGTCACCGGTCAGCAGGTCCTGCTGGCGGCGGCCACGGTGGCCGAGCGGTCCCCGGCGGGCACCGGCAAGTACTGGCACGTCAAGACGGCCACGGACGACCTGGTCTACGAGGACTGGTACTCGGCCGACGGCCACCTGTGGTTCCGCGGCGAGAAGTCCGGCGGCAAGGTCCTGCCGCTGGGGCTGGCCCCGCTGCGGCTGGCCGGCACCACGGTGAGCTTCGAGCAGCTCAGGACCCTGCCCACCGACCCGGCGGCGCTGCGTGACTGGCTCGTGAACGCGATCGCCCACAGCGGCGCCCGGACGAGCGCGGGCCCGTTCACCGCGGAGGACCGGGAACGGGAGCTGCTGCTGTCGACGGTCTCGCTGGTGTCGACGTTGCCGGCGCCCCCGGCCGTGCGAGCAGCGGCCTTCCGCGCGATCGCGGCGTACCCCGGCGTCCAGGACCTCGGCCCCGTCCCGGGCGGCCGAGGTTTCCTGCTGCCCGGGGACTACCGCCTGGTGGTCGACCCCGCAACGGCACGCATCAGCCACACCTCGATGTTCGTAACCGCGGACGGCGCCATCTACGGAGCCACCGGCCCACAGGGCGCGGAGGTCAGTGCCGAGTGGACGGACTCGCTGCCGAAGTGAGCCACCCCGGTGGCCGGGCGACCAGCCCGGCCACCGGGTTCAGCCCTTGACGGCCTCGGCCAGCGCCAGCACCCGCCGCGCGTTGTCGACGTGCAGGTTTTCGATCATCCGGCCGTCCACCGTCACCACGCCGCGGCCGTCCTTCCGGGCTTCCTCGAAGGCCTCGATGATCCGCCGCGACCGATCGACCTCCTGCTCGGACGGCGCGAAGATCCGGTTGCACGGCTCCACCTGCGCCGGGTGGATCAGCGTCTTGCCGTCGAACCCGTACTGCCGGCCCTGCTCGCACTCGGCCTCGAAACCGGGCAGGTCCTTCACGTCGTTGTAGACGCCGTCGAGAATGACGCGACCGGTCGCGCGCGCGGCCAGCAGGCACAGCGACAGCCCGCCCAGCAGCGGCCCGCGGCCCGGGACGAACTCCGCGTGCAGCTCCTTGGCCAGGTCGTTCGTGCCCATCACCAGCACGGTGAGCCGCTCGGACGCCGCCGCGATCTCCTCGGCGTGCAGCATCGCGACCGGCGTCTCCACCATCGCCCAGATCTTCGTGTGGTCCGGGGCCCCGCCCAGCTCCAGCGCGCGCTCGATGTTGTGCACCTCGGCCGCCGAATTCACCTTCGGCACGACCACCGCGGCCGGCCCGGCCGAAGCGGCCGCGCGCAGGTCGGCGTCGTGCCATTCGGTGTCCAGGCCGTTGACCCGGATCGTCACCTCGCGGGAGCCGTACGAACCGACCGCGGCGCACACCCGCTCGCGCGCGGCTTCCTTGGCGTCGGGGGAGACGGCGTCCTCGAGGTCGAGGATCAGCGCGTCCGCCGGGATCGTCTTGGCCTTCTCCAGCGCGCGTTCGTTCGCGCCGGGCATGTACAGCACCGAACGCCGGGGCGTGGTCATCCGAGGGCCTCCTTGGTGGCCGCGTCGTAGGCGGCCGCGAGTTCGGGGTCGTCCGCCGCGAGGGCGTCGGCCAGTTCGGCGACCACGCGGCACTGCTTCACCGACGCGTCGTCCTGCATCTTCCCGTCGATCATCACCGCGCCGGTGCCGTCGCCCATCTCGGCGATCACCCGGCGCGCCCAGGCCACATCGGACGGCGAAGGCGAGAACACCTTCTTCGCGATGTCGATCTGCACCGGGTGCAGGCTCCACGCGCCGACGCAGCCGAGCAGGAACGCGTTGCGGAACTGGTCCTCACAGGCCACGACGTCGCGGATGTCCCCGAACGGCCCGTAGTAGGGCAGGATCCCGTGCATCGCGCAGGCGTCGACCATCCGCGCCACCGTGTAGTGCCAGAGGTCCTGCTGGTAGGTCGTCCGGCCCGCGGTGAGGTCGTCGCCGACCGGGTCGGTGCGCACCAGGTAGCCGGGGTGCCCGCCGCCGACGCGGGTCGTCTTCATCCGGCGGCTCGCGGCCAGGTCGGCCGGGCCGAGCGAGATGCCCTGCATGCGCGGGCTCGCGCCGGCGATCTCCTCCACGTTGGCCACACCGCTCGCCGTCTCGAGGATGGCGTGCACCAGCAACGGCTTCGTCAGCCCGGCCCGCGCCTCGAGCTGGGCCAGCAGCCGGTCGACGTAGTGGATGTCCTGCGCGCCCTCGACCTTCGGCACCATGATCACGTCGAGCTTGTCGCCGATCTCGGTGACCAGCGTGACCAGGTCGTCGAGCACCCACGGCGAGTCCAGGCTGTTGACCCGGGTCCACAGCTGCGTCTTCCCGAAGTCGTTCGCCTTGGCGATCGCGACCAGCCCGGCGCGCGCGGCCTCCTTGCGGTCGGCGCGCACCGCGTCCTCGAGGTTCCCGAGCAGGACGTCGACCTTCTTCGCGATGTCCGGCACCTTGGCCGCCATCTTCTCGTTGCCGGGGTCGAAGAAGTGGATCATCCGGGACGGCGTCACCGGGATCTCCCGCACGGGTGCGGGCGCGCCCAGGGCGAGCGGGGCGAAGAAGTCCTTCGGGGAGCGCATCGGTCCTCCACGGCGGCGGCTAAGTGACTGGCCGGTAACTTTAGTACCGAGCGCGCCGGACCGCTGCG
The DNA here is from genome assembly GCF_053600695.1 of Amycolatopsis sp. NPDC005003. Taxonomy (NCBI): domain Bacteria; kingdom Bacillati; phylum Actinomycetota; class Actinomycetes; order Pseudonocardiales; family Pseudonocardiaceae; genus Amycolatopsis; species Amycolatopsis sp. NPDC005003. The sequence continues at coordinate 170,238 of NZ_JBSGAI010000007.1, read as the reverse complement.
GTGCAAGTCACCGCCATGTGGGTGACGGCGGACAACCGCAGCTCAGCGACCCGCGTCCACTGTGGATTTTGCCGTTGTTGCGCCATCCGGGCTAGTCGGACCCGGTTTGGCCGCTCGTGCCCCGGGTAATCGACCGTTGCCGGTCCGTAATGCCACTCACCCCGCGATCACTCGGTTGGCCGCACCGTTCGACCGAAGTCCGATGACCGCCTACCGACCGGTCATCGACCGCTGGGCGCCGCCGATCGCAGCCACTCGCACTACCCGGCGACGTCGCGCCGCCGCGCTGTTAGACAAGTGAGGTGCCGGTTTCCCCCGGTCACGAAGCGGTGCAGGTTAGAAGGAGGCGGACTCGTGGCGGCTACACCTCAGAACACCGAGCGCTCGACGGTCGCCGGTGGCGCGAAGCGCAGCCGGTCGATGCCGAGCCGCGTGGTGCCGCCGATCGAGCTCCCCGCGAGCGTCGACGAGCTCGCCCGCGCCGCCGCCGCCCAGCTCGGCTGGAACGGCATCGTCCTCCCCGAGACCACGATCCTGGGCCGCAAGGTCTGCGTGGTCGCCAAGCTCCGCACCGACGTGCACGCCGAACGCATCGCGATGGGTGCCGGCCCGGTGGCCGACCGCGCCACCGTCGACACCTGGACCTGGCCGGAGCTGGCCGGAACCGCCCCCGCCCCGGCCGCCGAGATCGTCGGCGTCCTGGCCGTCGCGCGCCACTGGCGCACCGCGATGGCCTCCGCGGTTCCGTTCGCCCGCTACGGCGAGGCCGCGATGGTCCTCCCCTCCCCGGCGGTGCTGACCGAGGACTACGTCGGCAACTGCCTGCCGCGCGCTCGCGCGTACGGCCTCGCCGTCGTGACCGCCGACCCGAACGCGGTCGTCGACCTCGACCTCGAGGGCCGTACCGAGCGCGTCATGCTGGCCGAAGACCCGGTCTCCCGCCTGGTCAACGAGCTGGTCTACGACCACCTGCTCCGCACCGCCGAGGTCCCCGCGTCGCTCGACTGACGGGCTCCTTCGCACCGGGATAGGGTCGGCTCATGCGAGTCGTCATTGCAGGTGGACACGGTCAGATCGCGCTGCGGCTCGAGCGGCTGCTCGCCGCGCGCGGCGACGAAGCGGTCGGGATCATCCGCAACCCCGCCCACGCGGCGGACCTCGAAGCCGCCGGTGCCCAGGCCGTCGTGCTCGACCTGGAAAACTCCGATGTGGACGCCGTCGCCGAGGTGCTGAAGGGCGCCGACGTGGCCGTGTTCTCGGCGGGCGCCGGGCCGGGCAGCGGCACCGCCCGCAAGGACACAGTGGACAGGGGCGCCGCGGCGCTGTTCGCCGAAGCGGCCGAGCGAGCCGGGGTCCGGCGGCACGTCCAGGTCGGCTCGATCGGCGCCGACAACCCGGAGAATCCCGACGTCACCGAGGAATTCCGGCACTACCTGCGTGCCAAGCGCGCGGCCGAGGACGACCTCAAGGCCCGCGACCTCGACTGGACCGTCCTCCGGCCCGGATCGCTCACCAACGACCCCGGCACCGGCCTGGTCCTGCTGGCCGAGAAGACCGGCCGCGGCCCGATCCCGCGTGACGACGTGGCGGCGGTGCTCGTCGCCCTGCTCGAGGCGCCCGCTTCGATCCGCCGCACCCTGACGCTGATCTCGGGCGAGGACGCCATCGGCGAAGCGATCGCGGCGCTGTGATCACCCAGGCCTCGAGAGACATCGCCGTCTTCAGCGGCAGCGCGCACCCCGAGCTGGCCGAAGAGATCTGCGAGCACCTCGGCGTGCCGCTGCGGCCGGTCGAGATCCAGCGGTTCGCCAACGACTGCCTCGAAGTGCAGCTCCAGTCCAACTGCCGCGAGCGGGACGTGTTCATCATCCAGCCGCTGGTGAAGCCGGTGCAGGAGCACCTCGTCGAGCTGCTGCTGATGCTCGACGCGGCGCGCGGCGCGTCGGCGTCCCGCATCACCGCCGTGATCCCGCACTACTCGTACGCGCGCTCCGACAAGAAAGACGCGCCGCGCATTTCGATCGGCGGCCGGCTGGTCGCCGACCTGCTGGTGACCGCCGGGGCGAGCCGCGTGCTCGCGATGACCCTGCACTCGCCGCAGGTCCACGGCTTCTTCAGCGTGCCGGTGGATCACCTGCACGCGCTGCAGGAGCTGGCCAAGCACTTCCGGCAGTACGACCTCTCGCGCACCACCGTCGTCTCGCCCGACCTGGGCAACGCGAAGGAGGCGTCGCACTTCGCGCGGCTCCTCGGCGTCCAGGTCGCCGCGGGGGCGAAGGAACGCTTCCCCGACGACCGCGTCCAGATCACTTCGGTGATCGGCGAGGTCACCGGCCGGGACGTGATCGTGCTCGACGACGAAATCGCCAAGGGCAGCACGGTCCTCGAGCTGCTGGACAGGCTGGCCGAGCTGGAGCCGCGCTCGATCCGGGTCGCCTGCACGCACGGGCTGTTCGCGGCGAAGGCCATCGAGCGCATCGGCAGCCGGCCGGAGGTGCTGGAGATCGTCTGCACGAACACGGTCCCGGTGCCCGAGGAGGAACGCACCGAGAAGCTGAAGATCCTCTCGATCGCGCCGGCCATGGCCGAGGCGATCCGCCGCATCCACAACGGCGAATCGGTGTCGGCGCTGTTTTAGGCCGGGCCGAGCACCCGGTCCAGGTAGGTGTTGGCGAAGACGCCGTTGGGGTCGGTTTCCTTGCGCACGCGCAGGAAGTCGTCGAAGTGCGGGTAGCGCGAGCGGAGGACGCCGGCGTCGAGGTCGTGCATCTTGCCCCAGTGCGGGCGGCCGCCGACGGCACCGGCGATCTTCTCGAACGCGCCGAAGTACTCGCGGTAGGGCATGCCGACGAACTGGTGGATGGCGATGTAGGCGGAGTCGCGGCCCTGCGCCGTCGACAGCCAGATGTCGTCGGCGGCGGCGACCCGCACCTCGACCGGGAACATCACCGGGTCCTTCAGCGTCGGCACTACCGCCCGTAGTTCGGCAAGCACGTCGAGCACTGATTCACGTGGAACAGCGTATTCCGTTTCGGTGAAGCGGACGTTGCGCGCGGTGACGAAGACCCGGTGCGAGACGTCGCTGTACTCCCGCGCGCTCAGGACGTTGGAGGCGAAGCTGCCGAGCGACGGCACGAGCCTGGGCATCAGCCGTCCGGTCCGGCAGAGCCCGCCGAAAGCGACGTTCTCCATGATCCGGTAGTCGACGAACTCGCGGACCTTGCTCAGCGGCTGCGCCGTCTCCGTCCGGTTGTTGCGCTTGACCAGGGCGTTCTTGCCGTAGGGGAACCAGTAGAACTCGAAGTGCTCGTTTTCGTCGGCGAAGTCGTGGAAGCCCTCGAGAACCTGCTCCAGTGGCTCCGGCCGTTCCTGCGCGCGCAGCACGAAGGACGGTTCGCACTTGAGCGTCACCGTGGTGATCACGCCGAGCGCGCCGAGCCCGACGCGGGCGGCGGCGAAGAGGTCGGGCTTGTCGTCGGCCGAGCAGGCGACGACCGAGCCGTCCGCGAGGACGAGTTCCAGCGCGACGACCTGGGTGGCGAGGCCGCCGAGCTTCGCGCCGGTGCCGTGGGTCCCGGTGGAAATCGCGCCGGCGACGGTCTGCGCGTCGATGTCACCCAGGTTGGTCATGGCCAGCCCCAGCGCGTCGAGGGCGGCGTTGAGTTCCCGGAGCGTGGTGCCCGAACGAACGGTGACGTGCCCGGTCTGGAGGTCGGCTTGTTCCACGCCGGTCCAGTGCCGCAGGTCGAGCGCGTCGGAGTCGGCGGCCGCGATGGCGGTGAAGGAGTGCCCGCTGCCCCAGGGGCGCACGGTGCGGCCGGCCGCGGCGATGCTCGCGACCGTCGCCGCGAGCTCAGCCGGGTTGCGCGGCTGGTGCACGTGTTGTGGCGAGGCGGAGGCCGTGCCCGCCCAGTTGGTCCACCGGGTCATGCGCGCGCACCCTTCATCCGTGAGTGCCGAAACAGTAAGTGAATAGTATTCGCGTTTCAAGCCTTCGTGTCGTACTTTAGACCTCGTGACCAGTGCGACGGTGTACGACTTGGCGACCAAGGACCTCGATCCGCCCTTGGCCGTGGTCGACTTAGCGGCGTTCGACGCGAACGCCGCCGACCTCCGCCGCCGCGCGGCGGGCAAGCCGATCCGCGTCGTCAGCAAGTCGGTCCGCTGCCGGGCGCTGCTGGAGCGCGCGCTGACGATGCCGGGCTTCGAGGGCCTGATGTGCTACTCGCTGGCGGAAGCGATCTGGCACGTCGAGCAGGGCACGACCGATGACATCGTCGTCGCGTACCCGACGGCGGATCACGAGGCCCTCCGCCGCCTGGCCGCCTCCGAGCGCGCCCGCGCGGCGATCGCGATCATGGTGGATTCCCCTGCGCACCTCGACCTGGTGGACGCCGCTCTCGGCCACGGCCACCCGGAGATCCGGGTCTGCCTGGAGCTGGACGCCTCGTGGCGCCCCTTCCCGGGCATCCACGTCGGCACCCGGCGCTCACCGGTGTTCACGGCCAAGCAGGCTTCGACGTTCGCGCGCCAGATCGTCGCCCGCCCGGGTTTCCGCCTGGTGGGCGTGATGGCGTACGAAGGCCAGATAGCGGGCCTCGGCGACGCGGCCGGCCCCCGCCTGAACCGGGCACTGGTGGGCTGGATGCAACGCCGATCGGCGGCCGAGCTGGCCCGCCGTCGCGGCGACGCGGTCCGAGCGGTCCAGGCGGTGACGCCCCTGGAGTTCGTCAACGGAGGCGGAACGGGCAGCCTCGAGTCAACGGGCGCGGACGCGGTGGTCACGGAGATAGCGGCCGGCTCGGGCTTGATCGGCCCCACGCTCTTCGACGGCTACACGCGTTTCAAGCCCCGCCCGGCGGCGTTGTTCGCCCTGCCGGTGGTCCGCCGCCCGACCCGCAACATCGCAACGCTCTTCTCGGGCGGCTACATCGCCTCGGGCCCGACCGGGCCGTCGCGCCAGCCGGAGCCGTACCTGCCGAGGGGCCTGAAGTTCCTCGGCTTCGAGGGAGCGGGCGAGGTCCAGACCCCGGTGACGGGCCGAGCAGCCCGAACGCTGAACCTGGGCGACCGCGTGTGGCTCCGCCACGCCAAGGCGGGCGAGCTGGCGGAGCGGTTCACCCACTACCACCTGGTCCTGGGCGACCGGGTGGAGCGAACGGTCCCGACGTACCGGGGTGAGCACCAGAACTTCGGCTGACTCAGGCGCCGGATCCCGAAGAAACGCCCGGAACGTCGAACCTGCCCCCGGGGGAGACTCCCGAAAAACGCCCCACCCTCCCGGGCAGGGTTCCGGCAAAGTCGTTGTGCAGGTCGTGTGGGGATTCGGAGGGCCGCCGGGCGGTCAAAGGTGCCTCGGGCCTTTTCGGGCAGCGAGCGGGTCGGTGCCCGCCACCCCGAAGCCGGGATTGTGACTACGGCCGGCAGTACCGCGTCAAGGCGGGAAAGCGTGCCTTGACCCGGCACTGCCGGCCGTGTTCTGGCTTCGGATCGGGGTTGCGGGGAGGTCTGGGTGGTGCAGGTCAGGCTGGCAGTTCGCCCCTCACGCCGGCGGCCTGCCGCTCACGCCGGTCAGCCACCCGACCACGCCGGTGAGTCGCCCCGACCAGGCCGGTGAGCCAGTCCGACCAGGCTGGTGAGTCGCCCCGACCACGCCGGTGAGTCACCCCGACCACGCCGGTGAGCCACCTGACCACATCGGTAGGTCACCTGAAAGGGCCCTCGACTTTGCCGGTCAACCAGCCGATCGGCCCCCGCCCGCCGCCCCGCGCGCGCGGCCCACCCTCCCTGGGGGAACCCCCACTTCCAGTCTATCGGTCCCCACCGACAACCCACCCCGAAACCACCACGTTGTCCACAGGTGTGCATACCTGTGGACAACTTCTGTGGACAACCTAAGACCGCTCCCCGAACCGAGCCGCCAGGTACCCCTTCACCACGTACTTGGCCTCGGCGACGATCTTCTCGTCGCCGCTGGGCTCCCGACGGAACGCCAGCTTCATCAGCGCGTCGGCGACCTCGTTCGCGATCGTGATCGCGAACCGCAGGTCCTCCACCGGCCGGTCCACCTGTCTGGCCACCAGGTCGGTCAGCGAATCCACGATCACCGCGTTGTTGTCGCGCGTCTCGTCCAGCAGCTGGCGGTCGATGATGTCGCCGAAGTGGACCTTCGAGAAGCCCGGCACCGTGCGGTGCATCTCCAGGTAGATGTCGAGGATCGAGTCCACGACGTCCCACCAGTGCTCCGGCCCGAGCTGCTTCAGCCGCTCGTTCACCGCTCCGACGAAGCGCTCCAGGTTGCGCGCCGTCAGCGCCTGCACGACCGCGCGCTTGTCCGGGAAGAACTGGTACAGCGAGCCGACCGCGACCCCCGCTCTCTTGGCGATCAACGTCGTCGTCAGCGCGTCGTAACCGAGCTCGTCGATCAACGCCGCGCTCGCGTCGAGCATCTGCTCGACCCGCTTCGCGCTTCGTTGCTGGACCGGCTGGCGGCGTAAGGGGGTGGCTTCTGCCGGCACCTTCGCGGCCTGGATGTCGGACACGGCGCTCCTCCTCGTCTGATCTGGGACTTTATCGTGCCGACGGGCTTCCCCACGGACGAGTGAAGACCTAGTATATGAGAACTTTTCATGTTCACCCGTACGGGTGCCCTGACGAAGGGGCCAGCAGCCGGTGCAGAACCCGATTTTCCCGCCCGACTTCCTTTGGGGTGTTTCGACTTCGGCGTTCCAGATCGAAGGCGCCACCAGCGAAGGTGGGCGCGGACCGTCCATCTGGGACACGTTCACCGCGACCGAGGGCAAGATCGCCCGCGGTGAACAAGCCAACGTAGCCGCCGACCACTACCACCGCTACCCCGAAGACATCGCGCTGATGGCGGAACTCGGCGTCGGCGCCTACCGGATGTCCATCGCGTGGCCCCGCATCCAGCCCGACGGGAAGGGCGCGCCCAACCCCGAAGGGCTCGGCTTCTACGACAAGCTGATCGACGCCGTTTGCGAAGCCGGCATCGCCCCCGCCGTCACGCTCTACCACTGGGACACCCCCCAAGCCGTCGAAGACGAGGGCGGCTGGCTCTCCCGGGCGACCGCTGAGCGCTTCGCCGAGTACGCCCAAATCCTCGGAGAGCGCTTCGCCGATCGGGTGAAACTGTGGATTCCGCTCAACGAGCCCATGGTCATGTCCATCTTCGGCTACGGCATCGGCGAGTACGCGCCCGGCAAGGTCCTGCTGCTGGACGCCATCCCCACCGCGCACCACCAGAATCTCGCGCACGGCCTCGCCGTGCAGGCCCTCCGCGCGGCCGGGGCGACGAACATCGGCACGGCCAACAACCACTCGCCCATCTGGCCCGCGGACGACGACGCACAGGACGCGGCGGACTACCTGGACGCCCTGCTCAACCGGCTCTACGCCGACCCGATGTTGCTCGGCAGCTACCCCGAACAGCTCCACCAGCACCTCCCCGCCGGGTTCGCCGACGACCTGGCCACCATCGCGCAGCCGCTCGACTTCTACGGCGTCAACTACTACGAGCCGCAGGGGGTCGCGATGCCCGGCCCCGGCAACCCGCTGCCCTTCGAGCTGCGCGACATCGAGGGCTACCCGATGACGACGAACGCTTCGCCGATCGTGCCGCACGCCCTGCGCGAGCTGCTGCTCGACTTCCACCACCGCTACCAGGACAAGCTGCCGCCGATCCAGATCACCGAAAACGGCTGCAGCTTCGCCGACGAAGTCGCCGAAGACGGCGGTGTCCACGACCCCGAACGCATCGACTTCCTGCACAGTCACCTCGTCGCGCTGCGCGAGGCGATGGACGCCGGTGTCGACGTCCGTGGCTACTTCTGCTGGTCCCTGATGGACAATTTCGAGTGGTCCAAGGGGTATGCGCCGCGCTTCGGCCTGGTGCACGTCGACTACGAGACCCTGCGGCGGACGCCGAAGGACTCGTTCCACTGGTACCGGAAGCTGGTGCGGCATGAGTGAGCTTGCGAACGAATCAGGTCGGCGCATGAGTGAAACGACCGAAACCCTGCCGGAGGCGCTCGCCGAACCCACCGTGCGGGTGCGGCCCGGCTGGATGAGCCTGCTGTTCTTCGCGAACATCGCGCTGTGGCTGGGCGTCTACGCGCCGATCCAGGTGCTGCTGCCGAAGCAGGCCGAGCTGCTCGACGCCGCGAACAAGGAAGCCGTGCTCGGGTTGGTGATGGGCTTCGGCGCGGCGGTGGCGCTGGTCGCCAACCCCGCGATCGGGCTGCTGTCCGACCGGACCTGCTCCCGGTTCGGCCGGCGGCACCCGTGGACCGTCGGCGGCGCGATCGTCGCCGCCGGCGGGCTGGTGGTGCTCGCGTTCGCGCCGAACGTCGCCGTGATGATCGCCGGCTGGTGCCTCGTGCAGGGCGGCCTCAACGGCATGCTCGCCGCGCTCATGGCGGCCTTGCCCGATCGGGTGCCGGTCAAACAGCTGGCCGTGGTCGGCGGCCTCGTCGGCATCGCGCAGATGCTCGGGACGGTGCTGGGCGCGGTCGTGGTCGTTGTCGTGCTCGGCATCGCCGGATTGCCGTTGGCCTACGCGGTCTGTGCCGGAATCGTGCTGATCGGCGCCGCGTTCTTCGTCCTCCGGACGCCGGACGCGCGGCTGCCGGCGGAGTTCCGCCCGCCGTGGGTGCTGCGCCAGGTGCTCCGGGACTTCTGGGTTTCGCCCCGGAAGTACCCCGACTTCGCGTGGGCCTGGAGCTGCCACTTCATGATCAACCTCGGCAACGCGTTCGGCACGCTCTACCTGTTGTTCTTCCTCCAGGACGCGGTGCACTACCCGGACCCGGAGAACGGCCTGCTGATCATGATGGCCCTGTACGGCGTCGCGCTCGTCGGCGGCGCCGTGGTCGCCGGGCACTTCTCCGACAAGTCCGGACGGCGCAAGCCGTACGTCCTGGCGGCTTCCGGGGTGATGGCACTGGCCGCCCTGCTGCTGGTCGGCTGGCAGAGCTGGCCGGTCGCGCTCGCCGCGTCCCCGCTGCTCGGCGTCGGTTTCGGGGCGTACATGGCGGTCGCGCTGGCGATGCTGACGCAGGTGCTCCCCGCGGCGCAGAACCGGGCCAAGGACTTCGGGATCATCAACATCGCGAACTCGCTGCCGCAGGTGGTCGCGCCGCTGCTGACGCCGCTGCTGCTGGCCCACGTCGGCGGCTACCCGGGGCTCTTCGCAGCTTCGGCCATCGCCACGCTCCTGGCCGCGGTGCTCGTGTTGCGCGTGAAGGCGGTCCGCTAAAACCCGACAAACAGTGAAGCCACCCTCGGACTGCCGAGGGTGGCCTTCACTGCGTTGCGAGGTATGGAACCGCGGGCCGGTGCCGGTCGGGGGAGGGGAGTGCAACGGCACCGGCCCGCGGAATTCGAGGGCCGCTCAAGGGCGGGTCACGAGCGCGATCACCTGCATGATCACTGCTGTGTGTGTTGATCAATCTAGCGGGGGATTACCGCCTGGGCTAGGCCTAACGCGGATTTTTTTCGATTAATCGCGGTGGGGACCGGGTGTTGGCCGAGGACTGGTTCGCGCTGCTCGGGGGTGCGGGCGAAACAGCCCTCGGCCGGGGCGAGTGCGGACGCCGGGTCCGATGGGGCGATCGGCCGGCCGCGGCTCGCCTGTCAGGGGGTCAGGCCGTGACCGCTCGGCGCGGATTCACGAGCGCGTGGCGACCGGTGGTCTCGGCCGCGGTGGGCGGCGCGGGGTGGGTGGGGACCGGGCTCTTGCGGCGACCCTGCAGGCGGCTGTCCGTCGCGGACTGTTGCTGCGGGGCGAGGCCGCCGGCCACGAGGTGTTCGTGCGCGACCTGCCAGACCGAGCACGGCGCCTTGCAGCGGTGCCACCGGGTCGAGCAGGTCGGGCAGTCGCCGCGCTCGTCGGGCTCGTGCATCTTCAGCATCGCGCGCCACGCCTCGGTCAACCGGGGCAGTTCGGAGCGCGCGACCGAGACGAGCGACTGGGCGTCGGCGCGGTTCGCCAGGTCGGTCAGCATGTCGAGGCGCTCCCAGACCGCGTTGCGGAGGACCTGCCCGAGTACCTGATCCATGTCAGCTCACCGTTACCTTTCCGCCATCTTGGCGGCTTCGTTGAGCGCGGCGCGCAGCTGTCCGAGCTGGCCGGACGTCAGCCGCGCGGTCTCACCGGGAGGCGAGACCAGTACCACCTGGTTGTCTTCGACGAACACCGTCACCGCCCGCTCGCGGCTGATGAGGTCGCCGCACTGCACCCGCCACACGAGCTGACCGCCCTCGTAGTGGCGGACGCTCGCGGTGCGGGGATCCACCGCGGCGGCGGGGGTGACGGGGCGGACGGCGGAGACGGGCGGGACCGTCGCCGGCCGCACGGCGCGGGTGGCCGTGCCGGCATGTCCCCCTGCGAACGAGTCCACGAACTCCACGCCCTTCTCCGCTCTGTCGAAAGTCTCCGAAGATGCCTTCTGCAACATCGCACCTGGTACGCACCCTGTACGACACTGCGGTTTTCGTAGCTCTCCGTGATCGCTACCGGTGTGCGGCCGGTGACGGAGATCTGACAACTACAGTGAGGTGAAACCGAGTGCGATAGAAGGTGGAATCGGCGTCATAGCGGTGACTGGACTCGGTTCCACGGTAAGCGGTCAGCGGACTTCGCCCGGACCGATCAGGGCACCAGTTCGGCTGTTCACACGGTTCACCAGGTTTGCCTACGCTGTTTCTCAGACGCCCGACCGGACAGTGGAGGGGGCGCGATGGACGCCAGTAACGGTGGCAGTGCCGAAGCCCGGCAGAGCCACGCAGTTCCCGCTGACGCGTGGGAGCAGCCGGAGATGAGATCGGCTCTCGCGTCTCGCGAGATCAGCGCCGTCTACCGGCTCCTGCGCAAGCACGGTGTCTCGCAGCGCCAGATCGCCGCGATGACCGGCCAATCCCAGTCCGAGGTGTCGGAGATCCTCAAGGGTCGCCAGGTCATGGCCTACGACGTGCTCACGCGGATCGCCGACGGCCTGGGTGTCCCGCGTGGATACATGGGCCTCGCCTACGACGAGGCCACGGCGATACGCGTCGTCGGCTCCGCCGACGGCCAGCAGGCTGAGGAGGACGAGTCCGTGAAGCGACGGAGGTTCCTCGCGCACGCCGCCCAGGTCACGATGGGTGCGGCGGTGTTCGGTCCGGAATCGGGCACCTGGTCGGCCGGGCCGGCCAGGACGCCGGCGCCCGGGCGCATCGGCATGACCGACGTCCGGCAGGTCGAAGCGGCGACGCGGGCGCTGCGCGCGCTCGACTACCAGTACGGCGGCGGGTTCTGCCGCGACGCCGTGGTGGCGCAGCTGTCCTGGGGCCAGCAGATGCTCGAGGCGCACGGCACCGAGATCGTCAAGAACCGGCTGTACGTGGCGCTCGCCGACCTCCACTCGCTGGCCGGCTGGACCTCCTTCGACACCGGCCTGATGGACTCCGCCCGCGGTCACTTCGCGAACGCGCTCGACCTGGCCAAGCAGGGCGAGAACCACCCGCTGGTGGCCAACGTGCTCTACCGGATGGGCCGCGTCTACCTGCACCAGGACGCCCCGAACGACGCGCTGAAGCTGTTCCAGCTGGGCCAGATCGCCGCCCAGGAAAGCGGTTCCGAGCTGGCCGTCTCCGTGCTCTGCGCGAACGAGGCCTGGGCCTACGCGATGATGGGCAACGAGGAGCAGGCGGTGAAGCTGCTCGGCCGGAGCAAGGACGAGTTCGAGCGCGCCAACCTGGCCGAAGCCGAGTCGTGGGTCAAGTTCTTCACCGAGACCGACGTCTACGCCATGGTCGGCACCGTCCACACGGTGCTCGCGCAGAAGAACGCCGAGCACACCAAGTACGCCATCCCCGCGCTGACCAAGGCCGTCGAGTCCTACGACGACGAGATGGCCCGCTCCAAGACGTTCATGCTGAGCGCGCTCGCCACCAACCACCTGCTCGACGGCGACCTCGACCACGGCGCCAAGGTCGGCGGCAAGGCCATCGACTGCGCCGAGGGCATCAAGTCCGAGCGGGTCAAGGACCGCATGCGGCCCCTGCAGGAAGAGGCCGAGCGCCGCCGCAACAACGCCGACGCCCGTGACCTCGCCGACCGCCTCCACGCTTTCTACGCCGCCTGACGCCGAAGGCGCCGGCGCGGTTTTGGACGGCCGGTTCACCTCTGGGAAACTGCGCGGCGTCCTGGCCGAGACCTGCGCGCTGCTGGGCCTCGACCCGGCGGGCGCACGGCTGCTGCGGTTCACCAACAACGCGGTGTACGCGCTGGTCACCGCCCCGTTCGTGGTCCGGATCGTCGGCTCGACGCAGCTGCGGCACCGGGTCGGCACCGTCGTGCGCGTGGCCCGGCACTTCGAGCGCCACGGCGTTCCCGCGATCCGGCTCCTCGGCGACGTCGAGCAGCCCCTGGAGGTGGGCGGGCACCTGGTGACCGTGTGGCACCAGGTGCCGAGCATCGGCCGGGCGGCGACGTCGGTCGACCTCGCCCGGCTGCTGCGCCAGGTGCACGCGCTGCCCGCACCGCCCGGCCTGGCCGAGTGGGCGCCGTTCGCCGCGGTGCGGGCCCGGGTGTCCGACGCCGAAGAGCTCGGCGACGCCGACCGGGAGTTCCTGCTCGAGCGTTGCGCCGAGCTCGAGGCCGAGCTCGGCGCGCTGGAGTTCCCGCTGCCCAGGGGCATGGTCCACGGCGACGCGTACCCCGGCAACGTCATCCCGGGCCCGGACGGTCCGGTGCTCTGCGACTTCGATTCCTCGTGCGTCGGCCCGCCGGAGTGGGACCTGACGCCGCTGGCGGTCGGCCGCGAGCGGTTCGGCGACCCGCCGGTGGCGTACCGGACGTTCGCCGCGGCGTACGGCTTCGACGTGACGTCGTGGTCCGGCTTCGCCGTGCTCCGCGGCATCCGCGAGCTGAAGCTGACGACCAGCGTGCTGCCCATCCTGCGGAGCCGGCCGCAGGTGCGGCCGGAGCTCTTCCGCCGTCTGGACGATCTTCGGAGCGGCCGGACGGACGCACGCTGGACGCGTTACCGCTGATCGTCATCTGTCACTTGGTGTGATCGACAGCACATCCTGCACGTGCATTCGCCGACTGCAAATGACCGTTCGTCGCATCCAAAAGGCAGTCAGCTCTGGGTAGAAAGTTCTGCCCGACCGGTCACCCCCAATGGATTACCGGTCAGTCCAATGCGCAAGTTGCAGCTACTCGCCGTGACTTCGCACCGGCTCTCACCTGCGGAGACGAGTTTCAGGAGACGGCGACCGGCGCCCGAGTCAGCACGACGGCGAACCCGAACGCCAAGCCCATCACCGTCAGCTCGAGCGTCGCCCAGGCGGCGAGCGCCGTCCGGTCGTGCCGGACGATCCGCGGCATCAGGCGCCAGCGGACGTTCGCGCCCAGGAGCGCGATGACACCGGTGCAGGCGACCTTCAGGATGAGCAGCTGCCCGTACGGCGTTGTGAAGATCGCCGCCCAGAACCCGATGGTGGGGTTGAGCGAGATCTCGACCAGGCCGTTGAACAGCCCGGTCGCCGCGGAGAGGACCAGGCACAGGGTCGCGAGCTTCGAGAACCGGGGCAGCGCGTGCGCCAGCAGCGTCCGGTTCGCCACGAGGAGCACGGTCATCGCGCCGAGGCCGCCGGTCCAGGCGACGGCGCTCATCACGTGCAGCTCCATCGAGATCATCGTGTAGTCGTGGTAGTTCCAGTTCGACGCGTGCCCGGTGACCGGCAGCGGCAGCAGCGCGAACAGGCCGAGCCCGACGCGGACCTCGGCGGGCACCTTCTCGCCGAAGCGCAGCGCCAGCGCGCCGATCCCGGCGTGGACGAGGGCGAGCACGGCGACGATGACGAGCGCCTTCCCGGCGCCGACCTCGGCGATGTACCGGCCGATGTCGGACGCAGAGAGCGTCGACGAGCCCGGCTTGAACTCCGCGGTCTGCAGGATCAGCGCGACGACCGCGGCGGTGGCCCAGACGAGCGCGGCCGCGACGCCGGCCGGGCGGGCCAGCCGCATCACCGGCTCGGTCAGCTTCGGCCGGTCGTAACCGACCAGCACGGACAGCAGCGCGAGGCCGATGGTGGTGACCGCGGCGAGGTCGAGCAGGACCCGGACGACCGGGATGCCGGCCGAGACCACCGCGTCGGGCTCCACCACGCCGGGCACCGGGGCGGTGGACATGAGCGCGACGCCGATCAGGGCGCCGAGCAGGCCCGCCGTCACGACGCAGAGCAGCGTCGAATAGCGGGGTTTCGCGGTGGTCTCGGCCTGGGTCATCAGTTCTTCTCTTCGATCCTGCCGCCGGAGCGCAGGGCCACGGTCAGCCCGATCGCCAGCAGCACGACCGCCCCGGCGATCCAGACCCAGATCGGCACCCCGGTCGACGACGACTGCGGTGCGGCCTGGGCGGAGCCGCCCGGCGACCTCGCCGCGTCGACGGTCGCCGGCGTGCCGGTGCCCGCTGTCGTCAGGGTGAAGGTGAGCTCACCGGTCACCGGGTGGCCGTCCGCGGACAGCACCCGGTAGCCGACGGTGTACTTCCCGGCCGGGCCGAGCGGCCGCAGGGGCGCGCTGATGACGTTGTTCACCACGCTGATCGGGCCCTCGGCCCACTGGCCACCGCCGGGCCCGGTCACCGCGATCTGGTTGACGTCCGCGCCCTGCACGTACTGGTCGAAGGTCAGGCTGAGCTTCGCCGGGCCGGCGGCGACGGACGAGCCGTTCGCCGGGTCCGAGGAGATCAGCACGTTGTGCGCCAGCGCCGGGGTGGCCGTGCCGAGCACGGCCACCCCGGTCAACGCCAGCGCGACGAGCGCCTTCCGCATTTAGCTGTTGCCTCCCGACTTGGCCGTGGCCTTGCGGGCCCGGATGGTCGCGCCGGCCCCGACACCGAGGCCGATGGCGCCGACCAGCAGGCCGGCCCCGCCGAGCCAGCGGGCCGTGCTGTCGGACGACGCCGCGGCTTCAGTGTGCTCTCCGGTGGTGGTGGCCGTGTTCGCGGCCATCCCGTGCTCGTCGCCCTCGGACTTAGCGGCCAGCTTCACCGCCGGCGCCGGGTGCTCCGGCTCTTCGCCGCCGGGCGGGGTGGCCTGGTTCCAGTCGACGACCTTGCCGTCGCTGTAGGTCTGGTGGGCCGGGAACTCCACCTGGTCCACGTTCGGCAGCGGGCCGAAGCTCACCGAGAACTCCTGGTAGTCGGTGGCCTTGAGTTCGCTGCCCGGCTGCGCGGTCCAGGTCACCGCGGTGACGGCTTCGGTGATCTGCGTGCCGTTGTCCTTGGTGATCGGGGCGGGCAGCTTCGACTTCGTCACTTCGGCGGTCCAGCCGGGGACCGGCTTGGTCCGCACCGAGCCGATGCCGTAGTCCGCCTTGAAGTCGACGGCGACCTTCGTGGTGGTGACGGGGTCCTTCTCCTCGCTCGGCACGCGGAAGACGATCGCCGCGTAGCCGCCCTTGGTGGGCTGCGGGCCGTAGACGTTGGCCGTGACGTGCGCGGAGGCGACACCGGTGCCGAGGAGACCGGCGACACCGACGGTGGCGGCGAGGAAACCGGCGCGCTTGAAGACGTGCTGGGACATGGGTTCACTCCTGATGAACGCAAGAAGGGGCAGCGGACCCGGGGTCCGCTGGTTCGGGGAAGAGCTGGGTTCAGGAGTGGGCGGGCGGGCCGCGCCGCCCGCGGATCCGGCGCAGGTCGACGCCGACGAGGTGGTCCGGACCGCCCGGGCGGGCGGGGACGAGCGCGGGCGCCGCCGCGGGCACCGGCAGTGGCGTGAGCAGCCTCGGCAGGATCGCTCGCAGCACGGCCAGCACCGTGAGGAGCATCGTGTCCGCGCGGGCGAGCAGCAGGGCGGTGAGCAAGGTTGCGACGGCGTGCGCGACGGTCATGCCGAGCCCGGCGCGGCCGGGCGTCGCGGCGATGTCGTGCGCGCGGTGGCCGGCGAGCGTGGTGAGCAGCAGGTGCATCACCAGCTGGGCGGTGCCGAGCAGGGCGACCGTGGCGAACGGTCCGCGTGCCTTGCGGGCGAGCGCGGTCGCGGTCCAGCCGAACAGGCCGGTGAGCAGGACGGTCATCGCCGGATCCGGCAGGCCGCCGTCGGCAATCCGGTGCGCGGTGACGGAGAGCACCCCAGCGCTCACTGCCAGCAACACGCCACGGGTGGCACCCAGCACGGCGGGACGCCGTGCCGGATCGCTCATGAGGAGCAGCCTAAGGGAGCTGCCCCGCCGTGAGCGTGTGATCCCGTGAAGTGAGCACACACCGAGTTCACGTCACACCGGGCGCCTCGGTTCAGCGGGATTTGTTGCCGATCTCGGTGAGCTGGGCCACGGTGGGCCGAAGACGGGGGTTTGGGCCGGCCGTGTCGTGGGTACTGAGCCGTCGGTCAGGAACTAGCCCGTTCGGGTGAAGGCCGGCGCGAAGGGCGGGAGAGCCACACGGATGAACCTCTTCGACTACATCTCCGACCGGGCGAGCAAGCTGTGGCTGGAGGCCTACCTGCACACCAGCATGGTGGTGCAGTGCACCATCATCGCCGCGGTCCTCGGCGTGCTGATCGGGGTCGCGGTGTACCGCAGCCCGATCGGTTCGGCGGTGGCCACGGCGCTGGCGAGCACGATCTTGACGGTTCCGTCGTTCGCCCTCCTGGGCCTGCTGATCCCCCTCTCGGGGCTCGGTCCGACGACGGCCGTGATCGCGCTGGTGCTCTACGGCCTGCTGCCGATCGTCCGGAACACCATCGTCGGGCTCGACGGCGTCGACCCCGCGATCACCGACGCCGCCCGCGGCATCGGGATGAGCCGCTTCGGCGTGCTCACCCGGGTCGAGCTGCGGCTGGCGTGGCCCGCGATCCTCACCGGCATGCGGGTCGCGACCCAGATGCTGATGGGCATCGCGGTGATCGCCGCCTACGCGAAGGGGCCCGGCTTCGGCGCCGAGGTCTTCTCCGGGCTCACGAACGCGGGGAGCACGAACTCCCTGAACCAAGCCGTCACCGGCACGGTCGGGGTGGTCATCCTCGCCCTGCTCCTCGACGGCGTCTACGTCCTGATCAAGCGCTTCACCATTTCTAGGGGTGTCCGTGGCTGAGAACGAGGAAGTCTCCGGCGTTGAAATCGAGCTGGAGCACGTGACCAAGCGGTACCCCGGCACCCGCGAAGCGGCCGTCGACGACTTCTCGATGGTCGTGCCCGCGGGCAAGATCGTGGTCTTCGTCGGCCCGTCCGGCTGTGGCAAGACCACGACCATGCGGATGATCAACCGCCTGGTCCAGCCGACGTCGGGCAAGATCACCATCGGCGGCGAGGACGCGCTCAAGCTCGAAGTCGACACGCTGCGCCGCCGGATCGGCTACGCCATCCAGCAGGCCGGGCTGTTCCCGCACTTCACCGTCGCGCAGAACATCGCGGTGGTGCCGGGCCTGCTCGGCTGGGACAAGAAGAAGGTCAACGACCGGGTCGAGGAGATGATGGACCTGGTCGGGCTCGACCCGGCCGACTTCCGCGACCGCTTCCCGCGCCAGCTCTCGGGCGGGCAGCAGCAGCGCGTCGGCGTCGCGCGGGCACTGGCCGCGGACCCGCCGGTGCTGCTGATGGACGAGCCGTTCGGCGCGGTCGACCCGATCACCCGCGGCAACCTGCAGGACGAGCTGCTGCGCCTGCAGGGCGAGCTGAAGAAGACGATCGTGTTCGTCACGCACGACTTCGACGAGGCCGTGAAGCTGGGCGACAAGATCGCGGTGCTCGGCAAGCAGTCGTCGATCCTGCAGTACGACACCCCCGAAGCGATCCTGGCGAACCCGGCGGACGACACGGTCGCGGGGTTCGTGGGCGCGGGCGCGTCGCTGAAGCAGCTGACGTTGCTGCGCGTCCGCGACGTCGAGCTCCAGCAGGACGCGCTGACCGTGACCGTCGACGAGTCGCCCGCTTCGGTGCGGGAGAAGCTCGACAAGTCGCGCCGGCACTTCGCGCTCGTGCTGGACGCGCGCCGCCGTCCGACGCGGTGGGTGCACGCGCGTGAACTGACGTCGGCGTCTTCGCTGGCCAACCTCGGGAAGCCGCTGCGCGACGTCGTCAGCCTGCAGTCGACGCTGCAGGACGCGCTCGAGGCGATGCTCGCCGAGGGCGGCTCGGTGCCGGTCACCGGCGCGCGCGGCGAGTACGCGGGCACCATCCAGCTGGACACCGTGATCGCGACCATCCAGCAGCTGCGCGAGGAGCACACGAACGGCGAAGAGGTGTCCGCATGACGACGGCCGCCGTCGACACCGGCTTCAGCACCGAGTCCGGCTCGAAACGCGCGGAACGCGTCCGGCTGTTCGCCCAGCCGATCGCGGTGCTGGTGATCGTCGCGGTGACCCTGGTCGCCGTGTTCTCCAGCGGGCTGAACGCGACGGAGAAGGAGACGCTGAACGCGCCGACCCTGCTCACGGCGTTGTGGGACCACGTGCTGATGACGCTCGTGGTGACCGCGATCGTCGTGCTGGTCGCGGTGCCGCTCGGCATCCTGGTGACGCGGTCGTGGGCGCGCTTCCTGGCGCCGATCTTCCTGGCCATCGCGAACATCGGCCAGGCCGCGCCCGCGCTGGGCGTGCTGGTGCTGTGGTTCATCATCACCGGCGCGACCGGCGGGATCTGGGTGGCGGCGCTGCCGCTGGCGTTCTACTCGCTGCTGCCGGTGCTGCGGAACACGATGGTCGGCATCCAGCAGGTCGACCCGGCCCTGATCGACGCGGGCCGCGGCATCGGGATGTCGGCGGGCGCGGTGCTCTGGCGGGTCGAGCTCCCGCTGGCCGTCCCGCTGATCCTGGCCGGCCTGCGCACATCCCTGGTGCTGGCGGTCGGCACGGCGACGTTCGGCATGTTCGTCAACGCCGGCGGCTTCGGGCTCCTGATCGACACCGGCTACAAGCTGAACCTGACCCCGGTGCTGGTGACCGGCTCGGTGCTGGCCGTCGCGCTGGCGCTGCTGGTCGACTGGCTGGGCGCGGTCGCCGAACAGTACTTCGGACCGAAGGGGCTGCGATGAAACTCCGGCGACTGGCCGTCGTGGCGCTGCTGGGCGTGACGTTGTCGTCCTGCGGGCTGACGGTCAACCAGGCGGTGCCGTACGACATCAAGCCGGGCTCGATCCAGCCGATCCCGGCGCTGCAGGGGGTGAAGGTGACGGTGGGGTCGAAGGACTTCACCGAGAACATCATCCTGGCGTACATGGCCGAGATGGCCCTGACGGCGGCCGGCGCGGACGTGGTGGACCTCTCGGACATCAAGGGGTCGAACTCCTCGCGCCAGGCGCTGCTGTCCGGCCAGACGGACGTCACGTGGGAGTACACGGGCACGGGCTGGATCAACTACCAGGGCAACGAGCTCCCGGTCCCGGGCGGCGAAAAGGCCCAGTACGAGGCGACGGCCAAGGCGGACGCGGAGAAGTTCGGCGTCACCTGGCTCAACTATTCGCCGCTGAACGACCAGTACGCGTTCGCGGTGACGGAGAAGTACGGCGCGGCCAACAACCTGAAGACGACGTCCGACCTGGCGGCGTTCATCAAGCAGAAGCCGGACCAGGCGGTGTTCTGCCTGGAGACGGAGTTCACCAGCCGCCAGGACGGCTTCCCGGCGGCGGTGAAGGCGTACGGCTTCCAGAACCCGACGGTGAAGAACTTCGGCATCGGCACGATCTATTCGGCGGTGGCGAGCGGAACCTGCCCGGTGGGCGAGGTCTTCACGACGGACGGCCGGATCTCGGGGTTGAACCTGCGCGTGCTGGAGGACGACAAGAAGGCGTTCCCCCAGTACAACGCGGTGGCCACGTTGCGCACGGAGTGGCTGAACCAGCACCCGGAGGTCCGCGGCCCGTTGGAGAAGGTGAGCGCGGCGATCGACAACGAGCAGATGGTCGAGCTCTGCAAGCAGGTCGACGTCGACGGCCAGGACGCGGGCAAGGTCGCCCACGACTGGATGGTCAAGAAGGGCTTCATCCAGTAACCGAACAGCCGGGCAGCAACGCCGCTGCCCGGCTGTTTGTCAAGTCAGCCATCCACAGGCCCAGCCACATACCCGGAGTTGTCCACAGATTTCCGGCACACCGGTTTTTGGCCCCTACCGCCGATAAACTGGACCAGGGGACGCCCCCCCCGGGACAGGGTGGGGGCTGCCTGGTTAGAGGCCGAGGGCCCTTTGCAGGTGGCTGACCGGCGTCAGCGGCACGCCGCCGGCCTGCACCCCAGCCAGATCTCCCCGCAACCCCGATCCGAAGCCAGAACACGGACGGTGGTGCCGGGTCAAGGCACGCTTTCCCGCCTTGACGCGGTACTGCTGTCCGTAGTCACAATCCCGGCTTCGGGGTGGTGGGCGCCCACCTGCCCGTCGGGCCAAAGAGACCCGGTACAGCCCCGGCCCCCAGCGACGAATCCCCACACGACCTGCACAACGACTTGCCGGAACCCTGCCGGGACAGGGTGGGGGCTGCCCGGTCAGAGGCCGAGGCGGCTCAGCAACTGCCCCTCGAGCCGCTCCAACTCCCCAGCCACCGCCCGGTGCACCGACTTCCGCCGCGCGGCCGGCATCCGCTCCGCCGCCCGGACCGAAGCCGACAGCTGCTCCAGTGTCCCCAGCGCGTCCCGAGCGAACTCCTGGTCCGCCTTCGAAGCCTTCTCCGACTTCTGCAGGTCCTGGCAGCCGTCCGCCACCCCCGCGATCCGCGCGTGCAGCGCCGCGCCGCGGCCGGTGTACTCGCCCAGGCGGTCGACCGAAACCCCGAGCTTGCGCGCCTGGTAGCGGTCGTACGCCTCGCGGGCCGCGCCCGCCGCGCGGACCGCCAGCGGGGCCACCACCGGGATCACCGCCGGGCCGAGCACCTTCGCCACCGCGACCGCGTTCTTCGCCCTCTTTGGGGTGAACCTGGCTTCACCCTCGACCTTGGCCTTGCGCGCCATGGCACCTCCTGCGACGTGTCGAGGTCGAACTTACTGGTCGCCTGGGTGGCGGGCATGTCGGCTCGGCGGTGGGAATCTAGAGTGATCTCCATGAACACCGAGGTGGTACTCGACGCGGGCGCGGTCAGCCGCTGCCGTCGCCGGGTGCACCTCGAACACGATCCCGCCATGCGCGAGGTGCCGCTTTCCCCGCCCGACCCCACCGCGCAGCAGCGGATCGCCGACGCCACCGCCCACCGCGAAGACATCGTCACCCGGCTGATGGCCGCCAACGACGACCACTGGGTGAAGATCGGCCGCGACCTGCCCGCCCACGAGCGCGTCGAGCAGACCCTGCAGGCCTTCGCCGACGGGGCGCGCTACATCTGGGGCGCGCTGCTGCCGGTCGACGCGGCCGGGCACCGGCGTGGCGGCGTCGACCTGCTCGTCCGCACCGGTCGCGGCTACGTCCCGGTGCTCGTCGTGCGGCACCGGATCACCGATCGCGGTGCCGGCGCGATCGTCACCGACCTCACCGATCTCGACCCGGGAAACCGCACAGCCGATGAGGGCCGCAAGGTCCGTTCGCAGCCGCGCGACCAGCTCCGGCTCGTGCACGTCCGCCGCATGCTGCAGACGCTCGGGCAGGCCGACGAGAGCCTCACCCTCGGCGGTGTCATCGGCCTCGATGCCGACGTCGTCGTCTGGCACGACCTCGCCGCGGGCACCTGGCCCGGCGGGCGCACCGCGCTCACCGAGTACCAGGCCCGGTTCGCCGACCGGCTGGCCATCGCCACCGCCGCGGCGAACGGCGAAGAGCCCCTCGCCGAGCCGTCGCGCGTGCTGGAGTGCCGGCGCTGCCCGTGGTGGCCGACGTGCGAGGTCGTGCTCACCGAGACCCGCGACGTGAGCCTCGTCGTGCGCGGCGAGGACGCCGTCGAGCTGCGCCGCGCCGGCGTGTCCACTGTGGACAAACTGGCCGCGCTCGACCCGGCGGGCGAGCCGCCGGCGGTGAACTGGACCGGCGTCACCTTCCCGGACGCCGTCGTGCTCGCCCGGGCCTGGCTGGCGGACCTGACGCTGGTGCGCCGCGTCGAGGCGGTCGAGGTGCCGCGCGCCGACGTCGAGGTCGACGTCGACATGGAGAGCTTCGGCGACGCCGGCGCGTACCTCTGGGGCTGTCTGCTCAGCGGCGCCGACATCGGCGTCCCGCACGGCTACCGCGCCTTCGCGACGTGGGACCCGCTGCCGACCGACGACGAGGCCCGGTCGTTCGCCGAGTTCTGGGCCTGGCTCACCGACGTCCGCGAGCGCACCGAAGCGGCCGGTCTCACCTTCCGCGCCTACTGCTACAACGCGCTCGCCGAGAACCGCTGGCTCTTCGGCTCGGTCGAGCGCTTCGGCGACCACCCCGGCGTCCCGTCGAAGAAGGCCATCCAGTCCTTTGTGGATTCCGCGCAGTGGGTGGACCTCTTCCGCAGCGTCACCGACCAGTTCCTGTGCTCCCACGGCAAGGGCCTGAAGGTGATCGCCCCGGTGGCCGGCTTCTCCTGGCGCGACCCCGAGGCGGGCGGTGAAGCGTCGATGCGCTGGTACCGCGACGCCGTCGGCATGGACGGCGAGAAGCCGGACGACGACCAGCGCGAGCGGCTCCTGCGCTACAACGAGGACGACGTCCTCGCGACGCGCGCGTTGCGCGAGTGGATCGACAGCCGGGCGCAGGCCGAAGTGCCGTACATGTTCGATCTCTGAGTAGTTCATCGACTAAGACACTTGCTCGCCGGCGCGTCTTCCGTATACTCGTCTGCGAGTACTCGTGAACGAGGAGTGGCGTGAAGAAGCGGAAGGTCGGCAGCATGCTGGGCCTCGCCGTGCTGTCCGTCGCGCTGGAACGCGCGATGCACCCGTACGAAATGGCGGCCGTGCTGAAGGAACGCGGCAAGGACGCCGACATGCCGATCAAGTGGGGCTCGCTCTACACGGTCGTCGCGAACCTGGAGAAGCACGGCTTCCTGGAGGCCGTCGAGAGCGTCAAGGACGGCGGGCGGCCCGAACGGACCGTCTACCGGATCACCCCGGCCGGGCGCGAAGAGTTCGAGGACTGGGTCCGCGAGCTCGTCGGCACGGTCGACCGGGAACCGCCGCGGTTCAAGGCAGGGCTGTCGATGATCGGTGTCCTGGGTCCGGACCAGGCGATCAGCCGGCTGCGGGAGCGGCTCGAGCAGCTCGAAGAACGCGCGGAGGCGCACCGCGCGACGCTGGAACAGCTGCGGCCGCTCATGCCGCGGCTGTTCCTGGTGGAGGCCGAGTACGACCTCGCGATGACGAAAGCCGAAGCGCGCTGGGTGCGCGGCTTCCTCGAAGAACTGACCACCGGCGCCCTGCCGGGCCTGGATGCCTGGCGGCGCTACCACGAAACCGGCGAATTCCCGGACGAACTGGGGGAGTTCGTGGAGAGGTAGGAACCGATGGAGACGACCCGCAAGCACAAGGTGCCCGAGATGGAGGGCTTCCAGGCCCGCTGGTACGCGAAGAACCGCGGCACGGAAGCGCAGCTCGCCCAGTACCGGCGGCAGGCGGCCGAAGTGACCGCCGGGCTGCCGGAGGGCGCCGAGATCCTGGAGGTGGCGCCCGGGCCCGGCTTCTTCGCCGTGGAGCTGGCGAAGCGCGGCTACCGCGTCACCGGGCTCGACATCAGCCACACGATGGTCGAAATCGCCCGGGACAACGGCCCGGACGTCGACTTCCGGCAGGGCGACATCACCCACGCGCCGTTCGAGTCCGAGTCGTTCGACTTCGTGGTCTGCCAGGCCGCGTTCAAGAACTTCCGGCAGCCGGTGACGGCGCTGAACGAGATGCACCGCGTGCTGCGCCCGGGCGGGTTCGCGGTGATCCACGACCTCAACCACGAGGCCACCGGCGCGGACATCGCCCGCGAGGTCGACCGGATGCACGTCGGCGCGGTCGCCGGGTTCACCGTCCGGCAGACGCTGGCCTGGCTCCGGCGCCGGGCGTTCACCCGTGCGCAGTTCGAGGAGCTGGCCGCGGAAAGCGCGTTCGGCGGCTGCTCGGTCACCACCGACGGCATCGGCCTGGAAGTCCGCCTCACCCGCTGAACCACGACCGCCGGGGCACGAGAGCGTGCCCCGGCGGGGTGGTCAGCGCGGGGCCATCCGCAGCGAGCCGTCCATCCGGACGACCTCGCCGTTCAGGTAGTCGTGGTCGATGAGCGACAGCGCGAGCTGCGCGTACTCGTCCGGCCGCGCGAGGCGCTTCGGGAACGGGACGCCGGCCGCGAGCGACGCGCGGAACTCGTCGCCGACCGTGGCGAGCATCGGGGTGTCGACGATGCCCGGCGCGATGGTCAGCACGCGGATGCCGTGCGAGGCCAGGTCGCGGGCCGCGGGGAGGGTCATCCCGACGACGCCGCCCTTGGACGACGAGTAGGCGACCTGCCCGATCTGGCCGTCGAACGCGGCGATGGACGCGGTGTTGATGATGACGCCGCGGGCGTCGTCTTCGAGGGGCTCGGTCTTGGCGATCGCCTCGGACGCGATGGTCAGCACGTTGAAGGTGCCGACGAGGTTGATCTGGATCACCTTCGCGTAGAGCGCGAGGTCGTGGCGGCCCTTCTTGGACAGGATCCGCGCGGACGGCCCGATGCCGGCGCAGTTCACCACCGTCCGCAGCGGCACGCCGGAGCCGGCCGCGGTCCCGACGGCGGCCTCCACCTGCTCGACGTCGGTGACGTCGGCTTCGACGTAGGTGATGCCGTCGATCTGCTCGGCCTTCTCGATGGACGACGCCAGGTCCAGCGCGAACACCCGTGCGCCCTTGGCCGCGAGGGCCTTCGCCGTCGCCCCGCCGAGGCCGGACGCGCCGCCCGTGACGAGCGCCGCGGTGTCGGTGATCTGCATCAGTGCCGTTCCCTTCGCCTGGTCCGATTCGCCGACCCAGGTTAACGCTCGTTCGCATCGGCGGCGTTCGTGTCTTCGCTCACCGCTCTCGGGCTCGACTGGTTCCGTTAGCGCGGTGGTCAACTCCGGCTGTCACCTTCTGCACCATGACGCCAGCTCGCATCGTGGTGGTAGGAACCGGATACGTCGGCTTGACCACGGGGGCCTGCCTGGCCGGTCTCGGGCATTTCGTCACCTGCGTGGACGTCGACCGCGCGAAGGTCGCCCGGCTGGCCGCCGGCCGCGTCGACATCCTCGAACCCGGGCTCGCCGACCTGGTGCACCGCGGGGTCGCGGCCGGGCGCCTCCAGTTCGTCGTCGGCGCGCGGGACGCGGTCCGCCACGCGCAGGCGGTGTTCCTCTGCGTGCCGACGCCGATGGGCGCCGGTGGCTCCGCCGACCTGCGCGCGGTCGAGGCGGTCACGGCCGAGATCGGCGACGTGCTGCCCGCCGGCTGCGCGCTGGTCACCAAGTCGACCGTGCCGGTCGGCACGTCGAAGCGGATCCGGGAGCTGGTCGGCCGGGCCGACGTGCCGGTGGTGTCGAACCCCGAATTCCTCCGCGAAGGCACCGCGGTCGCGGACTTCCTGGGCCCCGACCGGATCGTCGTCGGCTCGGACGACCTCGCCGCCGCCCGCTGGGTCGGCGACCTGTACGCCGAGCTGGACGCGCCGGTCGTCGTCGCCGACGCCGCCAGCGCCGAACTGGTCAAGTACGCCGCGAACTGCTACCTCGCGCTGAAGCTGTCCTACGTCAACTCGATCGCCGAGCTGTGCGAACGGCTCGGCGCGGACATCGACCTCGTCACCGAGGGGATGGGGTACGACCGGCGGATCGGGCGGACGTTCCTCAAGCCCGGCCCCGGCTGGGGTGGTTCCTGCCTGCCGAAGGACACCAGCGCGCTGGTCAAGGTGGCCGAGTCGGTGAACTATGACTTCACGATGCTGACCTCCGCCATCGACGAGAACCTCGCCCAGCGCGACCGGATCGTCGCGAAGATCGCCGGCGCGGCCGGCGGGACGCTGGCCGGCGCCCGGATCGGCGTGCTGGGCCTGGCGTTCAAGGCGGGCACCAACGACCTGCGCGACTCGCCCGCGCTCGCCGTCTCGTCGGTGCTGTGCGCGCTGGGCGCCGAGCTGATCGCCTACGACCCGGCGGTCGACGGTGAGATCGCCGGGATGACCGTGGTCGACGACGCCTACCAGGTCGCGAAGGAC
The DNA here is from genome assembly GCF_053600695.1 of Amycolatopsis sp. NPDC005003. Lineage (NCBI taxonomy): Bacteria > Bacillati > Actinomycetota > Actinomycetes > Pseudonocardiales > Pseudonocardiaceae > Amycolatopsis > Amycolatopsis sp. NPDC005003. Next base: position 144,137 of record NZ_JBSGAI010000007.1, on the reverse strand, counting down.
GCGGACGCCGTCGTCGTGCTGACCGAGTGGGCCGAGTTCAAGCACCTCGACTGGGCGGCGATGGCCGAGCTCATGGAGGGGATCGACGTCGTCGACACGCGCAACCTGCTCGACCCGCGGGTGATCGTCGACGCGGGGCTGTCCTGGCAGGGTGTCGGACGGCCGCGGGCGGCGGCGCGAATCAAGGTTTCCTGAGTGCCCCCGGCCCGCTAAGGTGATCGTTACGGCATCGCGTGTCGGTCACCGGCTGGGTGAGGCATGGAGGTGGCGGGAGTGCCCGTGGAGGCATTTCACCGTGTCAGTTTCCGTTTCCGTTGAATTGAACCACCTGATCGTCCCGTCCCGGAACAACCGGGAATCCGCCGAATTCCTGGCGAACCTGCTCGGCCTCGAAGTCGGGGCGGAATGGGGTCCGTTCATCCCCATCGAGACGCGCAACGGCGTCCGGCTGGACTTCGCGACCATCCCCGAAGAGGACCTGCGCCTGCAGCACTACTGCTTCCTGATCCCGGAGGACGACTTCGACGCCGTCTTCGCGCGGCTCGTCGAAACCGGCGTGACCTACCACGCCGATCCGATGGGAAAGCAGATCGGCGAAATCAACCACAACCACGGCGGCCGTGGCGTCTATTTCCTCGATCCCGGCGGCAACGGGATGGAAATCATCACGCAGCCGTATGAACCGGAGCGGCGCCGTCCGAGCACTTGGTAGTTCGTTAGCGTTGCGTACTATCGGGGCATGTTCACGACGAGGCCGGAGCTGACCGGCACCTTCGGGATGGTGGCATCGACGCACTGGCTGGCTTCGGCCACCGGGATGGCGGTGCTGGAGGACGGCGGCAACGCGTTCGACGCGGCGGTCGCCGCCGGCTTCGTCCTCCAGGTCGCCGAGCCACATCTCTGCGGCCCGGCGGGCCAGGTGCCCGGCCTCTTCGTGACGGCGGACGACCCGACCCCGCGGGCGCTGGCCGGACAGGGCCCGTCGCCCGCGGGGGCCACGCCGGAGCACTTCGCCTCGCTGGGGCTGGACCTGATCCCGGGCAGCGGGCTGCTCCCGGCGACCGTGCCGGGCGCGTGGGATGCCTGGCTGTTGCTGCTTCGCGACTACGGCACGAAGTCGCTTCGCGAGGTGCTGTCGTACGCGATCGGCTACGCGCGCAACGGCGTCCCGCTGGTGTCGCGAGTCGGCGACACGATCCGTGCCGTCTCGCAGCTGTTCACCGAGCACTGGCCGACGTCGGCGGCGCTCTGGATGCCGGACGGCAAGCCCGCGTCCGGCCTGCACCGGAACCCGGCGTTGGCGGACACCTGGGAGCGCCTGCTGCGGGAGGCGGAGTCCGTCACGGGGCGGGAAGCGCAGCTCGACGCGGCCCGTCGTGCCTGGTCACAGGGCTTCGTCGCCGAAGAGATCGAGTCGTTCAGCCGGACGGCGTTCCGTGACGACTCCGGCCGAGACCACGCCGGCCTGCTGACCGGCGAAGACCTGGCGTCGTGGTCGGCGTCGTACGAGGAACCGGCCTTCGTCGACGTCGGCGACTGGCGCCTGGTCAAGCTGGGCGGCTGGACGCAGGGACCGGCGCTGCTGCAGCAGGCCCTGCTGCTGCACGGCTTCCGCGACGAGTTGTCCTATGTGGACGGCGTGCCGTCGGAGCGCACGGTGCACCTGGCCACCGAAGCCGCGAAGCTGGCCTTCGCGGACCGCGAGGCCTGGTACGGCGACACCGACGTGCCCTTGGACGTGCTCCTTTCGCCGTCGTACACCGATGCCCGCCGCGCGCTGATCGGGGATTCCGCGTCCCCCGAGCTGCGTCCGGGCGACGCCCGCGGCCCGGCGCGGCTCCCGGCGATCCTGGACTCGTTGCGGGGCATCGAGGCGGGCGGCGGCGCCACGGGCGAGCCGACGGTCGGCCCTCAGGGCCAGACCCGCGGCGACACGGTCCACCTCGACGTCGTCGACGCGGCGGGCAACCTGGTGTCGTTGACGCCGTCGGGCGGCTGGCTGCAGTCCAGCCCGACGATCCCTTCGCTGGGCTTCTGCCTGGATTCCCGCGGCCAGATGTTCTGGCTGGAGCAGGGCCTGCCCAACTCCCTGGCGCCCCGCAAGCGCCCGCGCATCACGCTCTCGCCGTCACTGGCCCTGCGCGACGGAGTCCCGGCGCTGGCCTTCGGCACCCCGGGCGGCGACCAGCAGGACCAGTGGCAGCTGTGCTTCTGGCTGGCCCACACCTACGGCGGCTTGAACCTCCAGGAGTCGATCGATTCGCCGGCCTGGCACACGACGGCGTTCCCGAGCTCGTTCTACCCGCGCTCGTGGAACCCGCGCGAGCTGGTGGTGGAGTCGCGGCTGGGCAAGTCCACATTGGACGCCCTCCGCGCCCGCGGCCACCAGCTCGTGGACGCGGGCGACTGGGCGCTGGGCCGCCTGTCGGCGGTTTCCCGCTCCGGCGGTGTGCTGCGAGCGGCGGCCAACGCGCGAGGGATGCAGGGCTACGCGGCGGGCCGTTAGAGCACGAGCAAGGCGTGCTCGGCGAACCCGGCGAGATCCCCGCGCAGCAACGCAAGCCGTCTCCTTTCAGGCCCCCGCGCCGCCGTCGACCGGCACGATCGCGCCGGTCACCATCGAGGCGCGGTCGCTGAGCAGCCACGCGGCCACCTCGGCGATCTCGTGCGGCTCGGCCATCCGGCCGAGCGGGATCGTCGCCGTCATCTGCTTGACGACGCCGGGAGTCGCCGCCTCCCACGTGTCGATCATCTCGGTGGCGGTGCCGCCGGGGGTGATGCCGTTGACCCGGATGCCCGTCGGGGCCCAGTTCACGGCGGCGGTCTCGGTGAGGCTGTTCAACGCGCGTTTCATGGCGCCGTAGGCCGGCAGGGCGGGATTCGCGCGGCGGGCGCCGATGCTCGAGGTGTTGACGATCGCGCCGCCACCGTGGCGTCGCATGAGCGCGGCCTCCGCGGTCATGGCGGTCCAGTGCCCGCGGAAGTTCACCGCGTACTGCTCGTCGATGTCCTCGTCGGTCGTGGTGTCGACCGGGCCGAACCCCCGCTGGGGCACCGCACCGTTGTTGAACGCGCCGTCGAGCCGGCCATGCAGCTCTTCGACGCGGTTGACAGCGGCGCGGATGCTCGCCGGGTCGGCGAGGTCCAGGGTGACGGCGTCGGCGACGCCACCGCCGTCGCGGATCTCGGTGACGATGCGGCCGAGGGCGTCGGTGCTGCGGGCGGCGAGCACGACGGCGGCGCCCTCCCGGGCGAACAGCCGCGCCGCAGCCGCGCCGATGCCGCGGCTGGCGCCGGTGATGAACACGACCTTGCCGGTGAGCAGGCCGACAGGGCTGGAGTTGCTGTTGTCTGTCATGCCAACACTGTCATCCCGGGCCGAGGCCCGGATGCAGGCACAGTCAGTACTACGATCCGCCGCGCGAAGCGGGCACACTTCGGGGGATGGACAAGCAGGAGCTCGGGGCCTTTCTCCGCAGCCGGCGCGAGCGGCTGCTGCCGCAGGACGTCGGCCTCCCCGCCGGGCCGCGGCGCAGAACCCCCGGGCTTCGCCGGGAGGAGATCGCGGTGCTCGCGCACATCTCCACCGAGTACTACGTCCGGCTCGAGCAGGGCCGGGCACCGCGGCCGTCGGGCGAGGTCCTCGCCGGGATCGCGGGCGCGCTGCGGCTCACCGACACCGAGTCCGAGCACCTGCACCTCCTCGCCGGCACCGCGCCGAACCGGACCGGCCGGCACCGCCGCGATGTCCGCCCGAGCATCCTCGCGCTGCTCGAACGGCTCCCGCAGACGGCGGCGATCGTGCTGTCCGCGGCGTTCGAAGTGCTCGCCTGGAACGATCTCGCGGCGGCCCTGATGGAAGACTTCACCGGCCTCACCCCCAGGGACCGCAACCTCGCCCGCAAGGCGTTCCTGCGACCGGCGCGACCTGACACGGCCCCGTACGGGATCTCCGACGAAGCCGACTTCCGGCACGGCGTCGTCATGCAGCTGCACGCCACGCTCGCCCGGTACCCGACGGATCCCACGGTGACCGGCCTCATCGACGAACTCCGCGACGCCAGCGCCGACTTCGCCCGGCTCTGGCAACGGCACGACGTGCAGGCCGCACCGACGCTCCGGAAAACCTTCCGGCACCCGGCCGTCGGGGAAATCACCCTGGACTGCGACACCCTCGCGCTCACCGACCGCGACCAGCACCTCGTGCTCTACACCGCGCCACCGGGATCCCGTGACGCCGAGACGCTGGCCCTCCTGAACGTTCTGGGCCCCCACCGCAGCAACGCGAGCAAACCGCACTGACCAAGCCGGACACCAAGCCCCAGACCGGCCGGCGAGTTGTCACTCCCGGCTCGGCTTCTCCCAAAGCCAGAACTCGATGCCCTGGTTGTCGGTGCAGTCCGCGGTCGTCCCGTACGGGTGGTTCTCCACTTCGCCCGCCTGGCCGCCCTGTTCCCGCACCCGGGCCAACGCCGACTCCAGGTCATCCACCGCGTACATCAGCTTCCAGCCCACCTGCCGGTCGCCGGCCCACAGGCCGCCCTCCAGGCCCGGGCCCGCGAAGCCCCACGCGTCGGACACCGAGCCGGGCGTGAACTGCCAGCCCAGCACCGCGCCGTAGAACGACTTCGCCGGCTCGGCTTCGGGCACCTGGAACGTGAAGTACATGGCCTCGCCGTGCCGGGCGGGCTTCGGGCCCGCGGCCGGGGTCGCCGCCTGCGAGACCAGCCAGCGCTGGCCGAACGGGTCGCGGAACGAGCCGCCCCGGCCGTACGGCGAATCGCTCACCGCCCGGATCAGCGTTGCGCCGCGCTCCAGGGCCCGGGCGACCGAGGCGTCGACGTCCGGCACCTCGACCCGCACCGACGCGCCGCCCTCGCGCGGGGCCACGTGGCCGATCTCCGGGTATTCCTCGGCGAGCATCAGCACCGCGTCGCCGATGGCCAGCTCCGCGTGCCCGACCCGGCCGTCGTCCATCAGGATCGGCTCGCCGCGGCGGACCGCGCCGAAGACCTCGACGTAGAAGTCGAGCGCCGCGCGGGCGTCGGAAACCGCGAGGTAGGGCGTCAGCGAACGCAGTGACGCGGCGGCAGCCGGCGCCTCGGAAGTGGTCGTCATATCGGCTCCGTTCAGGATGGCGCGACGCAGGTCGTCGCGCAGTTCGGCGGCGAAGTCCGGGTCGGGCGCGACCCGCTCGGAGGGACGGCGAAGCGCGTCGAAAGGCTCAGGCATCGCGACCCTCCTTCTCCTCGTAAGCGCGCCGGAACGCGGCACGGGCCCGGACGAGCAACGCCTCGGTGGCGTGCACGCTGCGCCCCAGGTGGCCGGCGACCTCGGGGACGCCGAGGCCGTCGACGTACCGCAGGGTCAGCGCCGCCCGGTGGTGCGGCCCCAGTGATTCGAGCACCTGTCTCGCGCGCAGGGCGTCGAGCTGCTCGTCCCACGGGTCATCGACGTCGGGCTCGCTGTCGTGCACGAGCCGCAGTCCGCGTTCCTCGCGTTCTCTGCGCCGCCAGTGGTCGGCGAGCTTGTGCCGGGCGACGCCGATCAGCCACCCGGTGCTCACTGGAGGTGCGTACTCCTTGCGACAGGCGGCGACCGCCCCGAGGAACGTCTCGGACGTCAGTTCCTCGGCGAGTGTGCGGTCGCCGCACCGGGACAGCAGGTACCCGTAGACCTCCGGCAGGGCCGTCTCGTACAGCCCGAGCAGCGCGAAGGCCGGGTCCGGTCGTACCCGAGGTTCCGTCACACCTTCATAGTCGTCCGGCGGCCAGGTTTTCCGACGGGTGAACTTCCGGGTTTTTCCGGCGGCCAGTTCACCCGGACGGTGACAACGTGGTCCCGCCGCTCCGGGAAGAGCCGGTACACGCTGACGACGAACGTGCCGGGCCGAGCCTGCTTCCGGGACAGGTAGTCGTGCGCGCACGCGGTCCCGTACCGGGCGGTCCAGCCTTGGTACCGATCGCTGCGGTGCTCCAGGACGAACCCCATGTCGTCGACGAGCTCGGTGTATTCGTGCACCCGCACGCCGCCGGCTTCACGCCGGTACTCCAGCTCGTGCGGATAGCCGTACCTGTCCATGACCAGCAGGTTCTCGCCGCGAATCGCCGCGACACGGCCCGCGCGCGGGAATCCCACATCGGGCTGCCCGTCTTACGATTCGTGGTTGACCGACAGCGAGGGGTGTTCCATGGACCGGCCGGCCAAGCCGAACTACCGGCGACGCCAGCTCGGCCGCACCCTGCGCAAGCTACGGGAGGCGGCCGGGCTCAGCCAAGAGGACGCCGGCCGCCCGCTGCGGTTCTCCACCTCGAAGATGAGCCGCATCGAACAGGGGTACATCCCGGGCTACAACGACTTCCTCGCCCTGCTCGACCGCTACGGGATCATCGCCTCGGACTACGACGAGTACGTGCGGATGTTCGACTACGCCAAAGAGAAAGGCTGGTGGCACGCGTTCGGCCTGAGCGACCGCGGATTCGTGAGCGTGGAGGCCGAAGCATCGCACATTCGCAACTACCAGCTGGGTTTCGTCCCCGGGTTGCTCCAGACCGAGCCGTACATGCGCGCGACCTTCGCTGGTGCTCGGGACCCGTTCGAGGGAAGCAAGCTGGAGGCTGAGATCCAGGTTCGGCTGCGCCGCCAGCGTCGGCTGATCGATCCTCCGCAGCTGAAACTGCACGCGGTGATCGACGAGTCGGTGATCCGGCGGGATCCGTGTGATGGGGCGCAGCTCCGCCGCCTGATCGAGGCCGGTGAGCTGCCGAACGTCGACTTGCAGGTGCTTCCGCAGGCGGCAGGCTCACATGACGGCCTCTACAGCAACTTCATCCTCGCGAGCTTCCCCGACAAGTCCGAACCGGACTTGGCCTACGTGCAGTACGGATTCGGGTCGCTCCAAGTCGAGAAGGATGCGGAGGTGCGCGCTGCTAGCCTGATGTTCGACCATCTCGCCGACTTGGCACTGGACCAGGAAGACTCGCGCACGCTCATTGCCGGGGTCCTCGCCGAGATGTAAGACCGACTGAGAGGCGACCGTGGACTGGCGCAAGAGCAGCTACAGCGGCGGGTCCGGCAGCAACGATGATTGCGTCGAGGTTGCTTTCACCAGCGCCACCATCGCCACCCGGGACTCGAAAGCCCCCGCGGCCGGGGCACTCGAGGTGCCGCCGGCCGCGTGGTCCGCCTTCCTCTCCGCCGTCACGACCGGGGGTCCGGCAGCCGCCGCCCGGTGATCGCGACGATTGCCGCCAGCACCGCCACCGCGCCGATCACCAGCGCGAACGCGTCCCGCGAGCCCAGCGAACCCGAAAGGGCCGCGTACAAACTCCCCAGCGTCGCCACGCCCAGGGCCAGCGACGTCTGCTGGTTCGTCGTCATCACGCCCGACCCGACACCCGCGAGGTTCGTCGGCACGTGGGACAGCACGATCCGGAACAGCGTCGTCATCGCCAGCGCGTTCCCGACGCCGATCGCCACCATCGACGGGGCCAGGTCGAGGATCGTCACGTGCGGCCACGCCGACAGGGTCGTGCACAGCAGCGCCACCATGCCCAGCGCCGTGATCGCGCCGCCCACCGGGACGACCTTCTGGCCGTAGCGGGCCACCAAGCGGCTGCTCAGCATCGACACCGTGAAGTACGCGACCGCCAGCGGGGTCAGCGCGCCGCCCGCGCCCAGCGGGCCGAAGTGCAGGCCCTCCTGCAGCGTCATCGCGACCACGAACATGAACGAGCCGAACGCGCCGAAGAACGGCACGGCCACCATCAGCCCGCGACGCACGCTCGGCAGCCGCATCACCGACGGCGGCAGCAGGGGCGTGCCCCCGAGACGCTCCAACCGCCGCTCGACGTGCACGAACGCCGCCGCCGCGAACGGGAACAGCGCCAGCAGGACAACGGTCCACACCGGCCAGCCCAGTGCCCGGCCCTCCATCAGCGGGACCAGCAACGACAGCAGCGTCACGGCCAGCAGTCCGGTGCCGAGCCGGTCGACGCCCAGCGGGTTGTGCGCGCGGCTTTCCGGCAGCTTGCGGGCCAGCACCAGCACCACCAGGCCGATCGGGACGTTCACCAGGAAGATCGGCCGCCAGCCGGTGCCCCACAGGTCGGCCGCCACCAGCCCGCCGCCGAGCAGCTGGCCGACCACCGTCGAGATGCCGCCCGTCGCGCCGAACAGACCGAGCGCGCGCGACCGCTGCTCGCCGGAAGTCGTCGCCTGGATGATCGAGAGCACCTGCGGCAGCAGCAGGGCCGACGCCGCCCCCTGCGCGGCGCGGGCCACCACCAGCGTGCCGGCCGTCGGGGCGATTCCGCAGGCCAGGGACGTCAGCGTGAACAGCCAGAGGCCCGCGATGAACAGCCGCCGCCTGCCGAACGAGTCGCCGAGGCGGCCGCCGACCACCAGCAGCACCGCGTACGCGATGCCGTAGGCCGCCACCACCAGTTCAAGGGTGGCGGTGGACGCGTGGAGGTCGGCATCGATCGTCGGCAGCGCGACGTTGACGATGAAGAAGTCGATGATCGGCAGTGCTGCCCCCAGCAGCACCGTGACCAGGCCGGCGGGGGTCAGTCCCAGCCGGGCGGGGGCGCCGGTGGTGCTCGGCGCAAATTCGGTCGTGGTCATGGGTACTACGATCGACCCGCTGGGAAACTGGTACCAGTTGTTGTTTATCCAGGTACTACCCACTACCTGGTACCAGGTTCCGGAGCGTGTCATCCTGGCACCATGACCACCGCCGTCGAATCCGGCCTTCGCCGCCAAGAGCTGGCGAGGTTCCTGCGCAGCCGTCGCGAGCGGATCACGCCCGAGCAGGTCGGCCTGCCGATCGTGGGCCGCCGCCGGACGCCGGGGCTGCGCCGCGAAGAGGTCGCGCAGCTCGCCGGCGTCGGGGTCACCTGGTACACGTGGCTCGAGCAGGGGCGTGACATCAACGCGTCCGAGCAGGTCCTGCAGGCGATCGCCCGCACCCTGCGGCTCGATCCGCACGAGCACGTCCACCTCTTCCGCCTGGCCGGGGCGCCCGAGCCGGAGTGCGAAAAGGACAGCCAGGTCATCACGCCGATGATGGAGCTCATGCTCCGGAAGCTGGAGCCGTACCCGGTCGCCATCCGCAACGCGCGGTGCGACCTGCTCGCCTACAACCGTGGCTACACCTGGCTGATGGGTGACGTCGACGCCATCCCGTTCGGCGACCGGAACACCCTGGTCCAGTGCCTGCTCAACCCCGAGTGGCGCAAGCGGATGCTCGACTGGGAGGCGAACATCCCGCGCGTGATCGCGTCCTTCCGCGCGGCGATGGCCGACCACGTCGCCGAGCCGGCGTGGAAGCAGCTGGTGAAGCGCCTCAAGGCCGAGTCGCCGCTGTTCGCCGAGCTGTGGCCGCACCACGACGTCAACTCGGAGCCGATCCGCACCAAGCGGTACCTGCACCCGGACGTCGGGCTGCTGCAGTTCAACTTCACCTACCTCTACTACGGCCGCCGGTCCGAGATCACCATGTCGACCTACACCCCGGCCGACGAAGAAACGGCGGCGAAGCTGCCGCTCGTGTTCGACTGAGACTGACGACGTACGCCGGCCGTGCGCTCCGGGACGGACGCGCGGACCGGGGCGTGACCGGTAGTTTTCGCGGCATGAGATGGCCGCCGTGGGTGGTACGCGTGGTGCGCACCGTCGTCGTCACCGTGTTCGTGCTCGGGGCGACCAGCGGTTCGTCGCGCTGGCAGCCCGGCGCCCCGCCGATGACGCCTCTCGCGGCCGTGTGGCTGGCCGCCACCGGGCTGACGCTGCTGGTCGTGCACCGCTTTCCGCTCACGGTCTTCGTGGTGACCACGGCGTCCGCGTTCGGCTACTACGCCTCCGGGCTGCCCGGTGGCCCGATCATCATCGTCCCGACCGTCGCGTTGTTCCTGCTCACCCGCCAGCGCGGCCCGCTCACCGCCGGGATCACCGGTGCCTCCGCGCTCGCCGTCCTCTTCCTGGCCCACTTCCTGACGTCGGGGTCGTTCACGCTGGCGGTCGGCGCCGGGTTCCTCGTCGTCTGGCTGATCGCGGTGATCGGTATCGGCACCGCCGTCCGGTACCAGCTCGACGCGCTGGCGGCCCGCCGAGCGCAGGCCGACGAACACCGGCACCGGCTCGCGGAGCAGGAACGGCTGCGCATCGCCCGGGAGGTCCACGACGTCGTCGCGCACAGCCTGGCGATGATCAACGTGCAGGCGGGGGTCGCCGCGCACGTCGCCGACCGGCGCCCCGAGCAGGCGAAGGAAGCACTGCTCAACATCAAGGCGGCCAGCGCCTCCGCGCTGAACGACCTGCGCGCGACCCTCGCCGTGCTGCGCTCGGGGGAGGACAAGGCGCCCGCGCCGAGCCTCGCCCAGGCCGGCGAGCTGCTGGGCCACGCTCGCGACGCCGGGCTCGTGGTCGAGGTCCACGGCGAACCCGGCGACCTCCCGGCGCCTGTCGACGCCGCCGCCTACCGGATCCTGCAGGAGTCGCTGACGAACGTCGTCCGGCACGCCGACCGGCCGGAACGCGTCGACGTCCGGTTTCAGCGAAAACCGGGGACCTTCACGCTGCGGGTCCGCGACGACGGCCGCGGCACCGCCCGGCCGGCGCCGGGCCACGGCCTGCGCGGCATGTCCGAACGCGCCGCGGCGCTCGGCGGCCGGTGCACCGCCGGGCCGGTCGACGGCGGTTTCGAAGTGTGCGTCGAGCTACCGATCGAGGGGGAAGCATGATCCGCGTCCTGCTGGCCGACGACCAGGTCCTGGTCCGCGCCGGGTTCCGCGTGCTGCTGGAGACCGAAGACGGCTTCGAGGTCGTCGGCGAGGCCGGCGACGGCGAGCAGGCGGTCGCCGGCGCGATCGAGCACCGGCCGGACATCGTCGTGATGGACGTCCGGATGCCCGGCGTCGACGGCCTGGAAGCGACCCGGCGGATCACCGCGAACCCCGAGCTCGCCGCGACGAAGGTGCTGGTCCTGACCACCTTCGACGTCGACGAGTACGTCTACGAAGCCCTGCGCGCGGGTGCCAGCGGGTTCCTGCTGAAGGACACCGAGCCGGTGGAGCTGCTGCGCGCGCTGCGAGTGGTCGCCCGCGGGGAGGCGCTGCTGGCGCCGACGGTCACCCGGCGGCTGATCCAGGAGTTCGTCGGGCGCCCGGAAAACCGGCGCATCGACACCAGCGCCGTCCGCGAGATCACCGACCGCGAACGCGAGGTCCTCGGGCTGGTCGCGGGCGGGCTGTCGAACGACGAAATCGCCGCCCACCTGGTGATCTCGACGGCGACGGCGCGCACCCACGTCAGCCGCATCATGACGAAGATCGGCGCCCGCGACCGCGCCCAGCTGGTGGTGCTGGCCTACGAATCCGGGCTCGTCACACCGCGTCGCCCCGCCTGACCCGGCGCACCACGCGGACCGCGCGCACCAGGAACACCACGGCGAGGACGCCGACCAGGCAGATCCAGATCACGGCGCCTCCTCTCCCGGCCGATGCTCTGCTCAGTGGGCGTCCAGGAGGGGGAGGGCGTTCACCGACACGGCGGAAGTCACACCTTCGGGCTAACCTGCTCGACCGCGTGGTCACCCGGCTATCCTCAGCGAGTGCGTCGTGCGTTGATCACCGGTATCACCGGTCAAGATGGCCAATACCTCGCCGAGCTCCTCCACGAGCAGCAGTACGAGGTCTTCGGCCTGGTCAAGGGGCAGAACAACCCCCGGATCGACATGATCCGCACGGAGTACCCGTTCGTCGAGATCGTCGAGGGCGACCTGCAGGATCTGTCCAGCCTGGTCGGGGTCCTGGAGCAGGTGCAGCCGGACGAGGTCTACAACCTCGGCGCCATCTCCTTCGTCGCCCTGAGCTTCAAGCAGGCCGAGCTCACCGCGAACGTCACCGGGCTCGGGGTGCTGCGGCTCCTCGAAGCCGTCCGGATGGTCGGCGGCAGCCAGAACAACCCCATCCGCTTCTACCAGGCCTCCAGCTCCGAGATGTTCGGCAAGGTCCGCGAGTCGCCGCAGACCGAGGCCACGCCGTTCTACCCCCGCTCGCCCTACGGCGTCGCGAAGGTCTTCGGGCACGACATCACCGTGAACTACCGCGACAGCTACGGGCTGTTCGCCTGCTCGGGCATCCTGTTCAACCACGAGAGCCCGCGCCGCGGCATGGAGTTCGTCACCCGCAAGGTGACCAACGCCGTCGCGCGCATCAAGCTGGGGCTGCAGGAAAAGCTGATGCTGGGCAACCTCGACCCGCGCCGCGACTGGGGCTTCGCCGGTGACTACGTCCGCGCCATGTGGCAGATGCTGCAGCAGGACACGCCGGGCGACTACGTCGTCGCGACGGGCCGCACGCACAGCGTCCGCAACTTCGTCGACCTCGCGTTCAAGCACGCCGGCATCGACGACTGGGAGCGGTTCGTCGAGCAGGACCCGCGGTTCTTCCGGCCCGCCGAGGTCGACCTCCTGGTCGGTGACGCCACCAAGGCCCACACCGAGCTGGGGTGGAAGCCGGAGGTCGGGTTCGAGGACCTCGTCGCCATGATGGTCGACCACGACCTGCGGCTCGAAGCCAAAAAGGCCGGGATCTCGCTGCCGTGATCTCCTACGCGCAGAACGCGGAAGACGTCGTACTGGCCCGGGTCTTCGCCGGCCAGGCCTCCGGCCGCTACGTCGACCTCGGCGCCGGGTACCCGGTGCTGGACTCGGTCACCAAGCACTTCTACGACCTGGGCTGGCGCGGGATCAACGTCGAGCCGGAACCGACGCTCGCCGCCGAGCTCGACCGCGCCCGTCCCGAAGACGTCAACCTCCGGGTCGCCGTCGGGGCGCGGCCGGGGACGACCGTGCTGCACGCGGTCGACGGCCAGTGGGGCCGGTCGACGGTCGACGACTCGCTCGCCGCGCGGTACCGCGAGGACTGGGCGATCCGGGACATCGAGGTGCCGGTGGTGACCCTGGCCGCGCTCCTCGACGAGCACCCCGGGCCGGTCGACTTCCTCAAGATCGACGTCGAGGGCGCCGAGCGCGCGGTGATCGAGGGCGCCGACTGGAGCCGGCACCGGCCGCGGGTCGTGCTGGTCGAGGCGACCGAACCGGGCTCGCCGAAGCCGGCCCACCACGGGTGGGAGCCGATGCTGCTCGACGCCGGGTACCGCTGTGCGCTCTTCGACGGGCTGAACCGCTTCTACGCCCAGTCCGGCGACGCGGACGCACTGACCGCCCTGTCGGCTCCCGCGAACGTCTTCGACGACTACGAGCCGTACGCGATGGTCCTGCTGCGGGAGGAGGCCCGGCAGAGCCGTCCCGCCGAAGCTGCCTACATCCGGCGGCTCGAGGCGGCCGTCAAGACGGCCGAAGAGGGGCGCGCCGAGCTGGGCGAGCAGCTCGAGGAACACCGTCGTGAGCTGGCGCAGGCCCGGCGTCAGGCGGAGGAGACCTGGCGTCGTTCGGTGGCACTGGAACACCGCGTCGCCGAACTGGAGGCCCAGCTCGGCGCGCGGCGTTCCTGACTCCTCAGCTCCGCACCTTCACCGGTACGCCGTCGCGGGCCAGCTGGGCCAGCCGCTCGGTCATGATCCGCCCGACCGCCGCCGGGCTGCACCGGTCCCGGATCGCCTCGACGGCTTTCGCGCCCATGGCGGCCCGCAGCCGCGGGCTCGCGGCCAGCTTCCGCAGCCAGCGCGCCGCCTGGTCGATGTCCGGCTCGGCCCACAGCTGGCCGACGGTGTACCAGTCGCCGAACTCGGCGCCGAACCGGTGGTCGTGCTTCGAAATCGGGCGGACGTCGTAGCCGACCACCGCGGCCGAGCCCGGCGGCATGAAGTCGATGTTGCCGCCGAAACCGGTCGCCACCACCGCCTTGCCCATGGCCATCGCCTCGGCCATCCCGAGCCCGAACCCTTCCGACCGGTGCAGTGACGTGTACACGTCACAGGTCGCCAGGAGGGTGTCCATGTCGTCGCGGGACATCTCGCGACGCAGCAGCGTCCCGTTCACCGAGGCGACGGCCGCGCTCAACGCGGTGTCCAGCTCGGGGAAGCGTTCCAGGTTGTTGGCCTTGAGCACCAGGTGGGCCTTCGTGCCGCGGTCTTCGGCCGGGAACGCCCGGCGGAAGGCCTCGATCACCGCCCACGGGTTCTTCCGGGCGTCACTGGAGGACGCGCTGAAGGTGAACAGCACGATCAGGCCGGTTTCGGGCAGGTCGAACTTCGCCCGGTTCCCGGCGATCGCCGTCGCCTGCGGGACCACGCTCGGCACGACGGTGATCGGGATGTCCGTCACCGTCCGGAAGGAGTCCGAGACGAACGACGAAAGCACCCACAGTTCGTCGATCCCGGGCAGGTGGGGCATCGCGTGCACCGGGGGTTCCGGCAGTTCCCACGCCCACAGGCCGATCGTGTAGCGGTCGAGCGCGTGCTCCGGGATCAGCTGCCACTCGTTGACGTTGACGATCCACAGGTCGACGTCGAACTCCTTGCCGCGGCGCAACGCGGCGACGTCCGGCGGCACCGGGATCGACCGGTAGGGCGCCTGGCTGTTGAACTCGGTGAAGGTGAGGTTCGCGCCGGCCGCGGTGAGGGCCTGGACGTGGCGGCGAGCGGACTCGGACAGGCCCGTGGTCGCCCGGACGTCGGCGAAGACGTTCACCCCGGGCGGCCGCCGCACCTCGGGCACCGGTGCCGCGAGGCTGCGCCCCGCCTCGATCGCCGCGATGTAGCCCCGCGCGGCGATCGGCCAGGTCGCGTTCTCGCGCACCCACTCGCGCGCGAGCTTCCCGGCCGCGCGCAGCTCCTTCGGCCACAGCATCGCCCGCTCGATCAGCCGGTACAGTTCCGCGGCTTCACCGGCCGGCTCGGTCGGCACGGTCCAGCAGAACGACGCGTCGAAGTGGCGGTGCTGCGGCAGGTCGCTGGTGAGCACCACGCGACCGGCGCCGAACGCCCGCATCATCGTGCCGCTGGTCTCGCCCGCGGTCGGCCAGCGCAGGCTGATCACCGCGTCCGAGGCCAGGACCAGGTCGTCGAACCGGGGTTCGGCCGGCGACAGTTCGAAGTGGACGGACTGGGCGAAGCCGCTCCGGTCGATCGTTTCCCGCAGCTGAGCCAGCAGCGACGGCACCCCGGCGTGCCCGGCGATCAGCAGCCGCGCGTTCGGCCAGCGGCGGCGCAGCTCGACGAAGGCCAGCACCGCCGCGGTGACCCGCTTGTGCTCGGCCAGGCTGCCGAAGACGGCGAAGACCACCTCGTCGTCGGTCCACCCCAGCTCCGCCCGGACCGGTGCGCGGCGGGCTTCGTCGAGCAGGTGCGCGCCGTGCGGCACCGCGTGCACCGGAACGCCCGGGTAGCGGGCCCGCAGGAACTCCGCCGTGTGCGGGTCGTGCACGAGCACCCCGCGGCTGCCGGTGACGAGCCGGCGTTCCATGGTCAGCGTCGCGTGGTCGAGGGTCTTGACGCCGTCGACCTCGATGGCCGGCATGCCGCGGAGCAGGGCCGGATCGTGCGAGTGACCCCAGATCGGGCCGTGCGCGTACCGGACCTCCCGGCGGAACTCGTCCGTGTCGACACCGCCCGACAACCCGGCGTGGAGGTCGAGCAGGGAGGGGTCGTGGAGCACGACCAGGCCCGGCCGGGCAACGGCCTGGCGGTAGATCCGGGCGTGCACCCCGGCGTGGTTGCCGATCTGGTAGATCGGCAGCCCGCCGGCCTCCTCGTCCGGGCTCAGCAGGGTGACCCCGTCGGGCACCCGGGCCGTCGCCGCCGGTTCGGCGACCGCGGCGACGTCCGTCAGTTCGGCCAGTGCCTCGAGCAGGTGGTAGCTGTAGTCCGCGATGCCGCTGGTCTGCGGCGGCAGCGGGCTCCACAGCACGGCGCGATGGCTGGCGGCTTTCATCGGCGGGCGATCAGGCACAGGCGCTCGTCCAGTCCGTGTGCGGCCTCGGAAGCGCGGACCTCGACCTCGGCGAAGCCGGCCGATTCGGCGAGGAACCGCAGGTAGACGGCGTCCAAGGGCTTGCGGGCGAACGGGTCCAGCCGGAAGTCCGCCGCCGCGTCCGGGCCCGGTGTCTCGACGAGCAGGACGCCACCGGGCTGCAGCGCGGTGGCGGCCAGGTCGGTGAAGCGGGCGAGCGTGTCGGGCGCCAGCCGTTCGGCGAACCGGAACGCGGTCACGGCCCCCAGCGAACGTGCGGGCTGCCCGGCCAGCGCCGCCAGCGCGTTCTGCGCGGTGACGTCGAAGCCGAGCTTCGCGCAGTGCCGCCTGACCAGCGGGTTGTCCGACGCGGCCGCGTACGGCAGCCCGGCCGCGCGGAGGACCTCGAGCCATTCGCCCCGGCCGGCCGCGACGTCGAACACGGGGCCGGTGGCGCCGGCGTCCCGGGCGGCGTTGATCAGCGGCAGGTGGTTCCGGCGGGCCTCGCGGACGCGGTCCGCGGGCCCGTCGAGCAGCTCCGAGAGCGCGAGTTCGAGGAACGACTCGCGGTCGGCGACGTCGGCGGCGACGTCCTCCACCGCCGTTCCCGCACGAACCCGGTCGAGCGCGAGATCCAGCTGTGCGTGGCGGAGCCGGACGTCGGTCGCAGCCGACGCCGACGCGGCCGCCTGCACTTCCAGTGCCTTCAGCCGCTGGTCGGTGTCCTGGCCGGTCTCCTCCGTTTCGGCCTGGCGCAACCGCAGCTCGCCCAGCTCGGATTCGAGCCGGCCCAGGCCGGAGTACAGCCGCTGGTTGAGCCCGGCGGTCATGGTCTGGTCGTACCGGCGCAGCTGGTCGACTTCGTGCGCCAGCTGCTGCTGGTTGACCAGGTCGCGAGTTCCGGCCAGCTGGTCCTGGTGGTCACGGAGGAGCTGGTGGACGGCGTCGAGCGCGTCACGAACGGCGAGGTTGGCTTCGATTTGCCACTTCACCTGGCGCTTCCACAGGAAGCGCATTGCCAGCCGGCCGAGCAGGTCGCTCTTGCGCAGCGGCAGGTGCAGTTCGCGGTGTTCGTCCAGGCGGGCCAGTGCGGTGGCCACGCGATCAGCAGACATGTGGTTTCCCCGGGGTCGGTCCAGTCATCGGGCAAGCTTGCTGGCGATGTTCTGCTGCACCTGCGGCAGCAGGAGCGACACCGCGCCGGAGGCGAATCCGCGTTCGGTCAGCTCGATGACCACGACGTCGCTGCGCTGCAACAGGTTCCCGATGGCTTCGCCGCCGTCGTGGTCGGCCGTGCTCGTGTGGAGCGCGGTCAGGTCGCCGAAGGCCGCGGCGAGGTAGGGGAGGGCGCGGATGGTGAACGAGTCGCCGATCCACGCCGTGCGCAGGCCGTAGGTGCCGTCGCCGTGCGTGCTGTCGGTGTGCACCGGGGTGACGTAGTCGTTGGGCATCGGCCGGGTCCGGTCGGTCTTGCCGTCCGGCATCAGCGCGTAGTGCGTGCCCTCGGTGACGCCAGTCCGGCCGATCAGCGGCGGCAGGTCGGCCGGCAGCTGCCAGTCTTCCTTCGGCTGCAGCCGCCACTTCGCGCTGATCCCCGGCCGCAGCTTCTCGGCGACCGCGCGGACGGCGGTGATCGCGCCTTCGTCGGACCAGTGCGCGTCCTGCGGACCGTAGAGCGCCTCGCCCTTGCGGTTCGCCCAGTCCTGCATCGGGCCGCGCACGTCGATCATGAAGTTCTCGGCGTCCACCCGGCGCCAGAACTCGTCCGCCACCTTGTCGCGGCAGTCCTTGCCCAGGTAGGAGCCGGGCAGGTGCTGCGGAACCATGCCGATCTTGTCGGGCGCGACGACGACCGCGAACTGCCGTCCCGACGCCTCCACCGCGTCGCGGAAGGCGCGCAGGCGGGCGAACGTGGTGTCCAGGCTGACCGTCTGCACGCAGTGGCTGGTGGCCTCGTCGCCGAGGTAGAGCCAGCCGTCCTTGCCCTCGATGACGTCGGGGAACTGGCGCGGGTCCAGCTTGGCCGGCGCGGTGTCGGCGGGCACCTGCAGCGGGCCCTGTTGGTTTTCCTGGTGCAGCGGCGGCGGCTCGCCGAACACCCCGCGGCTGATGCCGTCGGCGGCGTGCACCGCCTGCTCGCGGAACACCAGGTGGTCGGTCGTCCACTGGCTCAGCTGCGGGAAGAACGACCAGCCCTGGCCGATGCTGGGAAACGGGGTGAGCTTGCGGTTCTCGAACTCGGACGGCCGCGCGCCGAGGATCGCCGACAGGGCGGGCGTGGCCAGGAAGATCGTCGCGCACACCAGCGCGGTCAGCTGCTTGCGGCCGTGGCGCGGCCGGTACAGCGCGTGTTCGCGCGGGAGGAAGGCTTCGTAGACGGGCGGCATCGTGGGCTTCGGCCCCTGGGTCCTCGTCACGCCGTCACCCCCAGCCGCCGGGCGGCGGCGCGGACCGGCCGGAGCACCCGGCGGACACCGGCGACCAGCGGGTGCCGCGGGGCCGGCCGAGGCGCCCGCCCGGCCAGCCAGGCCTGGTGGGCTTCGGTCAGCCGCTCCCGCAGCCACCCCGCGGCGGTCTCCGTCGAGCGGGTCCGCAGGATGTGTTCGCGGGCGGCCCGCCCCCGCCGCCGGGCCTCGGCGGGGTCGTCGGCGACCGCGCGCATCGCCGCGGCCGCGACGTCGAGATCCGGGTCGGCCCACCGGCCTTCGGGGTGGTAGGGCGGCCACCCGGGGCCGACGTCGATCATCGTGGCGGGCACCGGCCAGCCGTGCTCGGGCCCGAAGAACTCGGTCGTACCCGAGTAGTCGGTGGCGATCACCGGTATCCCCCTGACCATCGCCTCCGCGACCGTGAGCCCGAAGCCCTCGCTGCGGTGCAGCGAAACGTAGGCGTCGGTCCTGGCATACAGGGCGCCGAGTTCGGCCACGGTGAGGTAACGCTCCAGGAGCTCGATCCGCGGGTCGCCGCCGATCGCGCGCCGCAGCCGCTCGACGGCGGGCGTGTTCAGGTGCCCGTTCGTGGCCTTGAGCACCAGGCGGACGTCTTCGCGGCCGGGGAAGGCGCGGTGGAACGCCTCGACGACGCCCCACGGGTTCTTCCGGCCACCGGTGGAGTTGAAGTCGAAGATGAAGAGGAACTGCGTGCCGGGAGCGGGTTCCCGCACGGGTTCACCGGGATCCGGCACGGGCACCGGAATGGTCCGGACCGGCACCGGCGCGTGCGCCGCGATCGCCCGGGTGGCGAACTCGCTGGGCGTCCAGATCTCGTCGACCAGCGTGAACCCGTCGTGCATCGCCGCCGGGAAGTCCTCCAGCTCCCACGCCCACAGCCCGATCCGGTAGCGGTTCGCGCCGGTGTCCGGGTGGGTGTCGAGGATCAGCCGGGTGAAGTCCGAGTTCACGGTCAGCAGGCTGACGCCGAACCGGGGCACGCCGACGTCGTCCGGGGCCGCCAGGCCGGTGCGGACCGATCCGGACAACGAGTGTTCCTCGACGACCGACACCATCGGCACGCCGGCCGCGGCGATCGCCCGCTGGACCACCCGCGCCATTTCGCCGAGCCCCAGCTCCGCGGTCAGGTAGCCGGCGACGTTGACGCCGAAGTCGGCCACCGGCGGGACGGGCGGCGGTGGCTCGGCCGGCACGGCCCACGACGGCAGCAGGCCTTCCTCGACCCCGTGCGTGGCGCACCACTGCCGGAAGGCCGCGCGCTGCGCGCCACGCGGGTGCGGGAACACCGCCTGCAGGTCGACCCGGGCGAGCCAGACCGCGGCGGCCAGCCGGGTCAGCCCGGTGGCGGCGTCCAGCGGCGAAGCGGGCTCGGTCAGCCACTGCCGGAACGCGCGCCCGCCGTCGTCGCCGAACGGGTGCGGCGGCGGTTTTTCGGCGACCCGGCCGAGCGGATCCGGTGTGTCGCGGAAGCGCTCCGAGCGGCTCCACGCGTCGTGGTACAGCTGCCGCATCACGCTCGTGAGCGGCGTGCCGCCGGGCAGCGTGGCGTACGGCGAATCGCCGTGCGCGCCGGCCCCGATGCGTTCGCCGTAGCGGTCGCAGAGTTCGCGCAGCACCGGGTCGGCGGAGAGCCGGACCCGCGGCCGCTGCCGGCAGTCGGCGGTCAGCAGCCACGGCGTTTCGGGGTCGTAGCCGCGGAACGCCAGGAACTTCGGGCCGGTCGCCGGGCGCTCGTGCCGGTTCCAGTAGCCGACAGCGAGGCCGGGATCGCGGACGACGAGGTGGTCGAACACGCCGGGCAGGAGGTCCGGCCACCGCCAGGTCGGCTCGGTCCGGTGCGGCGCGCGCCGCCGGGCCCGGTCGGCCCAGTGGTCGAGGAACGGCCGGGCGTCCTGGCCGGCGGTGAGGAACCCGTCGAAGACGCCGGGCACGTGCTCCGGTTCCAGGCCGTCCTGCGGCAGCGGTTCGAGCAGGGCCGCCGCGACGACCAGCCCGTGGCCGGCCGCGAGCGCGGCGACGTCTTCGAACGGCGCGTGGATCTCGATGTCCGGGTCGAGCAGGACGACCACGTCGGCCGCGTCCAGCAGGCTGCGCACCAGCAGCGGCCGGAGGACGTCGACGAGGTCCGCGCCGGCGTGGCAGGTGACCAGCCGGTGGTATTCGTCCGGGTCCAGGCCGAGCTCGGCGGGCGTCGCCTCGTCGTCGGCGACCAGCACGGTGAAGGCGTGCCCGGGGTGGTGGGCGCGGTAGGACTCGGCGAGCACGTCCGCGACGGCTCGCCGATCCCGGGTGACGACGGTGCAGGCGGCGAACCGTGGCGCGGGATCTCCGGACCGGTTCCCGGCCATGTCAGCCGGTGACAGGCAGCTCGGTCAGCTGCTTCGCGAGGATTTCGTCGAACACCTTCGAGACGGTGGCCAGGTCGGGACCGTCGACGTGGACGCGCACGACGGTCTGCTTGTGCACGTAGTGCACGCGGACCAGCGCGGTGCCGTCCTCCTTGACGAGCTGCATGACCTCCACGCCGGCGGGCGCGGTGCCGGTGTACTTGACGAGCTTGAACTTCACCTGCTGCTCGGTGAGCTGCTCGACGGCGTTGGCCGCGTTGGCCGCGCCGGCCGTCTTGAGGGTGAGCACGACCGCGGTGGCGCCGGAGGGCAGCTTGGACACCGACTGGCGCGCGCTGGTCACCTTCGCGTCGGTGAGCGCGTTGTACTCGCCCTCCGTGAGCACGTTGGCGGCCTTGAGCTCGTCGAAGCTCCCGAAGTCGGTCGTCGAAAGGACGTTCCCGGGCAGCTTGGCGATCTCCAGGTCGTCCTTCGGCTTCTGCGTCGGCGGCGGTGGCGCGCTCGAGGACTGCGCGGCCGGCGGGTTGTTGTCCGAGTTGCCGGAGAACAGGAAGTACCCGCCGACGCCGAGGCCGGCGAGCACGACGACGGCGAGGACGATCGCGAGGACCTTCTTGCCGCCCTTGGCCGGGGTGGTCTCGAACGACGGCTCCGGGCCCTGCGCGACCCAGTTCGTGTCGGCCGGGAACTCGGAGCCGCCCCACGGGGTGCTCGTGTCCTGGCTCGGCGCGTTCCACGGCATCTGCTGCTGGCCCTGCGGCGGGTGGTACTGCGGCGTCTGCTGGGCGGGGAACCCGCCGGAGCCCTGGCCCTGCGGCCGGTACCCGCCGGCGACCGCCTGCGGCGGCACACCCGGCACGACCTGCGTGCGCTCGGCGTCGCCGGGCTGTCCGCCCGGGGCCCAGCCCTGCGGCGCCCCGCCCTGGCCGACGGCCTGGGTGCGCTCACCGCCACCGAAGGAGGAGTTCACGATCTGGGTCTGGTCCGCCGAAGTGGCGCCCCCGGGCTGCTGCGCCGGGGTCGGCGCGCTTTGCGGCGGGGTCACCGGGGCGATGATCTGGGTGCTCTCCGCCGGGTTGCCCGCGGCGGGTGCGGCCTGGGCGTCGGCGTTGACGGCCGCGGACAGGACACCGTCCCGGCGCACGCGGTAGTCGTCAGCCGAAATCTGGCCAGCGGCCAGCTCTTCGTCCAACCGGCGCAGTTCCTCCTGCCAGGACAAAACCCGGCCCCCTTCTCGTCAGCGGTTGCCAGCCGAGCCAGCTCACGCATCATTGTGCACTCAGCCCTGCTCACCGGGGCCCGGAGGGTCGTTTCGTGACCTCGGCCGTCAACCGGCGGGCAGGACGCTTTCGAACTGCTTCACGAGCGCGTCCAGCTGGCCGCTCATGCCGGACTGGCCGCGGTAGGGCAGGCCGACGCCGATGATGACGACGTTGCTGCCCGAGCCGTACCAGCTCGTGTTCAGGAACTTGTCCTGGAAGCGGCCGGAGACGGTCCGGATTTCGGCGGTCACCGGGCGCATCCCGGACGCCAGCCCCTGCTGGTACAGAGTTTCGACGACGGTCTGCGCGTTGGCGGAGCTGCCGGTCGGGACGACCAGGGTCAGGTACGAGACGTCCCCGTCGGCGGACCCCCGGAACACCACTTCCTTCGCCCCGTTCGCGGTGAACAGGTCGGCCGTCGGCTTCGGGAACAGCCCGAAGTCACGGGCTTTCGCGATCGACATCGTGGAGTTGTTCGAGTTGGCCACGCCGGGGGGCGTCGGCAACCGGTCTTCCAGCGGTTCGGACCGGACGCCGGCCGGGCTCGACTGCGGTGGCCGCGTCGGCGTGCTGGGCGCCGCCGAATCGGTGCCCGAACCGAGCCACGCGGTCACCCCGGCGATCATCGTCAGCACGACCAGCACGCCCAGCGCGACGAACAGCCAGGTCGGCCGCCGCCGGCCGGTGGTCTCGTCCGAGCGGTGCTTCCCCGGTGCCTCTTCGGGCTCGCCGGGCTGGTGCGCCGGGTGGCCGGCGGGCGGGGTCACCGGCGGGAACCGGCTGACCGCGGACACCCCCGGCACCTGGCCCTCCACCTGCAGGTAGCGGGTCGGGACGATGTCGGCCGGGCTCGGCGCGGTCGTCAGGTGGTCGGGGAACTCCGGGAGGGCGCGGGGAGCGGCCGCCTTCTGCGGAGCCGCACCCGTCCGCTGCCACGGCGGCGCCGGGGGAGCCGGGGGCTGCTGCGGCCGGTACTGCGCCGGAGACGGTGATTCGACCCGCTGCGGCGGCGCCGTCGGCGGCTCCTGCTGCGGCGCGGCGGGGTTCGTGCTGTGCCACGAGGTCGGCGCGGGCCGGCGCAGGGGCGAGGGCACCGGCGACGGCACGGTGGACCCCGATGCCTGCGCCAGCAACTCGTCCCGCTCCTTGCGGTGCGCGGCCGGCTCGATGCGGCCCGTCGCCAGGTCAGCGTCGAGTCGGCGCAGGTCCTCCTGCCAGCTCATGGTTAGACCCCCATCCACCATTCGGGGCGTCAGTTTGGCACGTGTGCGGCCGACCTGCGCGGTTGCAGTTTGAGGTTGATCGGCAACGTAGCGCAAGAGTCGCTCCGGCGGGAGTCTTCCCGGTCACGAACCGGCTCCACCAGGTCGGGTATCGTCCGGCTGCCCTGGTGACGGCCCGTGCGCGCCGCGCCCGGTGGCGACGAGGGGAGTCGGGGTTGATCACTGAAGAGCTGCCTGACGCGAACGACGTCACCGGCGGTGTCCGGGAGGGACGCGGCCGACGCGCGAGGATCCGCGAGGGCGGGTTCGCCGTCCTGGCCGGGCTCCTCCTTTCCGCGCTGTTCAACCTCCCGGTGGTGCTGCACCCGCGTTCCCTGGTCACCGGTGACCTCGGTGATCCGCTGCTGCAGGCCTGGCAGCTCGCGTGGCAGCACCACTTCGTCACCGCCGGGGGCGATCTGTGGACCGGCAACACTCTGTACCCGGCGACCGGCAGCTTCGCCTTCTCCGACTCGTTGCTCGGCTACCTGCCGCTGGGGTTGTTCGGCGACGGGCCGTACTCCGCGATCATGCGTTACAACGCTGTCCTCGTCTTCGCGTTCGCGCTGGCGTTCGCCGGCGCGTACCTGCTGGTGCGGCAGCTGGGCGGCAACTGGCAGGCCGCGGCGCTCGCCGGCGTCGTCTTCGCCTGGGCGCCCTGGCGGCTCACCCACATCAGCCACCTGAACATCCTGTCCTCCGGCGGGATCGCGCTGGCGCTGTTCGCGCTCGCCCGCGCGCACGGCTACTCCCTGCGGTACGGCCGCCGTCCCGAGCTGGCCCGGCCGGGGTGGGCGGTCGCCGGCTGGCTGATCGCGGCCTGGCAGGTCACGCTCGGGTTCGCGGTCGGCATCCCGTTCGTCTACCTGCTCGGCGTCATCGGCCTGGTCCTGCTCGGCACGGCGGTCCGGGGGTGGCGGCGGTTCGGTACCCGGCTGTTCGTCGCCGACGCCGCCGGCGCGGCCGTGTTCCTCGTGGTCACCTACCTGATGACCATCCCGTACCGGCAGGTGGTCGAGCGGTACGGCTTCACCCGCGGCTGGGACGAGGTGCAGCTCTACTCACCGCCGCCGCAGGGACTCCTCGGCACATTGAGCTCGACCTGGCTCTGGCAGGACACCCCGCTGGACCCGCGCACCGGCGCGTTCGCCGACCCCGCCTGGACGGCCCTGCCGGGCGTGGCCGAGAAGCTGCTGTTCCCCGGGCTGGCGGTGCTGCTCGTGGCGCTGGCGGGGCTGTTCTTCAGCGTCTGGTCGGTCCGCGTGCGGGTGTGGCTCGGCGTCGCGACGGTCGTGGTGACGGTGTTCGCGCTCGGCTCGCAGTTCTTCGGCGGCGACTACACCTACTTCCTGCTGTGGCGGTACCTCCCCGGCTGGGACGCGCTGCGCACGCCGGGCCGCCTGATGCTCTGGGTGCTCCTGCTGCTGGCCGTGCTGGCCGCCGGCGCGCTCACCCGCACGGCCGAGTGGCTGCGCACCCTCGACGCGACGTACGACCGGGGCCGGTTCCTCCAGGCCCTGCTCGTGGTGCCGGTGCTGGTCGCGGTGCTGGAGGGCGTTCCGGACCAGGCGTACCCCTCGCCGCCGGGCATCCCGCCGGACGTCGCCAAGTCCTTCGAAACCGATTCCCGCCCCGCCCTCATGCTGCCGATCAGCCAGGACCCCGGCCAGTTCAGCGAGTTCGTCTACCAGTTCTGGTCGACCGACGGCTTCCCGCCGCTGGCCAACGGCCACAACGGGCTCCTGCCGCCGAGTTACGGCGAGATCGTCGAGGCGGGCAAGACCTTCCCGGACGCGCACAGCGTCGCCGTGCTGCGGAAGTACGGCATCCAGCAGGTGCTGGTGCTGAAGGTCGCGGCCACCGGCACGCCGTACGAAGCCGCGCTCACCCGCCCGCTCGACGGGCTGCCGCTCACCCGCTCCGAATCGACGGACCTCGTCACCTTCACCCTGCGCTAGTCCTTCCCGTCACCCGTCAGGCCCCGGAAACTGTCGTACATATGTTCTAAAATGGGCGTTGTCCAGGGGAGATGCCGCCCGCGTCCGCGGGTGGCGTGATGGAGGAAGGCAGGGCCATGGCCTACATCACCCTGTCCACGTTCGTGGGCTACAGCGCGAGTTCCGGGCCGTCGCGGTCGTCGTTCGTCCGGCGGCAGCGCCGTCAGTACGAAGACCCGGCGCGGGCGGCGTTCAACTACTACCGGCGGGCGGCCAACGCGGTGCGGTCCGGCCGGGCGGCGAACCAGGACGAGGTGGCGCTGCGCGCGCTCGTCAACGCCGCCGACGAGCGAACGAAACCGCACTACGCGGCGATCGCCGAGGGCTGGCTGCGCTACCTCGGCCGCCGGTCGCCGCGGCTGGTCGACGTGGGCCGCGGGCGGTGCCGGATCGGCGAGCTCGAGATCGGGGTCAGCCCGCAGCTGGGCCTGCGCAAGAGCGACGGCCGCCGGTACGCGACCTGGCTCTACTTCAAGGAGGAGCCGCTGGCGAAGGCCTCGGCGCAGCTCGCGCTGTGGGTGCTGGAGCAGGCGATGCCGGACATCCTGCCCGGTGGCGAAGCGCTGGTGATCGACGTCCGCCGGGCGAAGGAGTACCAGCTCTCCGCGCGCGACCGGGCCCGGCTGCGGCCGTGGGCCCGCAGCGAGGCGTCGGCGTTCCTCACCCTCTGGGACGCGGCCTGAGCCCGGGAGGCGCCGGGCGTACTCCGGCGCCTCCCGGCGGGCCGCTGAGCTGCGCGGACCCGGCCGGCGGGCGCGGCGGGCCGGGGTGGTGACAACTTGGCGTAACCCACCCGGATGAGTGACACAGCTCGCGGTCGGCGGACGGGGACTGGACAAACCGGAGGCCGAACACGAAGCTTTCGCGTGTTCTTCCGCGCCTGGCCGACTCGAGGTCTCAACCGTGAATGCTGCCTGGGAAGCCGTCTCCCGTGTCGTAGACGAGCCCGCCTGGTACTGGGTGTACGACAAGCTGGCGTTCTGGCCGAGCACGTACGCACACGCCTGGCCGGGGTTCCGGGAGCCGGTGCCGTCGCGGACGTGGGACCTTTCGCCGGGGAACCTGGACCGCGCTTCGGCGGAGTTCCGCCTCGGCCCGTACGCGGTCGAGGAGCACCAGGTCGGGACGATCGCGCTGGCGGCGTTCCGCGAGGTCTGCGGTCCGGACGACTGGATGTGGGCGCTGCACTGGCAGCACCAGTCCTACCGCGTCCGCCCGCACCTGATGTCCGGGAGTGCCCGGTGGCCGGTGCCGGTGTTCCCGCGCGCGGACTACCACCTGTTCCTGGCGGCGGACTTCTCGTTCGGCACGCTCGGGCACCCGTGGGAGCGGACGCTGTGCGTGTTCGGCGAGAAGCTGGTGCCGGCGTTCGAGCGGCTGGGCGAAGGGGTGCTGTCGAACGTGCTGCGCCGTGACGGGAAGCCGTCCGAGGCAACCGGGGCTTCGCCCCGGGAGCCCTCCGAGCTGGCCCGCTGAGCGGCCGGTTGATCTCTTGCTACCGTTCTGCGGGTGTTCGAATATCACGGCTGGGTGACCATCCAGGCGACCGCGAGCGGCGATGACGACGCGGCGCTCCTGGAGCGCCTGGTCGACCGCGTGCACCGCGCAATCCGCGACGCGGGTGACTTCGATCTGGTCGACCTCCGCTGGAGCGCCGGGATCCCCATGCTCCACTTCGGCGGGTTCGACAAGCACGGCGGACCGATCGCCCCCGAACTCCTGCAGTTGTTCACCCGGGCGGGCGAACTTGCGCCGGGCTCGTACGGCCTCCTGCACACGTGGGACGACCAGGACCCGGAGAACGACAACAACTTCCGGGTCTACCGAATGGCCCGAGGCCAGGTGACAGAGCGCGAAGACGCCCACCTGACCCCAGTGGCCCCCACAATCCTCGACACCTACGAGCTCTGACCCAAACCGGCAAGCCCCGCCTCGCCAAAGCCGGTCACCCTCAAAAATCCGGCCAGCCAGGGCCCACCAAAGTCTGGTTTCCCAAAGTCCCGGGGAACACCCGGAGGTCTGGCCAACCAGCGCCGGGGAACACCCGCGAAGTCTTACGTAGGCACCGTGGGGGGTCCGGGGGGCTCGGCCCCCCGGGTGAAATGGCGAAGGGGTCGTGGCAGACGCTTTCCGCCTGCACGACCCCTTCAACCCCGAGCGGATGACGGGATTCGAACCCGCGACCCTCACCTTGGCAAGGTGATGCGCTACCAGCTGCGCTACATCCGCGTTGTCCTGCTGATGGGGAGAACTCTATACCCACGCCTGAGGCGGCCGTCGGCGGGGTCCCCCTCTCCCCGGACCGGTGCTTCGGCGTCACAGCTGGCGTACAAGGGGTGACGACGGCTGATTCCCTCCGTATGGTGTCTCCATTCGACCGAATGGGGAGACCTTCGGGGAGGAGGTGCCGGGCCGGATGACCGAGCTGGGCACGGTGCCGCCACCAGCGGCCTCGGAATCCGACGAGCAGGCACTGCTGCAACGGCTGCGCAACGGCGAGGACGCCGCCTTCGGGGAGCTGTTCGAGCTGCACGCCGCCGCGGTCCGCCGGCTCGCGCAGAGCCTGGCCGCTGATCGGTCCGAGGCCGAGGACATCACCGCGGAGACGTTCTTCCGCGTGTTGCAGGCCCTCCGCCGGGGCGCCGGTCCCCGTGACTACATCCGGGCCTACCTGCTGACCGTCGCCCGCCGGGTGTCGTGGGAGTGGCACGGTGCGCGCCGGGACGTCCCGGTGTCCGACGACGAACTGACTTTCCGGGCCGGTGCGGGTGCCGACACGCATGCCCGCACGGCCGAGCACACGCTGATCACGACCGCGTTCACGAGTTTGCCGGAGCGGTGGCGGACGGTGTTGTGGCAGACCGAGGTCGAGGGTGAGCAGCCCGCGATGGTCGCTCCCCATTTCGGGTTGAGCGCGAACGCGACGGCCGCGCTGGCTCGCCGGGCGCGGCAGGGGTTGCGTGCGGCGTACCTGCAGGCGCACCTTTCGGTGAACCGCGGGCCGGACTCGTGCCGGGCGGTCGTCGAAAAGCTGGGTGGGTTCACCGCGGGCAGTGTCACCGGCGCCGAGGCCGAGCGGATCAAGGCGCACCTGCACGGCTGTCCGTCGTGCCGCGCGACGCAGGACGAGCTGCGGGACGTCTGCTCGTCGCTGCGGGCGCACGCCGGGGTGCTGGTGCTGCTGGTGCCGGCCGCCGCGTCGCTGGGTGGCGGTGGGGTGCTGGCCGGGCTGGGTGCGACGGTGAAGGGCGTCCTGGTCGGTTCGAAGGTCAAGATCGGGCTGGCGCTGGCGTCGACCGCCGCGGTGGGTGCGGTCGGTGTCGCGGCCGGGCCGGTGCTGTTCGCGGCCGGGCCGGTGCAGGACGTCGGGTTGCCCGGCGGGGCGCCCGAGCTCGTCGTGGTGCCGCCGTCGGAGACGCAGCACCAGCCGCCGCCCCAGGTGCCGCCGGAGCCGCGGATCGGGATCGGTGTGCTCAACGGCCGCGGGGTCGATCCCGTGGTCCCGGCCCGGTCGGCGGGCGGGGCGCAGCAGGTCGCCGCGAACGAAGTGCCTCAGCTGCCGGTGGCCGGGGACGTCCCGGTCGCGGTCGTGGGCGGCGCCGCTGCCGGTGACCAGCCCGCCCCGCGGGAAGACCTGGCTTCGTCGGCTCCCGTCGAGCCCGGACCGCAGGCGTCGTCGCCGCGGCTGGACTCGTCGAGGCCCGCGATGACGATGACGACGGAGTCGTCCGACGCTCCGGTACCGGAGGACGCCGACGTGCCCGAGGTGTCGCCGACCGGCCGGCCCGGCAAGCCGGCGCCGTCGTCGGATCAGCCGTCGGACCACCCGAAGAAGCCGGTGCCGAAGGACGACGAGACCGGCGCCACCGAGACGCCGGAGGAAACCTCGACGGACCCCTCGACACCGGACGCTTCGGCACCGGAGACCTCGACCACGGTGACGCCGACTTCGGGGAAGCCCTGCCCGGGCACCACCTCGGCCGTCACCGGGTCGGGCGAACCGGCGGACCCGGCTCCGGCCCCGCCGACGAGCTCTTGATCAGCGTTGATGGGCTCCACCGGGCGAGATGTCCGGTTCCTCCCTCGCGCGGGTGAGGTCGCGCAAGGTACCGTTCAGTTGTCTACGCTTGAGTCGCTCACCCTGCGGGCGCCCCGGGAGGCAACTGAATGAACCGGCTGGTACGCGGCGAAGACGGCCGCGACTGGGTGGTCCGTGCCCAGATGGAATGGCGCGCGCCGGCGACGGCCGACGACTTCGAGCACGACGTCGCGGGTAGCTACGGGCCCGGGATCGCGATGATCGTCGTCACCGCGCTGCTGGCGGTGATCCTCGTCGTGTGGACGCCGGACCAGGTCAACGTCCCCGCGTGGGTGCTGCTGGCGTTGCTGCTCGTGGTGCTGTTCTTCCCGCTGCGGTGGATCCTGCGCCGTCCGTGGACGGTGGTCGCGGAGACCGAGGGCGACGTGACCGGGGACAGGCCGTCCGAGCGCTGGGTCGGCACCATCCGCGGCATGTTCACCGTGCAGGGCGAGGTCAAGAAGATCTCCAAGACCATCCAGCGGCACTCGCTGCCCGACTTCGACGGGCCGCTTCACCCGGTCGAGTAGGACACTGGAGCCATGCCCGAGCTACCCGAGGTCGAAGCACTGGCTCACCACCTGCGCGAGAACGCCGTGGGCCGGACGATCTTCCGCATCGATGTCGCATCGCTGAGCGTGCTGAAGACGGCGACGCCGCCGTGGACGGACCTGCACGGCCGGGAGATCACCGGCGCGACCCGGCACGGCAAGCACCTCGACGTCGTGGCGGGCGACCTGCACCTGGTCGTGCACCTGGCCCGGGCGGGCTGGCTGCGCTGGTCCGACGGCCTCGCCGCGGCGCCGCTGAAGCCGGGGAAGGGCCCGATCTCGCTGCGGGTGCACCTCGAGTCCGCCACCGGGCCCGGCTTCGACCTCACCGAAGCGGGCACGAAGAAGGGCCTCGCGGTATGGGTCGTCAAGGACCCGCAGGAGATCGCGAGCGTGGCGCGGCTGGGGCCGGACGCGCTCGCCGTGGACGCCGCCCGGCTGCGTGAGCTGTTCGCCGGGAAGAACACCCGGCTGAAGTGGGCGCTGACCGACCAGTCGCTCCTCGCCGGGATCGGCAACGCCTACTCCGACGAGATCATGCACCGCGCGAAGCTCTCGCCGTACGCGACGATCGGCAAGCTCGACGAAGGCGCGCTCGAGACCCTCGCCGAGGCGATCCACGAGATCGAGTCGGACGCCGTCGAGCGGTCGGTGGGGCAGAAGGCGGCCCGGCTGAAGGGCGAGAAGCGGTCGGGCCTGCGGGTCCACGCGCGCACCGGGCTGCCGTGCCCCGTCTGCGGCGACACGATCCGCGAAATATCCTTCGCCGACAAGTCGTTCCAGTACTGCCCGACCTGCCAGACCGGCGGCAAGCCCCTCGCCGACCGGCGGATGTCCAGGCTGCTGAAGTAGCGGCTTCCGGACGCTCGGTAGGGTCTCCTCTACCCTCGGTCATCGCAGTTGGACAGAAAGTGGGATCAGGCCTTGCACCCGGTCGTTCGAGCGCAGAGCATGGACGCCGTGTCCGGGTTCCCGCTTGCGCAGATCGTCCCGTGGGGTCTTGTGGTGCTGCTCGGCGTCACGGTGATCGTCCTGGTCGTGAAGCTGCGCAAACCAGGCAGCGAGGTCGAGGACGCCATGCTGCAGGCGGTGCACCGGATGTCGAAGGCGGCGCCGAACCTGCGCGCCGGCCTGGACGAGGACGCCGCCGACAAGATCACCACGCAGCTGCTGCAGATGCTCGACTGCGTCGCCGTCGGCATCACCGACAGCGAAGGCACGCTGCTGTCCTGGGACGGCGAGGCGAACGAGCACTACGTCGACCTCGTCGACGCGATCGGGGCGGCGATCCGCAAGCACCGCCGCGAGGTCGTCGCGCACGACCGGATGCCGTGCAACCACCGCGGCACCTGCCGGATGAAGACCGCGGTGATCGTGCCGCTGCTGGTGGAGGGCGAGACCGAGGCGGCGCTGATCGTCGTGGGCCGCACCCGCGGCCGGCTGGTGCAGATGGCCGACGCCGTCGCCCAGTTCGTCTGCACCCAGTTCGAGCTGTCCCGGCTCGACGAGTCGAAGCAGCAGCTCCAGCAGGCCGAGATCAAGGCGCTGCGGGCCCAGATCTCGCCGCACTTCGTCTACAACGCGCTGAACACGATCTCCGCGCTGATCCGCACGGACCCCGAAGAGGCGCGAGAGCTGCTTCAGGACTTCGCCGACTTCACGCGCTACTCGTTCCGGACGTCGGGCATGTTCACCTCGCTCGCCGAAGAGCTGCGCAACATCGACCGCTACCTGACCATCGAGAACGCCCGCTTCGGCGGCCGGCTCGAGGTGCGGATGAAGATCGCGCCCGAGGTGCTCAGCGTCGTCGTGCCGTTCCTGATCATCCAGCCGCTGGTGGAGAACGCGGTCAAGCACGGCCTGGCCAGCAAGCCCAGCGGCGGCTGCGTCACGGTGATCGCGCAGGACTACGGCACCGAGGCGCTGATCAGCGTCGAGGACGACGGCATCGGCATGGACCCGCGGCGGCTCAACGACCTCAAGAGCGCCCACCGCACCGGCGCGCACGTCGGGCTCGGCAACATCAACCAGCGCATGCAGCAGGTCTTCGGCAGCGACTACGCGGTGATGGTCGAGACCGCGCCCGGCGCCGGCATGAAGGTGACGCTGCGGGTGCCGAAGTTCGTCCCGGGCGTCCGGCCGAACATGCCGGACTACAGCTCGGAAGCCGACACCGGCGAGGCCGACGTCCCGGCGCAGGGCGGTCCGGCCCAGCTGAACGGCGCCGAGGTGAACGGCGTCAACGGCACGCGCTCCGGCATCCTCCCGATGAGCTGAATCCGGCTGTGACATCCGGGGCTTCGCCCCAGGCCGGGGGCTTCGCCACCCGGACCCCCGAAAGATCCGGCTAGCCTGGCTGCATGAGCGTTACGGACAAACTGGCTTCGCGGATCCCGGTGCTCGCCGACCGGGTCGAGCGCAAGGACGTCGTGGCCGTGGTGAAGCTGCACGGCGTGATCACCCCGTCGCCGTCGCCGCTGGCCAGGGGCGCGATCAACCTGGCCGCGGTGGAGTCGGCGCTGACCAGGGCGTTCGGTCACGAGCGGCTGAAGGCGGTCGCGTTGCTGGTGAACTCCCCGGGTGGCGCGCCGACGCAGTCGGGCCTGGTGGCCGAGCGGATCCGGCAGCTGGCCGACGAGAAGAACGTGCCGGTGCTGGCGTTCTGCGAGGACGTCGCCGCGTCGGGCGGGTACTGGCTGGCGTGCGCCGCCGACGAGATCTACGCCCACCGCACGTCGATGGTCGGCTCGATCGGCGTGATCAGCGGCGGCTTCGGGTTCACCGGCCTGCTGGAACGCTTCGGCATCGAGCGCCGCCTGCACACCGCGGGCGCGAACAAGTCGCGGCTGGACCCGTTCTCACCGGAGAAGCCCGAAGACGTCGAGTGGCTCAAGAAGATGCACGCCCAGCTCCACGAGCTGTTCGTGAACTGGGTGAAGGAGCGCCGCGGCGACCGCCTGACCGACTCGGAGGACCTGTTCACCGGCGACGTCTGGCTGGGTGCGAAGGCGGCCGAGCTCGGCCTGGTCGACGGCCTGGGCAGTCTCCGGCAGATCATCACCGAGCGCTACCCGGACGCGGAGATCTCGGTGGCCGAGCCGAAGAAGCCGCTGCTCGCCCGCCTCGGCATCGGCGCGCCGGCGGCCGCGTCGGCGGTGCTGGACGCGGTGACGCAGAAGGCGGCCTGGTCTCGCTTCGGCCTCTGATCGAGTGGCCTTCCGGGCAGACTTTGTGACCTGAATCACCCAACCCCTGTAACGCCTCTGGAATCGCGACGAGGGCTCAGGTCTCCTTGTCGACGGGCTTTGTTGTGAACGGCAACAAATCCGGTCGACAAGGAGGTCGTCCCCGATGCCCCACTCCCGCAGACTCGTCCTCGGCGCGGTGCTCGGCGCCGCGCTCATCGCCGTCCCGCTGACCCTGCCCGCCGCCGCGTCGATCCCGCCGCCCGAATCGGGCTGGACGACGGTGTTCGCCGACGACTTCACCGGCGGCTCCGGCTCGCTCCCCTCGAGCGCGAACTGGCTGATCGACACCGGCCACAGCTACCCGGGCGGCCCCGCCAACTGGGGTACCGGTGAAATCCAGAACTACACCGCCAGCACGGCCAACCTCGCTCAGGACGGTGCCGGCAACCTCCGCATCACGCCGTTGCGCGACGGCGCGGGCAACTGGACGTCGGCGCGGATCGAAACCCAGCGCACCGACTTCAAGCCCCCGGCGGGCGGCGTCATGCGGATCGAAAGCCGGATCCAGATGCCGGACGTCACCGGCGCCGCCGCGCTCGGCTACTGGCCCGCGTTCTGGGCGCTCGGCGGCCCCTACCGCGGCAAATACTGGAACTGGCCCGCCATCGGCGAGTTCGACATCATGGAGAACGTCAACGGGATCAACTCCGTCTGGGGCGTCCTGCACTGCGGCGTCAACCCGGGCGGCCCGTGCAACGAGACCACCGGCCTGCCGAACAACCGCGCCTGCCCGGGCAGCAGCTGCCAGTCGGCCTTCCACACCTACCGCTTCGAATGGGACGCGAGCAGCAGCCCGCAGGTGTTCCGCTGGTTCGTCGACGGCCAGCAGTTCCACTCGGTGAGCCAGAACCAGGTCGACGCGACGACCTGGGCGAACATGACCACCCACCAGGGTTACTTCGTGCTGCTGAACGTCGCCATCGGTGGTGCGTTCCCGAACAACAACTCGGGCACGACCACGCCGGGGCCGGGGATCGTGCCGGGCCGCCCGATGGTCGTCGACTACGTCACGGTGACCACCCGCGGCGGCGGTGGCGGCACGACGACCCCGCCGGCCACGACCACGCCGCCCTCCGGTGGCGGCAGTGCCTACAGCACCATCCAGGCCGAGTCGTTCGGCCAGCAGTCCGGGGTGATCACCGAAGCCACGTCCGACACCGGCGGCGGGCAGAACATCGGCGCGGTGGCCAACGGCGACTGGACGCTCTACCCGAACATCGACTTCGGCGGCAGTCCGGCGACGAACTTCCAGGCGCGCGTGGCGTCCGGGGCCGCGAGCGGGGTCAGCGGGCTCGTCGAAGTGCGGCTCGACAGCCGGTCCAACGCACCCATCGGCAGCTTCGCGGTCGGCAACACCGGCGGCTGGCAGAGCTGGCGGACCGTCCCGGCGAACATCAGCGCGGTCACCGGCGTGCACAACGTCTACCTGACGTTCACCAGCGGTCAGCCCGCGGATTTCGTGAACCTCAACTGGTTCACCTTCGTGCACTGAGACGGGGGCCCGCGGCCCCTGGCCGCGGGTCTCCTCACTTCAAGCGGACGGGGGCTGGACATTGCACTCGGCAATGGGCAGGATGCGTTTCACTGTGAGTGCTCACGATGACACCCGGAAGCTCGTGGTCCTGGCCGTGGACGACGAGCCGAACGGTCTTGACGAACTCGTCCACTGCCTGCGCAACAGCCCGCACGTGGCGAAGGTGTTCCCGGCGATCGACGCCTCCGAGGCGCTGCGGTTGCTGTCCACCGACGACCCGCGGCTGCGCGAGCGCAAGGACCGCGGCCTGCCGATCGTCGACGCCGTCTTCGCGGACATCGACATGCCCGGGCTGTCCGGCATGGAGATGTCCCGCGTGTTCGCCGCGCTCCGGCCCTCGCCCGCGCTGGTGTTCGTCACCGGGCACGCCGAAGAAGCCGTCAACGCCTTCGACCTCGGCGCGCTCGACTACGTGCTCAAGCCCTACCAGCAGGACCGCCTCGACCGCGCGATCACCCGCGTGATGGACAAGCTCGCCGCCGCCGCGGCGCCCCCGCCCGGCGCGATGGGCGGGGAGCCGGTCAAGAACGACGACGAGGTCATCCCGGTCGAGCTGGCCGGCACCACCAAGCTCATCCCGCGCTCGTCGGTCCGCTGGGTCGAGGCGCAGGGCGACTACGCACGGCTGTTCACCACCGAAGGCAGCCACCTGGTCCGCATCCCGCTGGCCCAGCTCGAAGAGCGCTGGGAGAAGGCCGGGTTCGTCCGCATCCACCGGTCGTTCCTGGTCGCCCTGCCGCTGATCACCGAGCTGCGCATGGGCCAGGGCGGTTACCAGGTCGTCATCGGCAACGAGGAGAAGGTGCTGCCGGTGAGCCGGCGGCACACCCGCGCGCTGAAGGACCGGCTGGTCGGTTCGGGCCGGAACGGCTGACCCGGGACCGGCCATGACCGACGACTTCTACGAGCGCCGCGCGAACGGCGTCCGCGAACCGGATCCGACCCTCGGCAGGCGCGGCCCCCGGCACCGGCCGCTGCCGCAGCCGGCGGAGCGGGCCGTCGTCGAGCACCTGCCGCCGGCACCGGAGAGCGAGCCGGCCCCGAAGCCGGAACACCACGCGAAACCCAAGCGGGAGCGGGTGATCCTCGCCGACCCGCGCCGCGGTGCCGGCACCCTGCGGGCCCGGGTCGAGCTGGAGGAGCAGACCAGCTGGGGGAAGCTGCTGGTCCGCGACCACCTGGTGAAGGTGCAGCTGCGCACGGCGTTGCTGCTCGCCCTGCTCGTCGTCGGCGTCTTCGGCTCGCTGCCCGTGCTGTTCTACCTCGTGCCCGGGTTCTCCCAGGCCAGCCTGCTCGGCATCCCGGTGGCCTGGCTGATTCTCGGCGTGCTGCCGTTCCCGTTCCTGTTCGGCGTCGGAATCTGGTACAACCGGCTCGCCGAACGCAACGAACGCGCGTTCGTGGACATGATCGAAAACTAGTTTCGCACTGACTCGTGCGAGGATTCCTCCCGTGCAGTTGAACCCGTGGGCCTTGACCGGCATCGTGCTGGTCGCCGTGGTGACGCCCTACCTCGGTCACCGCTCCTCGCGGTCGGCGACGAGCACGCACGACTTCCTGGTCGCGCGGCGCACCGTGCGGTCCCGCCGCAACGCCGCCGCGATTTCCGGCGAGTACCTGTCCGCGGCTTCCTTCCTCGGCATCGCCGGGATCGTGCTCAAGGACGGCGCCGACGCACTGTGGTTCCCGATCGGGTTCACCGCGGGGTACCTCGCGCTGATGCTGTTCGTGGCGGCCCCGCTGCGCCGGTCCGGGGCGTACACGCTGCCCGACTTCGTCGAAATGCGGCTCGGCTCGCAGGGCCTGCGCCGGTTTTCCACGGCGTTCGTCGTGTTCATCGGGATCCTGTACATGGCCCCGCAGCTGCAGGGCGCCGGCCTGACCCTGGCGACGGTCGTGCCCGTGCCGGCCTGGGCGGGCGCCATCGCGGTGATGGTTCTGGTGGCGTTCAACGTGATCTCCGGCGGGATGCGGGCGATCACCGTGGTCCAGGCCTTCCAGTACTGGCTCAAGCTGTTCGCGATCGCGGTGCCCGCGTTCGTGCTGTGCATGGTCTTCTTCGCCGGCGGCGGGCCGGACGGGTTCCGGCCGCTCGGCTCGCCCGCGCCGCCGGTGTTCGTCACCGACACCACGGTGGACGTGCAGACCGACGTCACCCTGCGCGTCACCGCGGACACCTACCTCTACGCCTACGGCCGCACCGACAACGGCCCGGCGGCCGGACAGACGCACTGGACGCCGCTGGCGCCGCACACGGTTTCCGAAGGCACCAAGCTGAAGTTCGTGGCCGGCACGCCGGTCCCGGTGGTCAGCGACTCCGTCGCCGACAACGCGGACTGGCTGCACCCGGGCTCGGGTAGCGTCACCGACCTGCTCCAGACGTACTCGCTGATGTTCGCGACGTTCCTCGGCACGATGGGCCTGCCGCACGTGCTGGTGCGCTTCTACACCAACCCGGACGGCAAGGCCGCGCGTCGCACGACCGTGCACGTCCTGCTGCTGCTCGGGCTGTTCTACCTGTTCCCGACGCTGCTGGGCGCGCTGTCGCGGATGTACGTCCCCGAGCTGCTGGTCACCGGCAAGACGGACGCGGCGATCCTGCGGCTGCCCTCGGCGATCCTGCCCGGGGTCGGCGGCCAGATCCTCGGCGCGGTCACCGCGGCCGGTGCGTTCGCCGCGTTCCTGTCCAGCACGTCCGGCCTGCTGGTGAGCGTGGCCGGGGTGGTCTCGACCGATCTGCTGCCCGGTCGGGTGCGGGACTTCCGGGTGGCGGCCGGGCTGGTCGCGCTGTTCCCGATCGCGCTGGCCGTCGCGCTGCGGCCGGAGGACATCTCGCTGTCGATCGGGTTGACGTTCGCCCTCGCCGCGTCGACGTTCAGCCCGCTGCTGGTGCTGGGCATCTGGTGGCGCAAGCTGTCCTGGCCGGGTGCGCTGGCCGGGATGTTCGTCGGCGGCGGCCTGGTGCTGGCCGCGCTGGTGGTCAACGTCGTGAGCGGCTACACCGGCGGCTGGGCGCCCTGGTTCGTCAACCAGCCCGCGCTGATCACCGTCCCGGCCGCCTTCGTGACGACCTACCTGGTCAGCCGCGTGACCGGGTACGGCCGCCCGGAGCACGTCCACGACATCATGCTGCGCCTGCACGCGCCGGACCCGCTCGGCTTCATGCGGGACAGGGCCGTCGCGAGGTTCGGCCAGGCCGAGGAGAAGACCCGCGTCTCCGGCCGCGGACGACACCGCAAGTGACCCCGTGTCGCCCCTCCGATCACGCGTGATGCCCTCCCAGTCACGCGTGATGCCCCGCAGATCACGCGAGCTGCCCGGAACCGCACGGGTGATCCGCTACCTCACGCGCGGGCAACGCCTCCGCATGGCAGCATGGGAATCGTGGTGAGCCCTGCTGAACTGCCGACCGCCGAGGTCCGCGACCTGCCCAAGGACGGCCTCGTGCTGCTCGATGTCCGCGAAGACGACGAGTGGGCCGCCGGGCACGCTCCCGGCGCGGTGCACATCCCGATGGGGGAGCTGCCCGCCCGCGTCGGCGAGCTGGCCGACCTGCCCGACGACCAGCCGATCCACGTGATCTGCCGCAGCGGCGGCCGGTCCGCGCGGGCGGCCGCGTGGCTGAACCAGAGCGGCTGGGACGCGGTGAACGTGGCCGGCGGCATGGGCGCGTGGCAGCGCGAAGGCCGTCCGATGGTCGGCGAGCACCCCGGCATCGAACCCGAAGTGATCTAGCCTTGCACCCGGGGCAGCCTCCCGCCGGGCAGCCGTACCCGCCCGGGTACTGGCCGCGCCAAGCGGCGCCGCCGACCGCCCAGCAGCTGCAGGGCCGGACGCTGGCCGCCCAGCCGGAGCCGTACCCCTACCACCGCCGTCCGGGGCACCGGCCGAGGCTGCGCTGGGTGGCGACCCCGCCGCCCGGCGCGTGGCCGCGCCGCCGCGTCGTGGCGCCCGAGCCGTACCTCGGGCCACCGTCGTACCCGGTGCCGCCGCGCTGGGGGTTCCCGAACCTGGTCTGGCGGCGCCCGACGTCGGTGCCCGGCACGGCCTCCGACGAACTCCGCCCGATCGACCGGGTGCCGGTGCTCAGCCGCAGCGTGGTCGTCGTGCTCTTCGCGTTCGCGGTGCTCGCCGTGGCCGCCGCGAGTGCGGAGATCTGGCGGTACGTCCTGCTCATCCAGGGCCGGGAAGCCGCGTTGTCCCGCTCGGTGGTGGCGTTCTCCGACGGTTTCGTGCTCACCGCGGGCCTGCTGGCCTCGATCCTCGCGCTGCTGCCCGCCGGGCTGTCGCTCTGGTGGCTGCTCGTCGCGCGCCAGGCGGCGGCGGACGTGTCGGGCGACGACCCGCCGCGGCCGGTGTGGCAGGTGCTGGTCGGCGTCCTGGTCCCGGTGGCGAACCTGCCGCTGGCGCTTTCGGTCGTCGGCGAGCTGGAGCACGCCGTCCTGGGCCGCTCGCGCGACGACCGGCCGAAGCCGTCGCGCCAGGTGCTCGCGTGGTGGGGCGCCTGGCTGCTGAACTGGATCCTGCTGGGCGTGTCGATCTTCTGGCGCTTCCGCGACGACGTGCAGTCGATGGCCGACAGCGTCGTCATCGTCGCGCTGACCGACCTGTCCGCGGCCGCGCTGGCGGTGCTGACGGCCCTGGTGGTGCGGCGGTTCTCCGCGCTGCTGGCGCCGTCGGAGGCGCTGGCCGTGCGTGAGATGCGCGTGCTGAAGGTCCAGGGCGCGCCCGAGCCGGAACTGCGGGCTTCGCGGCCGGCCGGCGCCGCGCGCTAGTAGCGGCCGAAGACCGGTTCGAGCTGGTCGAAGGCCTGTTCGGCAAGGGGCCAGAGTTCGTCGACGATCGTCTTCTCGTTCTCGAGCGACCGGTCGAAGACCTCCTGGAAGAGCACGCGCAGGACCGTCGTGAGGTGCGCGGCGGCGAGCGTGGGGCCGAGGTCTTCTTCGGGGTGACGCCGGATGAGGAGGTCGGTGAGCGCCGTCTCGCGCTCGCGGTGCATCTCGTGCAGCGCGTTCGTCAGGACCGGGCTTTCCTTGATCATCCGGACGAAGCCGGGGCCGGAGAAGCCGACCAGCGCGTGCTCGGCACCCAGTGCTTCGAAGTAGAGCTCGCGCGTGTCGTGGAAGACGCTGTCCCGGATCAGGGCGGCGGGCCAGGACGCGAAGTCTTCGCGGATGTCGAAGACCAGGTCTTCCTTGCGTGGGAAGTGGTTCGTCACGGTCATCTTGGCGACCCGCGCCTCGGCGGCGATGTCCGCGATCGTCACGTCCTCGAAGCCGTTGCGGATGAACAGCCGCGTGGCCACGTCGGAGATGGTCTTCCTGGTCTCGTGCTTCTTCTGGGCCCGGAGTCCCTCGCTCATGGCGTCACCCTACTGGGTTCGACCCAAGATTGTGCTTGACCCAGTGAATGGGTCGGACCTAATCTGAGGTTCGACCTAATCACCTGGGGGTGAGCATGACGACGGCGGTAAGGCCCGATGCGGCGCTGTGGCGGCTCGGCGGGGTGCTGATCATGGGCGCGGTGCTGTCGATCCTCGACGCGACGATCGTGACCGTCGGGATCGGCTCGATCGCCCGTGACCTCGGCAGCCCGCTGACCACGGTGCAGTGGGTGGCGAGCGCGTACCTGCTCGCGGCCTCGGCGGCCATCCCGCTGTCGGGCTGGCTGACCGACCGGTTCGGCGGCCGTGCGGTCTGGCTGGCGGCGGTGGCGATCTTCACGGCGGGCACGCTGCTGTGCGGCTTCGCCTGGTCCGCGCCTTCGCTGGTGGCCTTCCGGGTGCTGCACGGGCTCGGCGGCGGGTTGATGCAGCCGGTCGGGCAGGCGGTGTTCGCGCAGGAGGCGGGGCCGGTGCTGGGCCGGATGATCGGCGTGATCACCCTGCCGGCCGCGGTGGCGCCGGTGCTGGGCCCGATGCTCGGCGGCGCGCTGGTGGCGGACTTCGGGTGGCGCTGGATGTTCTTCGGCGTCGTCCCGCTGGGCGTGGTGACGTTCCTGTGCGCGCGGCGGCTCCTCCCGGCGCCGCCACCCGGCGGCGCGAAGGCCGCGTTGGACATCCGGGGAATCGCGTTGCTCTCGCCCGGGCTCGGTGTGCTTGTCTACGGGCTCGCCGAAGGAGTCGTCGTCGCCTGGGTGGCCGGGGCCGCGCTGCTGGTGGCGTACGGCGTCCACGCTTCGCGGGTGGCGTCGCCGGTGCTCGAGCTCGCGTTGTTCCGGAACAAGGGGTTCGCGGTCGCGAGCGCGAGCACGTTCCTGCTGGGAGCGTCGCTGTACAGCTCGATGCTGTTGCTTCCGCTCTACTACGAGCAGGTCGAGCACGCGAGCCCGCTGCGCGCCGGGCTGCTGCTGGCGCCCCAAGCGCTGGGCTCGGCAGCGGTCATGCTGATGAGCGGCCGGCTACTGGCCCGGTTCGGGCCGCGCCGCCTGATGCTGGCCGGGATCGCGCTGTCCCTGCTGGGCACGATCGCCTTCACTCAGCTCGGCTCGGCGCCCGGCGGCGTCCTGCTGACCCTGTCCCTCCTGACCCGCGGCGTCGGCCTGGGCGTGGCGACGGCTCCCGGCATGACGACGCTGTACGGCTCGCTGGAGCGGTCCCGGATCCCCCGGGCGGCGAGCGCGTTCAACGTGGTCAACCGCATCGGCGGCTCGTTGGGCACCGCGCTGCTGGCCGCGATCCTCCACCGCGAGCTCACGGCCGCCGCACCGGCCGCGGCGGCGTTCGGCACCACGTTCACGTGGGCGCTGGCCCTGTCGGCGCTGACCTTGATCCCCGCACTTTTCTTTCCGCAGAGGAGCATCCGGTGACTTTCCGCCTGTTGAGCGTCCACGCCCACCCGGACGACGAGTCGAGCAAGGGCGCGGCCACCCTGGCCCGCTACGCGGCCGAAGGTGTCGATGTCCTGGTCGCCACCTGCACCGGCGGCGAGCGCGGCGACATCCTGAACCCGGCCTTGGACACGGCGGAGACACGGGCGGACCTCCCGGCGATCCGCCGTCGCGAGATGGCCGCGGCCGCCTCGATCCTGGGGGTCCGCCAACGTTTCCTGGGCATGGTCGACTCAGGCTTGCCCGGCCCCGGCGAGCCGCTGCCCGAGGGCTGCTTCGCGGCCCTGCCGCTGTCCGAGGCAGCGGCCCCGCTGGTGGCGCTGATCCGCGAGTTCCGCCCGCACGTGGTGATCACGTACGACGAAACGGGCGGCTACCCCCACCCGGACCACATCCGCACCCACGAGGTGACCCTCGAAGCCTTCACCGCGGCGGCCGACCCCGCCCGCTACCCCGGCGCGGGCGCACCTTGGCGCCCCCAGAAGCTGTACTACCAGGCAACCCTGAGCCGCGCCTGGTTCCAGGCCATCCACGACGCCACCCTGGCCGCCGGCCTGGAGTCGTCGATGGCCGAGGTCCTGAACGAGCTCCCACCCGACGAAGTCCCGGTCACCACGAAAATCCGCTGCGAGGCCCACTTCGCCACCCGCGACCGGGCCCTCCTGGCCCACGCCACCCAGGTGGACCCGGCCCACCCGTTCTTCGCCCACTCACGCGAAATCGAACGCCAGGTCTGGCCCCACGAGGATTACCACCTGGCCCACCCAGCCCCAACCCCCGAAACCGACCTCTTCACCGGACTAACCCCATGACAACCCGTGCCGTCCCAACCACATGTGATGCCCCTCCAATCACGCGAGATGCCTCCCCAATCACGCGAGATTCCCCTCCAGACACGCGAGATCCGCCTCCAATCACGCGAGGTCCGGCCCGAGTCACGCGAGATCGGGCCCGAGTCACGCGAGATCCGGCCTGAATCACGCGAGATTCGGCCCGAGTCACGCGAGACCCGGCCGCGGTCACGCCAGTTGGGGCCCGAATCTCGGGAGACCAGGCCTGACCACGCGATGGCGGGCTTCGGTCACGCGGTGACCCGAAGCTCCCGCAACCCGCGGATCACGAACTCCGGCCGCCGCGGCGGCGTCCCGGCCAACCGCAGCCCCGGCAGCTTCTCCGCCAGCGCACTGAGCGCGGCGGCGATCTCCACCCGAGCGAGAGGAGCACCCACGCAGTAGTGGATCCCGAGACCGAACCCGAGGTGGGCGTTCGGCGTGCGGCCGATGTCCAGGCGGTCCGGCTCGTCGAACACCTCCGGATCGCGGGCCGCGGCACCCAGCAGCGCCCCGATCTTCTCGCCACGAGGCACGACATATCCGCCGATCGACACGTCCTCGGTCGCCGTCCGCTCGAACAGCTGCAGGGGCGCGTCGAACCGGATCAGCTCCTCGACGCACGAATCCAGAAGGGCAGGTGAGGCCAGCAGGCGCTCCCACTGGTCCCGGTGCGTCAGCAGGGCCGTGATGCCGTTGCCGAGCACGTTGACCGTCGCCTCGTGGCCGGCCATCAGCAGCAAGACCGCCGTCGCCACCAGCTCGTCGGGGGTCAGCTCGCTGTGGAGGAGGTCGCTGATGATGTCGTCCCCCGGCGAAGACGCGCGGGCGGCCGCGACCGACCGGACGTAGGAAACGAACTCGGCCGCGGCTTGCTCGGCCGCGTCGCGTCCTTCCTCGGACAGGCCGTACTCGTACATCTTCACGATGGCGTTCGACAGCTGGACCATCCGCGGCCCGTCCGCGCCGGGGACACCCAGCAGTTCGGCGATCACCGCGACCGGCAGCGGCTGAGCCAGGTGCTCGAGGAGGTCGGCGCTGCCGTCGGCGGCGATCGCGGCCGCCAGGTCGTCGACCATGCCGGCGGCCAGCTTGGCGACCATCGGGCGCAGCCGTTGCACGTGGCCGCGGCCGAACGCGCCGGCGATCAGGCGGCGCAGGCGGGTGTGCGCCGGCGGCTCGTTCTCCAGGAGGGAGTTGCGGTGCAGCAGGTTGAACGACGCGAACCGCTCGAGCGGCTGGGCGTCCTGCCAGATCCGGCCCAGGCCGCGGTGGCGCAGCACGGCCGACGACGCGGCGTGCGACACCGCGATGGCGATGCCGAGCCCTTCGTGGAAATGGACTTCGCCGCGTGCGCGCAGCGCGGCGAACGCCGGGTACGGGTCTTCCAGGAACGCGGGATCGCGGGGGTCGAACACGTCGCGAGACTAACCCTTCGATAGCGTCTGAAGCCGAGCCAGAGGAGGCAGCAGTGGGCAAGGGCGCGCGCAAGAAGGGTCCCAAGCAGGCGTCGGACCGCAAGCCGAAGGTGCGCGACGTCTTCGTCGGCCAGCCGTTCGAAGGGCTGGCGGCGGAGCCCGAGCTGATCGCGCTGCGCGAGTTCGTGCCGTCCGCGACGGCGCAGCTCACCCTCGCCGACGGCGGTGACGTCACCCTCGGGACCGTGCTGCCGATGGCGGCCGCCGCCTTCGTGCGCTCGGACGGCCGGCGCTACCTCGGCCTGCAGGTGCAGACCCGCTCGTCCGACATCAGCCGTGACCTCGGCCGGTCGCTGAAGTGGCTGCTGGACGCCAAGGAGGGCGACGTCCTCGGCGTGCCGGACACCACCACCCCGCCGGCCGCCGACGAGCACGCGCGGCTCCAGGACCTGCTCGCCCCGGGCGCCGAACTCGACGTCACGTTGCACACGGACTTCGGCTGGTGGCTGCCCGAGGACGCGGACGCCACCGGTGACGTCGCCGTGTCGCTCGAGCGCGCGAACGCCGCCATCATGCCCACCGAACGGCTCGGCTCGGGCGCCTACTGGGTCCTCGCCGGCGAGAAGGCGCACCTGCGCTGGGTCCGGCCGGAGCCGGAGAACCTGCTGCTCCAGGCCCTCGCCCGGCTCTCCGCGGCCGGCGAGCTCGGCCTCGGCGAGGGCTCGCGCTACGCGGGCTCCTTCCGGGCGCACGGCCTGCTGGTCCCGGTCTGGGACCTCGACCCCGAGGCCCACGCCCGCGAGTGGGCCGAAGCCAAGGACGCCCTCGGCGCCCGGCTCGAGACGGCGCTCAAGTCGCTCGACGACGAGCCGCTGAACGCGACCGAGCGCCGGGCGCGCGACGGCCTCATCGGCCGGCAGCTCACCCTGCGCTGACCCTCGTCGCCCGGCTGCCAACGCTGCGCCGGCCGGCCGCCGGGGCTGTGCTGGCCCTCGTCGGGTGGCTGCCGACGCTGCGCCGGCCTTCGCCGGCTGGTCGCGGGGTTGTGCTGGCTCTCGTCGGCTGGTCGCGGGGTTGCGCTGGCTCTCGTCGGCCGGCTGCCGACGCTGCGCTGGCCCCCGTCGGGCGGCTGCCGACGCTGCGCTGGCCCCCGTCGGGCGGCTGCCGACGCTGCGCTGGCCCCCGTCGGCTGGTCGCGGGAGCGATGCAGGCCGTCATCGGCCGGCCGCGGGTGCGCTGCGCCGGCCCTCATCGAACTGCCCACTGACC
Source organism: Amycolatopsis sp. NPDC005003 (assembly GCF_053600695.1). Lineage (NCBI taxonomy): Bacteria > Bacillati > Actinomycetota > Actinomycetes > Pseudonocardiales > Pseudonocardiaceae > Amycolatopsis > Amycolatopsis sp. NPDC005003. Next base: position 99,146 of record NZ_JBSGAI010000007.1, on the reverse strand, counting down.
CTCCTCAGCGGGCGCCGGGCCACCGGGCGAACCGGTGGGCCCAGCCCACTCGATGAGCGTTCAACCAGGCATTATGTGGCGCAAGAGACACCGACGCCGGATCGTGCCGGTGGGACGATTCTCGGCGTGATACTTCACATCTGCGGGGCGGCCGACTGGGCCGAAGTGCGTGAAGGCGGCGAGTTCCGGGCGCCGTCGCTGGGGGAAGTCGGGTTCATCCACTGTTCCGACTTCGGCGCGGTGCACCTGCCGGCCAACATCCGGTACCGCGGCCGGACCGACCTGGTGCTGCTCGAAATCGACCCGGCGAAGGTCGACGCGCCGGTCCGGTGGGAGGAAGGCGTGCCGCCGCATCCGGATGGGCTGTGGTTCCCGCACGTCTACGGGCCGATCCCGCACGCGGCGGTCGTCGGCGTGCACGAATTCCGTGAGTCCGAAGGCGGCGGTTTCCGGCTGCCCGACTCGCTCGCCCGCCGCTGACGTGGGCAGACCATCACCCGGCCGACCAAGAGCGAATTCGGCCGGGGACGCAGGCAACCTGAGGGGGCTGTGATGCGTGTTGGGGAGGAAAGCGAGCCTGCTTCCGGCTACCCGACCCCGATGGGAGGCGATACGGTGACCGCTGCGGCACCCGTCTTCACCGGGGGAGAAACCTGGGTGACCAGCGCAGGCCGAGGGAGGGCCGCGACGTTGCCTGGCGAATTCGTCGACTTCGGCGACTTCGTGCAGGCCACCCTGCCCGGGTTGCTGAGGTACGGCCACGCGCTCACCGGCAACCCGCACGACGCCGCGGACCTGGTGCAGACCGTGCTGGAAAAGATCGGTTCGCGCTGGTCCTACGTCCACGAGAAGACGGGCGACCCGCTGGCCTACGTCCGCCGGTCGATGGCGAACGCGCACGTGAGCCGCTGGCGCCGGACGCGCCGCGAGAACCTCGTCGCGGACTTGCCGGACACCAGCCCGCACGTGCCGGCCGACCCGTTCGAGCACGAGCCGCTGTGGCGTGCGTTACGAACGCTGCCGCCGAGACAACGGGCCGTGATGGTGCTGCGTTACTACGAAGGTCTCTCGGAAGCGGAGATCGCCGGTGCCCTCGGGATCACCCAGGGCACCGTGAAGAGCCAGGCCAGCAAGGCGATCACGTCGTTGCGGATGAAGCTGAAGTCGGCCGACGGCGAGGGCGAAGGGAGTGGTGCGGGTTGAACATCTCCGAGGACGAACTGGAGCAGCGCCTGCGCGCGCTGTTCGCCGACGAGCGGCTGGACCTGCCGCCGCCGCCCGACGCCGGCACCGTGATCGTCACCGGTGCGCGTCGACGGCGCCGTCGACGCCACGCCGTGCAGGCCGTGGCCGGGGTCGCGGCCGCGGCGGTCGCCGTCGCCGGTGGGCTGACCGTGTTCCGGGTCCACACCGAGGACGGCACGGCGGCGATGTCCGCCCCCGGCACCGGGGCCAGCACCAAACCACCCGAGAACCTCACGCAGGGCCGGCCACCGGAGCCGTCGACGCCCGGGCCGACCGGTACCCAGAGCATCCAGGCTTCCGCGCCGCCGGGATCGTCGACGTCGACGCCACCGCGGCGGCCGTCGGCCACCCCGGCGCCGTCCACGCTCGCCGACGTGACCAGCGGGCCGCTGCTCGCGGCGGACGGCTTCGGCAAGCTCAAGCTGGGTATGTCCGAGGCCGACGTGGCCGCGCAGAAGGTCACGCTCAGCGACCCGCGGGCCGGCGCGGGCTGCACCGTCTACAAGGCACAGGGCGCCGGGGTCCCCGTGTCCGCGAGCGTCGTCATTTCGAAGGCGGCCGGGCTCGTCGTCGTCACGCCGGACGTGGCCGCGCACACCGCCGAGGGCATCGGCGCCGGGTCCACGAAGGACCAGATCCTCGCCGCCTACCCCGCGGCCAAGGCCGAAGCCGGCGGCGTCGTCGCCCCGGCCGGGACGGCGGCCGAGTACCGCTTCCGGCTCGGCGAGACCGGAGTCGTGCAGACGAGCCTGACGAGCGCCGCCCAGGACTGCGCCGGCTGAGGGCCGGCCGCATGCAGGAACCCGGGCTGTCCACAGGGGGAGAGCCCGGGTTTCCTGTTCGTCCACGCCTCGCCGCCACCCGCGGCGGAAGCTTACGAAAGCGTCAGAGCGCGCCGCCGGCCACCGGCGGCATCTGCGCGTCGGTGCCGCCGTCGCCGACGGACTCGCGGTACAGGTGGTTCTCGACCTCGAACAGGTTGCCGTTCGCCCGCTTGACGACGTTCAGCAGCGTGTTCATCTGCGAGATCTCTTCGACCTGTTCCTTGAGGAACCACTGCGTGAACTGCTCGCTGATGTAGTCCTCTTCGGCGCGCGCGGCCTTCGCCATCGCGGAGATGTCGGCCGCGACCTCCTTCTCCTGCTCGAGCGCGAGCTCGATGAGCTCGGTGACGCCGGAGAAGTCGTTGCGCACCTCCCCGGTGCCGGGGATCTCGACGTGGTGGTCGCGGTCGAGCATGTACTGCACGAGCGCCATCGCGTGGTTGCGCTCTTCGACGGACTGCTTGTAGAAGTGCTTCGCCAGCTGCGGCAGGTCCTCGGCGTCGAACCACACCGCGAGCGCGATGTACTGCTGGGACGCGTTGAACTCGTTGTGGATCTGCGCCTGCAGCAGTTCGTAGAACTTCGAGCGCGGCTCTTTCTTCTTGGTGAGGGCCATGGAGATCAGAATAGATCAAGATAGGCCGGAATGCCACTCGGTACTGGTGATCTACCCCCTATTAGGGTTACCATTCCTAAAGAAGACGAACCTTATTTAAGTAAGCCTTCCCTAAATTGTTGAATGCAATTTAGGGAAGGCTTGCTTTATTCAGCGCAGAGGGTCGCGGCGGATCGGGCACGACATGCACCGCGGCCCGCCCCGGCCGGATCCCAGCTCCGAGCCCGCGATCGGCAGCACCTCGATGCCGGCCGCCTCCAGCCGCTCGTTCGTCTCGACGTTCCGCTCGTAACCGACGACCACGCCGGGCGCCAGCGCGAGCGTGTTGTTGCCGTCGTCCCACTGTTCGCGTTCGGCCGTCACCGGGTCGAGGCCGGTGTCGATGACGCGCAGCCGGTCGATCTCCATCGCCTCGGCCGCCGCCACCAGGAACGGCGCCGGGCCGGCGACCTTCACCCCGCCGTCGCCGGTCGGGCGCAGCGTGAACGCCGTCAGCGAGTCGCGCGCCAGCGGGTACATCACCACCGCGTCGGCGTCGACCATCGTGCACACCGTGTCCAGGTGCATGGTCGCGCGGGACTGCTCGATCGGCACCGCCAGCACGGTGTGCGCGATGCCGTCGGCGAACACCGACCGCGCGAGCGACTCCGCGCCGGCCGCCGTCGTCCGCTCGCCGACGCCGATGGCGAGCACGCCCGGCGCCAGCAGCATCACGTCGCCGCCCTCGATCGGCGCCGAATGGGCGCCGTACGCACGAGCGGCGTGGCGGAACTGCGGGTGGTAGGCGTAGATCAGGTCGAGCACCGCCGTCTCGCGCCGGCGCGCGGGCATGGTCAGCGACGAAATCGCCACGCGGTCGGCGATCCACACCGACGAGTCGCGGGTGAACAGCAGGTTCGGCAGCGGATCGACGGCGAAGTCGTGCGGGTGGTTCATCATCCGCACCAGCGACGCGCCCTCCGCCGACGGCAGCTCCTCGAACGTCATCCCGGCCATCAGCACCTCGGCGAGACCGGCCGCGTCGACGCCCGAAAGGTGTGACCGCAGCGAGTCGGCCAGGTCGCCGCCGAGCCGCCGGTCGTCGACCGCCGCGTGCACGCCCGCCGCGTGCGCCCGGTCGTCCTCCAGGGCCGTCCGGAGCGCGTCGGCCAGCAGCAGGACGTCGACCCCGCGGCCGCGCAGCACCTCGGCGAACCTGTCGTGCTCGTCCTGGGCCCGGTCGACCCACGGGATGGAGTCGAACAGGAGCTGGTCGTTGTTGCGGGGCGTCAGCCTTTTGAGCTCGTTGCCGGGCCGGTGCAGCAGCACCGCGCGCAGGGGTCCGACTTCGCTGTCCACCCGGGGAGGTGCCGTTTCGTCGATCACGCCATGAGCTTAGTCAGGGCAGCCAGGAAACGTGCCCCTTGAGCAGCGAGTATCCGACGAACGACACGAAGTCGAACAGCGTGTGCGCGGCGACCAGCGGCCACAGCCGGTTGGTCTTCTGCCACAGCCGCCCGAACACCAGCCCCATGACGAAGTTCCCGACGAACCCGCCGAACCCCTGGTAGAGGTGGTACGACCCGCGCAGCACCGCGGCGCCGAACACGGCGGTGTTCTCCCGGACGCCGAGCTGCCGCAGCCGGGTCAGCAGGTAGCCGATGACCAGCACTTCCTCGGCGAAGGCGTTGCCGAACGCCGAGAGCGTCAGCGTGATCGGACGCCACCAGGTATCGCCCAAAGTGGACGGTTGCACCGCCAGGCTGAACCCCAGGTGGTAGGAGACGAAGTACAGCGCCAGGCCCGGGATCCCGATCAGCGCGGCGAGCACGACGGTCAGCAGCGTGTCGCGGCCCGGCGACCGGCGGTCCAGGCCCAGCCGGGTGACCTTGATGCCCGCGCGCCACAGCAGGTACAGCCCGAGCGCGCCCCAGCCGACCAGCTGCGCCGCCGACAACAGCTGCTTGAGCAGGTCGATCAGGCTCGCCGCGGCCTGCGGCACGTTCAGCTGGGTCTGCTGCTGGGCCAGCGGCACCGGCTGCAGCAGCGAGTCCACAAGGGACAGCAGGCTGCGCACGCCGGACATGCCGAGCGTGATCCCGAAGACGATCAGCAGCTCGACCTTGATCGCGCGGCGCTCGGCCGGGTCCTCGATCGTCCCGGGGAACTCCGGGCGGGCCGGGGCCAGCCACGATCGCGCGGTGAACGTCATGGACGCACGCTACCTTCGGGGTATGCCGAGGAGCATCGCCACCAACGAAACCGTCGACCGCGCCGCGCTGGCCGAGTTCCTGTCGACCCGCCACCGCGCGATCCTGCTGACCACCAAGGCCGACGGCGGCCCGCAGCTGTCGCCGGTCACCTGCGGCGTCGACGCCGAGGGCAGGCTGGTCGTCTCGACCTACCCGAAGCGCGCGAAGGTCGTGAACGTCAAGCGCAACCCGAAGGTCTCCGCCTGCATCCTGTCCGACGAGTGGAACGACCAGTGGGTGCAGCTGAACGGCACCGCCGAGGTGCTGGACATCCCGGATTCGGTCGAGCCGCTCGTGGAGTACTTCCGCGCCATTTCCGGCGAACACCCGGACTGGGACGAATACCGCGAGGCCATGGTCAAGCAGGGCAAGAGCATCATTCGCGTCACGATCGAGAGCTGGGGCCCGATCGCGAAGGGCGGCTTCCCCGCCGAACTAGCCTGACCGCCCGCGCAGGAACGGGCAGCCGACCAGCCGGCGCAGCTCCGACGCGAGCTGCGCCGGGCTGTCGACGGACTTCGAGAACGCCAGCCGCACGTCGTGGTCGCCGGTGTCGGACTCGACGCGCAGCCGCAGCCCGAACCGGTCGAGCCCGAGCGGGCGGATCCGGCCGCCGCGCAGCGTGGCCGGCAGGTGCTTCGCCAGCTGCTCGACGACGTCGGAGTGGTCGCTCTCCAGGTGCCGCAGCCACTGGGCCTCGTAGTCGTGGAACGGATCGGGCGGCGCGGCGCTGAACATGTGCGGGCGCAGCGAGTGCGTGCCTTCGGCGTCGGCGAGCACGAGCGACGCCGGGGTGAGCCGCAGCAGCGTGACGCCGTGGCCGACGTCGAGGAGCCGTTCGTCCGGCCGCGTCTCGGCGATCGCCACCGCCCGCGCCCGGGCCGAAACCGGCGAGAGCGGCCGCAGCCAGCCGGTGATCCACAGCAGTCCGCGGATCGGTTCCCGCAGGTCGACCGGGGCCTGGTCGGCGAGCTCGACCAGCACGGCCAGCTCGCCGCGCTGGGTCCGCTTCGCCGCGTGGACCATCGGGTGGTCGTCGGGCAGCAGCACGCTGACGCTGCCGCTGTGGTGCACGTGGTGCAGGACGGGCACGACGCGCTCGCCGCTCAGCTCCGTGCGATCGCAGGTGGGCAGCAACGACGCGGGGCCGTTGCGGGTCGCGATCGTCTTGGCGCGCTCGGCGGGATTCGGCGCCGGCGGGCGGCGGACGGATGTGGGTGCCTCGGTCACGGCTCACCTCCTACTTAGGTGAGCCTAACCTGAATTTGCCGGTCTGGGTAGTCGTGGCGATCACGTCTCTTCCGCTGATCGGCGCATCCGGTAACGCCGGTGCCCACTTTGCCGAAAAGAGGATGACAACCCGACCCCCTGGGGGTTCCGCGTGCCGATCGTCCCGGTCCCCGAGCGCGTCCGCGCTTTCGAACTCGACCCCGCCATGCCGTCCGGGGCCCTCCCGATCTTCGGCGAGTACCTCGACCGCCTCGGTCGCAACGCCGCCAACCAGCGGCTGCTGTCCTGGTTCTTCCTGGCGTTCGGGGTCGCCCAGTTCTTCACCGGAGCCGGAGTGGCGCTGCCGGTCGGCATCCTCGCCCTGGTGGGCTCGGTCGAGGCCTGGTGGCGGTACCGCGCTTACGTCCGCGTGCCGGACACCCGGCTGAAACGCGAGGCCTTCCGCCAGGTGGACATCGCCGCCGACGGCCTGGTCGCCGCCGGCCGGTCGGTCGGGGTGCGGCTGCCCGACGGCCGGTGGCTGCGCGTCCGGCTCGACGAGCCCTACCGGCTGCTGCTGGCCGCGCACCGGCGGGTGTGGCTGCTCGGCCGGGGACCCAAGGTGTTCATCGGCTTCCCCGGCGTGATGCGGGTCCGCCGCGCGCGGATCTTCGACGCGCCCCCGGCGGCCGCGGTGGCCGTGCCTCCGGCGGCGGGAGCGTATTCGCCGCGGCTCGACCCGGTGCTGACGGCACACCGGCGCCGGATCGCCCGCGACCACCGCGCGCTGGCCGCGTTCCTGCTGGTCCTGGCCGGGTTCGTGAGCTGGGTCGGGCTCGGCTTCCCGGCCAGGGGCTGGATCGCCTGGACGTTCGCGGGCGCGGCCCTGCTGACCGCGCTGGTGGCGGCGGCTCGTTCGGTCGCCTACCGCCGCCCCCTCCCGGCGGACCACTGGACGGAGCTGCGCGCGGTGCTCGACGGCCCGGTCCGGATGGGACCGCGCGGCGCCCGGCTGAGCGGCTTGACGATGCTCGCGGACGGAACGGTGGTCGGCTTCCGCATGCCGACGGCGGACCCCTCGATGGCGGCGAACGTCGCCGCCACCGGCCGGCTGTGGATAGCGGGCGTCCCCCGCCCCGGCGGAGCGACGGCGGGCGTGCCGGGCTACCCGGTACTGGGCACGGTCTGGCTCGGCTGAGCGGGCGTCCGGTCGCGGCGGGGCAGTAGCAACGGCGTCGCCAGCACGAGGATCCCAGCGATCCCGATGGCCCAGCGCGGCCCGGTGAGACCCGCGAGCAGGCCCCAGACCGCGGTCAGCGTGGCGATCGCCGCCTTGGTGCTGACCGACCACGCCGAGAGCGTCCGCGCGACACGGTCCGCCGGGAGCTGCTCGAGCCGGTAGGTCGCGAGCACCGGGTTGAAGATGCTGCAGCTGACGATCAGGCCGAGTTCGACGGCCATGACGTACACCAGCCCGCCGGTGCCGGCCGGGATGAAGGCCAGGGCGAGCAGCCAGCACGCCCTGATCGCGCCGGCCGTCACCAGCACCGGGTGGCGCCCGAACTTTTCGACGAGCCGCGGGGTCAGCCGCGAGCCGGCGAGCCCGCCGAGGCACGGGACGGCGAACGCGAGCCCGTACTGCCACGGCGTGAACCCGAGCTGGTTCAGCAGCAACACGGCGAGCAGCGGTTCGGTGCCCATGACCAGGCCGTTGAACACCATGGCGTTGAAGAGCAGCGGCCGCAGCCCCCGGTGGGCCAGCAGGAAGCGCCAGCCGTCGGCGAGATCGCGCGGGCGCAGCCGGGCGGCGTCGCGCGGGCGCGGCTCGCCTCCGCCGATCGCGCGGATCCCGAGTGCGGAGAGCAGGAAGCTGACGGCGTTGGCGACCACCGACGTCACCGGCCCGAACAGCGCGAACGCCGCCCCGCCGAGCGGGGGGCCGAGGGCGGTGGCGGTCCAGTTCGTGGCTTCGAACCGGCCGTTCGCGACGAGCAGGTCGCCGGGCGGCACGAGCCCCTTGAGGAAGGCGCCGCTCGCGGAGGTGAAGGTGATGTCCGCCGCGGCGACGACCACCGAGACGGCCAGGAGCTGGGCGAAGCTCAGCACGCCGAGGGCATACGCGGCCGGCACGCTGATCAGCGCGGCGAACCGCACCAGGTCCATGGCGACCATGACCGGCCGCTTCCGGCGGTGGTCGACCCACGGGCCGAGCGGCACGGCGACGAGCGCCCCGACAGCGGGCCCGACGGCCGCCAGCGCCGAGACGGCCGCGGGCCCGGCGTGGAGGACGAGGATCGCGAGCATCGGGAAGGCCCCGAAGCCGAGCCACGTGCCGAACGCGCTCACGGCGTAGGCCGACCAGAGCCACCTGAACCGCGGCCCCAGCGACCGCCCGCGCACCACGTCGGAGATCAAAGCCGGGAACGGCCTCGCGCGGCAACCGACATGCCGCGAAGCAGCCGACATGCCTCGGTGGGAACAATTCTCCCCAGGGGGCACCGGATGTGGACAACTCCGCCGGTGAGCTCGGCTTTTGGGTCTTTCGTTGCGCCCCGCCGGTAGGATGGACTTGGGGACGCCCCCTGGGAGTGGCGGGGATGTCTGGATCTTCTGGGGGCCGCCCTCACAGCGGCTTCGGGTTGTCGCCGCCGTGGAGGCGGGCCGTTCCAGGACGCCGCCACCGACCTGTCGATCGCGCAGTAAGCCGAGCGGCGGGTGCCGATCGAAGCGCCCATGCCGGTGTACCGCATTCGCTGGTGTGGCGCCGGGGCAGCGCCTACCCCGGGCTCGCCGCGCTTCGACGTCACCTCGCGAAGATCGAGCGTGGTGGCCGAGCTGGGCGAGGTGATTTCAGCCCGTCGTCGTGCTGTCCCGGGTGTTGCCGTAGGACAGGCGGAGGGCGACCCAGCCGTCGCGCTCGCCCGCGCAGATCTCCTCGACCGTCTCCACCAGGATGGCCGCCGCGCCCGGGTTCGCGTAGTTGCCGTGCTTGGCGGCGAAGAGCGCGATCTCCTTTTCGATCGCGTAGCGGGCACGGGTGCGGCTGGTCCAGTTCTCCTTGTAGCCGCCCAGCGCGCGGATGCCGTTGACCAGCACAGCGAGCGACCCCACCGCGGCAATGAGCCGCGCGTCGACGGCGAACGCCGCGAGCACGGGAATCGTGGCGGTCACGATCAGGCTGGTGACCTCGACGATGGAGTGCCGCCGCCGTGCGGCCCACGAGGACCGCTGGTAGCGCTGCCATTCGGCGAGCACCGACGGTGGCACGGGCTCGTCGTCCACCCCCTTCGCGTCGACAACCCACTGACTACGCGCGATCGAGCGCGGCTTTGCCTTCATGGGACGAAAGTTCACCGCACCGGGCGGTCCGGTCAAGCAAGTGGTCAACCCAGCGACTTCCGCGTCGCCTGTTCCGTCTCCAGCACGCCCTGCCGGATGCCTTCCAGCTGGTCGCTCAGCTCGCGCACCGCGCCGGTGTCCACCGTGACGTCCGACGTCGACGCCGTCAGCTCCGCCACCCTCGCCACCAGGCTGTCCAGGCCGAGCGCGCCGGACTGCAGCTGGGCCAGCAGCTTGTCGCGGGCCCCGGACAGCCGGGCGTGCACGTCCGCCTGGGCCTGGACCGCCGTCAGGGCCTGCTCCAGGTCGCCGCGCACTTCCGCGCGAGCCGTGCGCAGCTCGCGCTGCAGCCGGCGCCGTTCGTGCGCGACGGCGTCGAGGTCGACCCTGGCCAGCGCCTGGCCGGTCGCCGAAGCCCGGCCGGCCAAGCGCTGCAAGGTCGACAGCGTCTCCCGGACCACCGGCTCCATGTCCGCGACGCGCTCGGCGAGCGGGCCGGACGCGAGCGAGTCACTGAGCGAGGCGAAGCCGTCCGCCGCGGCCGACGCCCGGTGCAGCCAGTTCTCCTCGGCCGACCCGGGCGTCACGTCCAGCACCCGTGCTTCGCGCAGCGGGGGTTCCTTCTCGCGGGTTGCCACGGCCACGCCGGCCCGCGCGGCGAGCACCGCCACCCCGACCCCGACGGCGGCGACGACCGGCAGCTGCACGGCCCACGCCACCCCGGCCGACGTGGCGGCGAGCAGCAGCCCCCACGGTTCGGCGAGCTCACGGGCGAACTTCATGTCAGAAATTGGAGATCACGGAGGTGAACACCTGGTTGATCGAGTCCGGTTTGGACGAATCGTACTCCGAACCCGCGGTCGCCTCCGCGATCTGCTTGAGCACGTTCTGGTCGGCGTCCGAGCCGTAGGCGATCGTGAACAGGCGGACCGTCTCCGCGTTGCCCTCCGGCCGCAGCTGCGGCACCAGGTGCTCGAGGTCGACGCCGCCGGAGTCCTCGTTGCGGCCGTCGGTGAGCACCACGACCGCGTTGATCGCCGTCGGGTCCAGGTGGGCGTTCATGTACTGGTACGCGGCCAGCGACGAGTCGTACAGCCCCGTGCCGGACTGGGGGGTCAGCCCGCTCAGCCGCTGCGCGAGGGTCTCCTTGCCGCTGTTCCCGAGCGCCTGCACCGGCATCAGTTCCTGGTAGTCCTTGTCGCCGTCGAGGTGGGTCGAGAACTGCCAGAGCCCGACCTGGTCACGCGGCACGAACTGGCCGAGCGAGTCGATCGCGGCCTGTTTCGCCAGGTCGATCTTGCTCTTGCCGGTGCCCTTCACCTCGGTGCCCATCGAGCCCGAGACGTCCACGACGAGCAGCACGTTCGCCTTCTTGCGCAGGTCCGTCCAGGAAGCCAGCAGCTTGGACAGCACCGACGGCGCCGGCGGCCGCAGGAAGCTGATCTTCGCGTCCGGCTGGACGCCGTTGGCGGGCGTCGCCTGCGGGCCCGGCTTGCCCTCGAACGACCGGAAGCCGAGCGCGGCGAACTTCGCCTGCGTCTCGTCTTGGCGCAGGTAGCCGAGGAAGTCCGCGGCGATCTGCTTGCGCGTCGGATCCGCCCAGTTCAGCGTGACGAACGGGTGGTCGGAGTTCAGCGTCCCGTCACCCGGGTAGACCGCCACCAGCGGCACCTTCGGCGGCCCGTGCTGCCCCACCTTGGCCGGGTCGTTCGTCGGGTTGCCCTGGTTGTAGCCGATCAGCGAGTTCTCCTCGACGGTGACCGCCGAGATGTACGACAGCGCCGCGCCCTTGTCGTCGGCCTTCTGCAGGTTGGTCAGGAAGGTGAGCGTGGTGTCGCCGTAGTGCACGATCGCCTGCTCGATGTTCGTGACGAACTGCTTCGCGTCCGGCTTCTCGAGCGCGGCCGCGGTGAGGTCGGACGACGTGCCGGTGGCCGCGTAGTACGCGCCGATCGTCGCGTTCAGCCCGGACGTCGAGATGTTCGGGTTCGTCTTGCCCAGCCGGAACCTGCCCCACTCCGGGTGGCCGTACTTCGCCCAGCCGGCCGGGTCGGTGGCCAGCGCGGCGAGGTCCTTCCAGCCGATCGCCTTGCCGGGCCAGCCGAGCGCCTCGGCCATCGGCTTGGGCATCGCGACGACCAGCGGGGCGTTCGCGACCGACGGCGGATCGCTGTCCGGCACGAGCGAGCCGGTGTCACCCTTGGCGTTGACGCGCAGCAGGTTGACCCAGCCGCTCGCGGCCGGCGTCCAGACGTCCGGGCGCGGCCCGTCGGTGGCTTCGTTCCAGCCGTTCGCCAGCGCCTGCATCGCCACGCCGGACGACTTCGACTTCACGACCACGTCGACGCAGTGCCCGGCGACCGACCGTCCGGAGTAGGCCTTAGCGGCTTCTTGGACGATTCCGGCCTTCTCCGGCGAAGACGCGATGTTGAGCGAGATCGCGTCCGCGCCCGAGCACTTCGGCGCGTCGGCTTCGTCACTCGACCCGCTGGTCCAGTACCGGATGCCGATGATCAAGGCGATGGCGACCACGATCGCCGCCAGGAACGGGAGGACTTTTCTCTTGCGCCGCGTTGGTTGGGAATTGATCATCGAATCCTCCCCGTTCCGCCACCCGGAAGTTCATTATCCGGGCGCCGGAACGAGGAGGGGACGGTAATTCCGAATCTTGACTATTACTTGGGACCGCGGCGCGACCAGGTCCACGCGTAGCCGGGGTCTTCCGACGCGTCGGCGGCTTCGCCGAGCTCCAGCGGCGCGAACGTGTCGACCATGACCGCCGTCTCGTCGAAGAACTCCGCGCCGATCGACGCCTCCGCCGCGCCCGGCTGCGGTCCGTGCGTGAAGCCGGACGGGTGCAGCGAGAGTGAGCCGATGCCGATGCCGGAGCCCTTCCGGGCCTCGTAGTTGCCGCGCACGTAGAACATCAGCTCGTCGGAGTCGACGTTCGCGTGGTTGTACGGCACCGGGATGGCGCCCTCGTGGTAGTCGACCTTCCGCGGGCAGAAGGAGCAGACGACGAAGTTCGGCCCCTCGAACGTCTGGTGCACGGGCGGCGGCTGGTGCACGCGGCCGGTGATCGGCTCGAAGTCGTCGATGTTGAACACCCACGGGTACAGGCAGCCGTCCCAGCCGACGACGTCGAACGGGTGCGTCGCGTAGGTGTAGCGGGTCAGCCCGGCGCGGTGCCGCACGAGCACCTCGACGTCCTCGCCGTCCTCCAGCAGCGGCTCCTCCGGCCCGCGGATGTCGCGCTCGCAGTACGGCGAGTGCTCCAGGAACTGCCCCTTCGCCGACAGGTAGCGCTTCGGCGGCCCGATGTGCCCGCGGGCTTCCAGCGTGAAGAGGCTGACCTCGCCGTGGGGGACGACCCGGTAGGTGCACGACGTCGGGATCACGACGTAGTCGCCGTCGCCGACCTCGAGGCGGCCGTAGATCGTCTCGAAGGTCGCGGAGCCGCCGTGGACGTAGAAGAGCTCGTCGCCGGCCGCGTTGCGGTACAGCGGGCTGGGCGCGGTCGCCGTGACGAACCCGATGGTGACGTCGTTGTTGCCGAACAGCCGGCGCCGGTCGGTCACCGCGTCGGCCTCGCCGCCGAACTTGAGGTCCTGGGTCCTGAACGCGCGCGGCTTGAGCGGGTGGTTCGGGGTCAGCGACCCGCGGTCCTCCTCGACCGCGACGGCGTCGACGATCGCCGTCGGCAGGCCGCGGTGGTAGAGCAGCGCGGAGTCGGCGGAGAAGCCCTCGACACCCATCAGCTCTTCGGCGTAGAGGCCACCGTCCGGCTTCCGGAACGCGGTGTGCCGCTTGTGCGGGAGCTCGCCTACCCGCCGGTAGTAAGGCATCGACGTCCCCTTCTGACGTGTTCGTTGTGCGAACGATTTTGTCCTGATGTCGTACGCTACTAGCGTGTCAGTCGTGTCAAGCGCTGTGGAACTCACGCCCCCCGGCCCCCGTGGAATTCCTCCCCTGTTCGCGAGGCTCGTCGACGACTCGGCGCTGTTCCCTCCGGGCGATGCGGCCATGCCCGAAGCGCTGCGTGCGCACTTCGCCAGCCGGGACTCCGAACACGCCGGTGTACTGGGGGTTTTCCTCTGCCAGGCGTCGCGGCTGCCCGAGCTCATCACCGAGCTGATCAAGATCAAACCGAAGCAGCCGCTGCCGCTTTCGCTGATCATCGACACCGGCCTGGGTGGCGTCCCGAAGGCCATCTCGATCGTCGAGTCGCGCAGCGAGCTGCTCGCGCTGCGGATGGTCGAGATGCCGGCGCCGTCGGACGTCGACGAGGTGTGGCTCGAGCGCGTCTCGGAGTTCGTGCCCGAGGACGTCATCCGGGTGGTCGAGCCGCGGCGCGGCGTCGGCTGGCTCGACGGCGTCCGGAAGGTGATCGAGCACGGCAGCTGGCCGAAGATCCGCTGCGGCGGGCAGGCGGGCGAGAACTTCCCCAGCGTCGACGAGGTGGCGGACTTCCTGGCCGTCGTCAGCGGGTCCGCCGGGGCGTCGTTCAAGGCGACGAACAGCCTGCACCGCGCGGTCCGGCACACCGACCCGGACACCGGGTTCGTGCACCACGGCTTCCTGAACCTGCTCGTGGCCTCGGCGCGCAGCCTGGCCGGCGGCGACGTCCGGGCGGCGCTGGAGTCGACCGACGCCCAAGCCCTGGCCGACGAGGCCCGGGCGCTGTCCGAGCCGGCCGCGAAGGCCGTGCGGGCGCTCTTCGCGTCCTACGCGGCGGCGACGTTCGAGGAGCCGGTCTCCGACCTGGGCGAACTCGGCTTGCTGTGACCAGCCGGGAGGGGTCGCTGACGCTCGACCGGGGGTTGGCGCTGCTGCAGGCAGTCGCCGACGCCGGTGGTGACGCGGCGACCATCTCCGAGCTGGCCGTGGCCATCGGGGCCAGCCGGGCGGCGGTCTACCGGCTGCTCGTGCCGCTTTCCGAGCGCGGGCTGGTCTGGCGCGACGGCACGAAGGTCCGGCTCGGCGTCGGGCTGCTCCGGCTGGCCGGGCAGGTGCTGCCGCAGCTGCGGGACGCGGCCGGTCCGGTGCTGCGCGAGCTGGCCGAGAAGGTCGGCGCGACCGCGCACCTGTCGGTCGCGCAGGGGGCGCAAGCGCTTGCGGTGGCCGTCGTCGAGCCGTCGTGGACCAACTTCCACGTCGCCTACCGAGTGGGCAGCCGGCACTCGCTCACCGCCGGCGCGGCCGGCAAGGCGATGGGCCTGCGGCCGGGCGGCGATGGCTGGGTGACGTCGACGGGCGAGCTCGAAGCAGGCGCGTCCGGCGTCGCCGCGCCGGTGCGCGGGGTGCCTGGCCTGCGGGCTAGCGTCGGCGTCGTTTCGATGGAGCCGCTCAAGGCGGCCGAGGTGGGCCCGCAGGTCGTCGCGGCCGCCACCCGGCTGGCCGACATCCTGAAGACGGACGGCTAACGCCGCGAGACCGCCACCAGCGGCCGGACCATCGTCAGCAGCAGGGCGACGTCGACGGTGAACAGCAGTCGCTCGAACAGGCCGAGCGTCAGCGTGAAGACGAACCCGCCGAGCACCACGCCGACGGCCACGAGGCTCGCCGTCGCCAGGCGCCGGATCGTCGTCCGGCGAGGCTCCCAGGGGCAGCGCTCGCGGTCCTTCTTCGTGAGCACGAAGGCGGCCACGGGCAGCGCGATGAACGCCGTCAGCGCGGCGATGTTGTGGACCTGCCCGGCGAGCGACCGCGCTTGGCCGTCCGGGTCGACGGGTACCAGGCCGCACACGAAGAGCCCGGCCGACCAGACCCCGAGCAGCCCGCAGACGGCCGTCGTGCCGGGGCGGTGGGCCTTCGCGATGCCGGCGAGCAGCGCCACCGAGCCGAGGGACAGCGCCAGGCACATGATGCTGAACAGGGGAGCGGCCGAGGACGTGCCGAGCTTGCCGTAGACGTACTCGGACAGCGTCTGCCAGATCGGGCTGACTTGGCCGGACAGCCGCAGGTGCAGATCGATCGAGATGGCCACGGCGAGGCCGATCCCGCCGAGCGCGATCCGGCCGTGCAGTGGCGAGACGGCGTGCGTCTTCGGCGAGTTCACCCGGCGCTCTCCCTTTCGTTCCCGAAAGGTTACCGGGCGAACCTGTGAAGGATCGGTCAGAAGGCCAGCTGGACCAGGGCGAACGCCGCGAACCCGGCGAACGCGAACCCGGCGCAGCGCTGGATCAGCTTCGGCTTGATCCGGCTGCGGATCTTCCCGCCGATGAACACGGCGAGCCCGGCGACCACGACGAGCGCGGTGAAGGCGCCGACGCCGACGGCGAAGGGGTTGCCGATCCGGGCCGCGAGGCTCGCCGTCGCGAGCTGGGAGGCGTCACCCCACTCGGCGGCGAAGAGCACCCCGAACGACGTCATCGCCGAGCGCGTGAAGGACAGCGGCGAGGGGCCGGTCCGCGATGCGTCTTCACCTGCTTCGTCGGCTTCGCTGAAGCCCTCGCGGAGGAGCATGAATGCGCCGAGGCCGAACATCGCGGCGACGACCAGCGAAAGAACGACGTCCGGCAACAACGTCAACACGCTGCCGAACGCGACCGCTATGACGCATTGCACGGCGAACGCGGCGCACACCCCGGCGAAAACCGGCCAGCCGCGGAAACGGGTGGTCAGCACCAGGGTTGCGACGAGCGTCTTGTCCGGCAGTTCCACGGCGAGGACCAGGCCGAACGCGCTGATCAGCGCCACCATAGCGGCAGTCATGAGTTTTCGTCGCCCCTTTCACTGCAACGATAAAGGGGAGGTTTAGAACGCCGCAAGCTGATGGCCCGCGCGAAATTGCCTGATCGGCGGCCATGAATTTGGCATCCAGGGGTGTCGCACAAATTTTTTCGGCGTGCCGAATTTTCGGTTGTGGCCTGCGGTAGGTTCACCGGCATGGGGTCACGGGCGCGTGCTGCGCAGGTCGAAGAGGTCATCCGCCGGTTGGAAGCTCACTACGTCTTCCCGGACGTCGCCGCGAAGCTCGCGAAGGTGCTTCGCGCGCGACTCGACGAAGGCGCGTACGCCGACCTCGACGAGGCGGAATTGGCGACGGCCGTCACAACCGACCTCCAGTCGGTGAACGGCGACAAGCACCTGCGGCTGCGTCACCACGTCGACCCCGTGGCCGTGGACGGTGACGCGGAACACGCCTCCGAGGACTTCCGGCGCGCGGCCGAGCTGGAGAACTTCGGGATCGCGGAGGTGCGGCGGCTGCCGGGCAACGTCGGCTACCTCGACACGACCATGCTCTACCCGATCGACCTCGCGGCCCCCGCCTTCTCGGCCGCGATGACGCTGGTCGCGCCGGCCGACGCGCTGCTGATCGACGTCCGGCGCAACCGCGGGGGTGACCCGGAGACCAGCGCGTTCCTGCAGAGCTACCTCGTCGACGAGCGGACCCACTACCTCGACTTCTACGAGCGCGACGGCGACCGCGTGACCCAGATGTGGACGCTGCCGTACGTCCCGGGGCCGAAGTTCGGCGGGGCCAAGCCGATCTGGGTGCTCACCGGCCCGGTGACGTTCTCCGGCGGCGAGGACCTGGCCTTCTCGCTGCAGCGGCAGGGCCGCGCGAAGACCGTCGGCGAAGTGACGCGGGGCGGCGCGCACCCCTGCGACCGGTACAAAGTGGACACCTACCTGGACGTGACCGTGCCGATCGCCCGCTCGTACGACCCGCAGTCGGGGGAGAACTGGGAGGGCGTCGGCGTGTCGCCGGACATCGAGGTCTCCGCGGACAAGGCGTTCGACACGGCCTACGCGCTGGCTCTCCGGCACGTCCTCGAGCTGGGCGAAGACGGCCCGCGGCGGGTCGTGGCGGACGAGGCGCGGAAGGCGCTCGACCAGCTGTAGTCACCCGGGACGTTGGTCCTGCCCCGGACGGGACCAGTTGATCTGGCCGGCCCCCGGCCCCCGGAGCACGCTGGACCACGTGGAGGTCCTTGAGCTAGCGCGGTGGCAGTTCGGCATCACCACCGTCTACCACTTCCTGATGGTCCCGCTGACCATCGGGCTGTCGATCCTGGTCGCGGCGATGCAGACCGCTTGGGTCCGCACCGGCGAGCTGCGGCACCTGAAGATGACCAAGTTCTGGGGCAAGCTGCTGCTGGTCAACTTCGCCATGGGCGTGGTGACCGGGATCGTGCAGGAGTTCCAGTTCGGGATGAACTGGAGCGCGTACTCCCGCTTCGTCGGCGACGTCTTCGGCGCGCCGCTGGCGATGGAAGGGCTCGTCGCGTTCTTCGTCGAATCGACGTTCCTCGGCCTGTGGATCTTCGGCTGGGACCGGCTGCCCAAGAAGGTGCACCTGGCGTGCGCGTGGGCGTTTTCGCTGGCCACGATGGCTTCGGCGTACTTCATCCTGGCCGCGAACTCGTGGATGCAGCACCCGGTGGGCGTGACGTTCGAGAACGGCAAGCCGACCATGAACTCGATCTGGGCGGTTCTGACGAACAACACGGCACTGGCCGCGATCCCGCACACCCTCGCGGGCGCGTTCTCGGTGGCGGCGGCGTTCCTGGTCGGCGTCGCCGGCTGGCACCTCTGGCGCAAGCGCGGTCACGAGGATGTCTGGCGCTCGTCGCTGCGCCTCGGTGGCTGGGTCGGCGTGGCCGCGTTCGCGGTACTGGCGATCACGGGTGACACGCAGGGCAAGCTGATGTTCGAGCAGCAGCCGATGAAGATGGCGTCGGCGGAAGCGCTGTGCCACACGGAAAAGCCGGCGAGCTTCTCGATCATCGCGATCGGCGACGTCTCGGGCGCGAACTGCGAGGACGTGAAGACGTTCAACGTGCCGGCGCTGCTGTCGTTCCTGGCCCACAACGACTTCACGACCGAGGTCAAGGGCGTGGAGAACCTGGTGACGGAGTACCAGGCCAAGTACGGCACGAACTACCCGGACGACCCGGCACTGGGTTCGCTGGCGGGCAAGCCGATCGACTACGTGCCGAACCTGCCGGTGACGTACTGGGGCTTCCGCATGATGATCGGCTTCGGCGCGGTCTCGGCGGGCATCGGACTCCTGGCCTTGTGGCTGACCAGGCGCGGCCGCGTCCCGGGCGGCCGCTGGTTCCCCTGGCTGGTCCTCGGCGGCATCGCCACCCCGTTCCTCGGCAACAGCGCGGGCTGGATCTTCACCGAAATGGGTCGCCAGCCGTTCGTGGTGGCCCCCAACCCGACCGGCGTGGACGGCGTGTGGATGTTCACCGCCCAGGCCGTCTCGAGGCTGACGACGGGCGAGGTCTGGACGTCCCTGATCGCCCTGACCACGGTGTACGCGGCGCTGGGAGTGGTGGAGCTCTACCTGATGCGCAAGTACATCCGCGGCGGCGTCGACGCGGTGATGCCCCCACCGAAAAAGGACTCCGACGAGGCCGAGGGCGACACGCTCGCCTTCGCGTACTGAGGAGGTCAAGATGACAAACCCGCAGCTCAGCAGCTGTGCAGCAGGCCCAGACTTCCCAAAAGCAGCCCCCGCCCTTCCCGGGGGGCGTCCCCGAACCCAGTGTATCGGCTCGGTCACTCTCCAGGGTTACCCACAGCAAATCTGTGGACAACTCGACCCGTTGTGGATAACTCACGGCCACCAGGCCGCGCAGAGCCGGATGCGTCCGACCGGTGTGGTAGGTGCCCGATGACCCTGGAAATCGTCTGGTTCGTCGTCATCGCCTTCTTCTGGCTCGGCTACCTCTTCCTCGAAGGCTTCGACTTCGGCGTCGGCATGCTGCTGCCCGTCCTCGCGAAGGACAACACCGAGCGGCGCGTCATGGTCAACACCATCGGGCCCGTCTGGGACGGCAACGAGGTGTGGCTCATCGTCGCCGGCGGGGCCATGTTCGCCGCCTTCCCCGCCTGGTACGCCGGGCTGTTCTCGGCCGCGTACCTGCCGCTCCTGCTCGTGCTGCTCGCCCTCATCGGCCGCGGCGTCGCCTTCGAGTACCGCGGCAAGGTCGACTCCGACCGCTGGCGCCGCAACTGGGACCGCGTAATCATGATCGGCTCGTGGATCCCGCCGCTCGGCGTCGGCCTCATCCTCGCCACCACCGTCCTCGGCCTGCCCCTCGACGCCGCCGGCAACCGCGCCGGCGGAGCGTTCGCCGCCGTCCGCTGGGACACCCTGCTCGGCGCCGTCGCGATCGCCGCCTTCTCGATCACCCACGGCGCCGCGTTCCTCGCCCTCAAAACCAGCGGTGAACTGCGGGAACGTGCGCGCACCCTGGCGCTGAGGCTGCTGCCCGTCGCCATGGTGCCGGTGGTCGCCTTCCTCTCGGTCGTCCAGTGGCGCGCCGGCACGCTGTGGACGCTGCTCGCGTTCGGGATCAGCGCGGCCGCGGCGGCGGTCGCCTGGCTGCGGCTGCGCGCCGACCGCGACGGGCAGGCGTTCGCCGCGCTCGGCGTCGTCATCGCCGGGGCCGCGGTGGTCATGTTCGGCTCGCTGTTCCCGAACGTCCTGCCGTCGACCCTCGACGCCGCCAACACCCTCACCATCGAGGGCGCCGCGTCGAGCCCGTACACCCTGACCGTGATGACGTGGGTCGCCGTCTTCGGTGCCCCCGCGGTGCTGATCTACCAGGGCTGGACGTACTGGGTGTTCCGCAAGCGCATCGGCACCCAGCACATCCCGGCGGTTCACGCACCATGAGCAAACTTCCCGGGCGCGCAACCCTTCTCGCCTCGGAGTCCACAGTGGACTCGGCGCGGCCGGGAAAGGGCCCGCTCGGCGCGCTGCCGGCCCTCGTGCCGGCCGTGCGCCGAGCGCTGGCCCTGGTGGGCTTCCTGTCCTTCCTCCACGCCGCCGCGCTGGTCGCACAGGCATTCCTGCTCGCCGACGTCCTCGCGACGATCGTCGGAGCAGGTTCCGGGGGACGCACCGCCCAGCTGGCCGCGCTGCTCGCGCTCGTCGCGACGCGCGCGCTGACCGGCTGGGCGGTGCGCACGGTCTCCGCCCGCGCCGCCGCGACGGCGCAACGCGAGCTGCGCGCGAAGGCCGTCGACCACGCGCTGCGCCTGGGTCCCGAGTGGATCGCCCGGCGCGGCCACGGCGAGCTGACCGCGCTCACCACCCGCGGCCTCGACGCGCTCGACGCCTACTTCCGCGAATACCTCCCCGCCCTGGTGACGGCGGCCGTCGTACCCCTCGGCGCCGGCGCGGCGATCCTGTTCGCCGACTGGCCGTCCGGCGTGATCGTCGCGCTGACCGTGCCGTTGCTGCCGATGTTCGCCATCCTCGTCGGCAAGTACACCGCCGACCGCGTCGCCGGCGCGACCGACGCGACGCACCGGATGTCCGAGCGGCTCCTAGAGCTCGTGCGCGTGCTGCCGGTGCTGACCGCGTTCCGCCGCGCCGCCGCGCAGGCCGAGACGGTCGGGCGGCTCTCCGAACGCCACCGCCGCGCGACGCTCAAGACGTTGAAAGTCGCCTTCTCCTCGGCGTTCGTGCTCGAACTGGTCGCGACGCTCTCGGTGGCGCTGGTCGCGGTGGTGATCGGCGTCCGGCTCGCCGGCGGCCACCTGCCGCTGGCCATCGGGCTCGGCGTGCTGATCCTCGCGCCGGAGTGCTACCAGCCGCTGCGCGCGGTCGGCGCCGCGTTCCACGCCAGCGAGGACGGCGTCGAAGCGGTCCGGCGCGTCGCCGACCTGCTGGCTCTCCCGGTGCGTCCGGCGGGAACCGCGATCCCGTCTCGCGGTGCGCTGCGCGTGTCCGCCCTCCGGGTGGCGCGCCGCGGCGGCTTCGCTCCGGACGGCGAGTCGTTCGCGGTCCGGCCCGGCGAGACGGTCTGGCTCCGCGCCCCGAGCGGCGGCGGCAAATCGACGACGCTCTCGGCCCTGCTCGGCTTCGTCCCGGCGCACGACGGCGCCATCACGGTCGGCTCGACGGACCTCGCCGACGCCGACCTCGTGCGCTGGCGCGAACAGGTCGCGTGGGTGCCGCAATCGCCGGTGTTCACCGGCGGGACGGTCCGCGAGGAGGTGGGCTCCGCCGGCGCGGTGCTCGCCGAACTCGGGTTGGCCGGGCTCGCCGACCGGCCGGTTTCCCAGCTGTCCCTGGGCCAGCGTCAGCGCGTCGCCGTCGCCCGGGCGCTGAACCGGGTGCAGCACGGCGCCTGGCTGCTGCTGCTCGACGAGCCGACGGCCCACCTCGACGAGGCCAGCGCCCGCCTGGTGCTCGACGCGGTGCAGCGCGCGGTCGACAGCGGCGCCGCGGCGATCATCGCGTCCCACGAGCGCACCGCGGCGGTCGACCTGCCGCCCGATGCCGCTCCCGCCGCCGAAGCGTCCACTGTGGACTCGTCGGCCGCGCCGCTGAGCTGGCGTGCCCTCCTCGACGGACGGCTCTTCGGCGGCGCCGCCCTGGGCGCGCTCGCGCTGCTGGCCGGGGTGGCGCTGACGGCGACGTCGGGCTGGCTCATCGCGAAGGCGTCCCAGCAGCCGCCGATCCTGACGTTGACGGTCGCGGTGGTGGGCGTCCGCGCGTTCGGCCTCGGCCGCGCGGGCCTCCGGTACGTCGAACGGCTGGTCACGCACGACGCCGCGTTCCGCATCGCCGGCCGCGTCCGGGTGCGGCTGTGGAATTCCCTGGTCCGGCTCGGACCGGCACGCAGCCTGCGCGCGGGCGAAGGGCAACGCCGGCTGGTCGGCGACGTCGACACCGTGCGCGACCTCCTGCCGCGGGTGGTGTCGCCACCGCTGGTGGTGGCCCTGGTCGCGGCCGGGGCGATCGCCGTCCAGACGTGGGTGCTGCCGGCGGCGGGGTTGACGCTCGCGGCGGCGGTGGCACTCGGACTGTGCGCGCCGTGGGTCGCCTTGCGTGCCGAGCGCCGGGCGACGTCGGCGCTGGCGGACGGCCGTCGTGACGTGGCCGCCCGGGTCTTGGTGCTGTTCGAGGCAGCGGCCGAACTGCTGGCGTTCGGGAAGGCGGCCGACCGTCGGCGCGCGCTCGCCGAGGCCGACACCCGCTTGGTGACGCAGGCGCGCCGCCAGGCGTTCGGCGCGGGCGCGGCGGAAGCCCTGGTCACGCTGATCTGCGGAGCGGCGGCGGTGGTCAGCACGGCGCTCGCCGCCCAGGCGGTCGCGGGCGGGCGGCTCGACCCGGTCCTGGCGCCGCTGCCGGCGCTGGTCCCGCTGGCGCTGGCGGAGGTCTTGGCGCTGCTCCCGCCGGTGGCGCAGCACTGGGACACGCTGCAAACGGCGCGTCGCCGCCTCGCCGACGCACCGGAAGCGCCTGTCGCGCGGGTTTCGGGGACGGCGGTTGCGCTGCGCGGTGCTGACCTCGGCTGGCCGGGTGGCCCACTGGTGCTGCACGACGTGGACGTGGAGCTCGCGCCGGGCACCTATGCGGCGGTGGTCGGCCCCAGCGGGGCCGGCAAGTCGACACTGGTCGCGGCGTTGCTGGGGTTCCTCGCGCCGCGGCGTGGCGAAGTCGCGGTCCCGGAGGCGGTGGCCTGGGCCCCGCAGGAGCCGATGCTCGCGGCGACGACGATCGCCGAGAACCTCCGCCTGGCCAGCCCGACCGCGACCGAGGAGGACCTTCGCGCGGCGTTGAGCGGCGCGGCGCTGACCGACGTCTCGCCGGAGACGCTGCTCGGTAGCGGCGGCACGGGGCTGTCCGGCGGCCAGGCCCAGCGGGTGGCGCTGGCGCGGGCGCTGCTCGGAGCGCCGTCGGCGGGGCTGGTGCTGCTGGACGAGCCCACCGCACACCTGGACGAGGTGACGGCACAGGCGGTGCGCGCGCACCTGCGGGAGGCGCTGGCGGGCCGGACGGTGGTGCACGTGACGCACGTCGCCGAGGAGGCGGCCGGAGCCGACGTGGTCCTCGAGGTGCGCGACGGCCGGGTCGTCACCAGGGTGCCGGTCCGGTGATCGATTTCCCTGGTGTCCTTGCCGTGCCGCCACCGCGCCGCGCGATAATGACCGAACTCATGGATCCGACGCTTGCCGCGCGGGCACTGTCCGCAGCCACCGAGATCACGAGCACCGCCCTGTCCGGCGACGACCCGGGAGCGGTGCTGGACACGGTGGTGGCAAGAGCAGCCGAACTGGCCGACGCCGACTTGGGTTTGGCGATGGTGAGCACCGAGGACGGCCGAGTGGTGGTCGAGGCTGCGCACTACGCAACGCCCGCCGAGCCGAACACCGGCTCCGCAGCGCCTGCGGGCTCTGGTGGCCCGGATGCAGCTTCGCTCGGCGACGCCAGCGCAACCGGTCCCTCCTCGCCTGCGGGAGGTGCGCGCCCTGCGGGCTCTGGTGGCCCGGACACAGCTCCGCCCGGCGACCCCAGCGCAACCGGCCCCACCACGCCTGCGGGCGAGGCCTTCCCCAGCCGCGCCACTCAGGCGTCCGGCAGCCCCGAGCCTGGAGTCTCCGCCGGTGAGTCGTTGCGCGGGCTTGCTCTTCCCGCCGACTCCGCGGCCGGGCGGGTGGCTCGTGGGGGCGAACCCGTCTCCAGTGAAGACTTCACCATCGATCCGCGGACCGCGCCCTATGTGCCCGCCGAGCTTCGCGGCTATGGGCCCTTTGCCGCCGCGCCCTTTGGGTCCGGGGGGCGGGTTCTCGGGTCTCTCACCGTCTACCGGAAGCGGGGGCGCGAACCCTTCTCCGCCGGGACCGTCGAGATGCTCGTGGCCTTCGCCGCCCAAGCCGGTGTTGTCCTCGCCCTTGCCGAAGGCGCCAACGCGCGCCACCGCGTTGCTCTCTACGAAGAGCGGGAGCGCATTGCCCGCGAGCTGCACGACGTCATCGTCCAGCGGCTCTACGGTGCCGGGATGCAGCTGGACCGGGTCCGGCGCAACATGCGCAAGCGGTTCGCCCAAGCCGATGGGGCCCGGCTCTCCGACGCCATCGACCAGCTCGACCAGACCATCGAAGAAATCCGTGGCACCGTGCGCGCGCTCAGGTCACCGGAGCCTCGCCACGACACCGGCACGCCTACCGACCTCGCCGAGTCGGCGCGCGGCGAGGTCCGCATCGCCGGCGAGCTGCTCGGCTACCCGCCGACCCTCGAGCTGTCCGGCGAATTCGCCGACATCCCCGCGGAACGCGCCGACCACATCCGGGCCGCGCTGCGCGAGGCACTGTCCAATGTGGTCCGGCACTCCGGCGCCAGCGAAACCCGCGTGACGCTGACCAGGGATTCCGGCGGCGTCAAACTCCGCGTCCGGGACAACGGTTCCGGCGTTCCCCAAGGCGTCGCCACCCGCGGTCTGCGTCATCTCGCCGAACGTGCGGACGCCGCGGGCGGGAAGTTCTTCCTGAACTCCTCACCCAGCCTCGGCACCCTCGTCGCGTTCGACCTGCCGCTCGACTGATCCGTACCTTCCGCGACTCACCCTTCTCGGGTCATCCAGCCTCCCTTCCACGCCCTCGGCAACGATCTTATCGGCTGGTCGAACATATATTCGACTCACGTTCGAGTGAATCTTTACCCGAAA
The DNA here is from genome assembly GCF_053600695.1 of Amycolatopsis sp. NPDC005003. Lineage (NCBI taxonomy): Bacteria > Bacillati > Actinomycetota > Actinomycetes > Pseudonocardiales > Pseudonocardiaceae > Amycolatopsis > Amycolatopsis sp. NPDC005003. The sequence continues at coordinate 74,260 of NZ_JBSGAI010000007.1, read as the reverse complement.
ACGCCCGGATCGACGTGGCTGACCGTGACGAGGCTTGAAAAGGTCGCAGCGAACGGCGGATTGCGGCCGCGCCGGCCGCGGACGGTTACTTCTCGCGCCGCGCGATCCAGGCGGCCGCCTGCGTCCGGCGCTGCATGCCGAGCTTCGCCAGCACCGACGTGACGTAGTTCTTGACCGTCTTCTCCGCGAGGAACAACCGCTCGGCGATCTCCCGGTTCGACAGGCCCTGCCCGATCAGTTCGAGCACGTCGCGTTCGCGCTCGGTGAGCGTCGCCAGCTCGTCCGTCGGCGGGTGCCGCATCTTGTCCAGCACGCGCGCGGTGCTCACCGGGTCCAGCAGCGACCGGCCGGCCGCCACCTCGCGGACCGCGTTCACCACGTCCTGCCCGCGCACCTGTTTCAGCAGGTAGCCCGCGGCGCCGGCCATGATCGCGCCGACCATCGCCTCTTCGTCGTCGAACGCGGTGAGCATCAGGCAGGCCGGCGGGTTCGGCTTCGACCGCAGTTCGCGGCAGAGCGTGATGCCGTCGCCGTCGCCGAGGCGGACGTCGACCACCGCGACCTCCGGTTCGACGTGCATCGCCACCGCCAGGGCCTCTTCGACGCTGCTCGCTTCGGCGACGACCTCGATGTCGGGCTCGTCGCCGAGGAGGTCGCGGAGCCCGCGGCGGACCACTTCGTGGTCGTCGACGAGCAAAACCTGGATCGGCATACCCCGAGGTTACGGGGTGCCCGGGTGCCGCGGCGGCGGCCGGTCGTCACTGTCACACGTGGATTACCTCAAAGGTGTGACCGCGAACCGCGTAACATCCCGGCCGGTATGCATTCCTGATCGGCAAATCCGCAGGTCGGGGTGTAAGTGCGAAAGAATCACGGAACCCGCCGCTCTTCGTGGGGCGCTGGCATTTCCGGAATTCCGGAAACGTCCGTAACGGCGTGGACGAGGTGGCGATAGTAACCACGCAATCGCACCGAATCCCGTTCGGAAGGAATTCCGTTGTCCCTGTTTCGCCGTGCCTTGACGACGGCCGCCGCTGTCGCCGGGTTCGCTCTCCTCGGCCCCGTCCCCTTCGCCTCCGCCCAGCTCGCGACGCCGCTCGACGGCGACAAGAACTGCTCGGACTACCAGTTCCAGGAAGAAGCCCAGGCCGTCCTCGACGCCACTCCGGGCGACCCGTACGGCCTGGACCGCGACAAGGACGGAATCGCCTGCGAATCACTGGCGCACCGTCCGAAAGAGCCGGCCACCACCACCGCGACGGCGGAAAAGCCCGCGCCGAAGACGTCCACCAAGAAGCCCGCCACCACCGGCCACCAGGTGAAGGTCAAGCCGGTCGGCGGGGTCGCCACCGGCGGTGGTGAGCCGGACGGCGAAGTTCCCGGTTTCCTCGTGGTCAGCGGCACGCTGCTCGCCGCGGCGGTGTCCGGCGGGATGGTGCTCTACCTGCGCCGGCGCCCGAGTTGAGGCACCCGCGCCTGTGGCCCGCGGTCACGGCGGTCGTCGCCGCGCTCGGCGTGGTGCTGGCCGTGGCCCTCGTCCTGGTCCTGTCACCGAAGGCGCCGCAGGAGGTCGCCCCGCCGAGCCCGCCCGCCACGAACCCGGCGGGCACCGCCAGCGTCGCGCACACCCCGGCAGCGACCGCCGACGGCCTCCCCGCGGCGAAACCGGCGTCACTGACCATCCCGGCGATCGGCGTGCGGGCCGAGGACATCAAGGACCTCGGCCTCACGTCCGGCGGCGCGCTGGAGGTCCCGGGCGACGCCACCACGGTCGGCTGGTTCACCGGCGCGCCCTCGCCCGGGGAGACCGGCCCGGCCGTGCTGGCCGCGCACGTCGACTACAAGCACGTGCCCGGCGCTTTCTCCCGTCTGAAGGACCTGCGCCCCGGCGAGCAGGCCAGGGTCGGCCGCGCGGACGGCCGGATCGCCGTCTTCACCGTCTACCGCGTCGACCGCTACCCGAAGGCCACGTTCCCGACCGACGAGGTCTACGGCGACACCCCGGACCCCGAACTGCGGCTGATCACCTGCGGCGGGGCGTTCGACCGGGAGAGCGGCAACTACCTCGACAACGTCGTGGCCTACGCGAGGCTCACCGCCGTCGAGGCCTGAGCCAGCTCGACATCCGACAGCTCGAGCCGCCGGTACGCGCGTTCCACGAGCGACCAGACGTCCAGGATCTCGCCGTCGAGCTCGGGGTAGGCGATGACGAGGTGCTCGCCGCGGTAGGTGATGTCGACCGGCAGCCCGGCTTCGAGCTGCCAGCAGAGTTGTTGCTGCTTCGGCGTGAGCCGGCCCGCGTAGCGGTCGCTCATCGCCCGCGCGAGCTGCCCGCGCAGCAGGGCCGGGCCGCTCGCCGGGCCGGCCAGCAGGCGTTCGGCGTGGCCGGCGGGATCAGGCGGCAGCTCGCCGGGTTCGGGGTCGCGGACGGCCACCGTCGGCTCGGCCTGGTCACGGGCGGGGAGCACGATGCTGCCGTCCGCGGCGTGGCGGGTCGGCGCGTAACCGGCTTCGCGCAACGCCTCCAGTGTGCGCGCCGCGTCCACAGTGGACGTCAATACGGTCGGTGCCACCGCACGCAGGCCGAGCTTGGCGAGCTTGCGGTGCGCGGCGAGTTCGGCCAGCACGGCGGGTTCGCCGACGACGACGCTCGCGACGTCGATCACCTGCGCCTCGCCGTGCCGCCGCGCGACGTCGTTGACCAGGTACACCAGCGGTTGCGGCAGCTCACCCGCGGCCACGGCACGCAGGTCTTCGAGCAGCCCGCCGGTCGTCGCGCCCTGGTCGAACGCCCGCCGCACGGACGACGGCGAGAACCGCCAGCTGGTCGCGGTGCCCTGCGCTTCGCGGTCGGCGACGCGGTCGAGCAGCGCGGCGAGCCGGGCGTCGGGCGAGCCGGGCACGATCGCCGTCAGGTCGGTGCCGAACAACGCCGTCGTGCGCGCCCGGGAGACCAGCTCGTCGGTGACTTCGACGAGCCGTTCCGGGGCGAGCAGGGCACGCCCGGCCGCGGTCGCCGCGCCGTGCGCGAGGACGCCGAGCAGTTCGCCTTCTTCGAGCGCCATCCGGACGTGCCCGGCCAGATCGTCGGTCGGCAGCATCGGCGCGTGCCACTCGGCGAGCCGGGTCAGCGAGTCCACGTCGAGCGCGTCGCCGGGAGCGAGCCGCGCCGTCAGCCGCACGACCAGCCGCCGCACCAGTGCGTCGACGTCGACCTCGAACTCCGGTGCGGCCAGGTCCCACCAGGTCATCAACAGCAGGCGGTACAGCAGGGCCGGCTCGGGCCGGGCGAGGTCCGGGTCCGGGGCGAGCGTGGGCGCGGGTGCCTTCTGGCCGCGGCGCGGCGGCGGTGGCTCGTCGGCCAGCAGCAGCCCGGCCTGCGCGGCGAGGTCGATGGCCAGCTCGATCTCCGCCGGGTTGGCCCCGGTGTCCTTGGCGAGCTTCTTGACCAGCCGGGCGCCGATCGTGCCGTCCTTGAGCAGCGGCAACGGTTGCGCGGCCGCCAGGTCGAGCACCGCCGACACGCGGTCGAGCAACCGCAACGCGGCAGCCGACGACGCCGCTTCGGCCGCTTCGGCACCGGTGTGGGTGACGGCGTACCCGGGTTCCACCGGGGTGAACGGCAGCTGGTGGTCCGGGCCGCGCAGCGCCAGCGACACCTCGATCGGCATGGTGGCGGTGCCGAAGTAGGTCCCGAACAGGAAGCCGTGGTCGAACGCCCAGCCCGCCGGCGCCACGCCCTCCACCTCGGGAACGCCGTCGGCCATGTCCCGCAACGGTTTCCGCGTCTCTTCGGGCGCGGTGGCGAACAGCTCGCGGACGCGCTCACCGTCCCGGAAGAAGCCGACGAGCTCGCGCAGGAGCTCCGGTTTCCGGCCGGAGCCGGGCAGGCCGAGGGCGCGGGACAGCGCCGCCAGCCGGCTCGTGCCGAGTTCGCCGAGCAGGTTCGCGACGGGCTGACCGAGGCCTTCGGCGCCGAAGCCGGTGCGGTGCAGCAGGGCCGGCAGCGTGATGCCGTTCGCGTCCCGCCAGAGCAGGGCGCGGTCGGCCAGTTCGTCCACATGGGACTCGACGTCCGCGGCACCGAGCAGCCGGGCGACTTCCGCGACGGGCACGGGCCGCCGCCCGATCGCGTGACACAGCTGGACGGCCCGCAGAACCTGCACCAGCGGCAACGGCAACGCGAGCAGCGCGGCATCGACCGACTCGGCCGAGGCGAGCCGCGCGGCGACGACGTCCAGCCGCCGCGGCCACGGCTCGGCCAGCACGTCCGGCCGGTGGGCCAGCACCTTGGCCAGTGCGTCCTTGTCCAGGCCCGCGAGCCTGCCGAGCAGTTCGTCGGCGGTCGTCATCGGCCCAGGCTAAATCACCGCTCGCAGGCGACGCCGTCGCCGTCGCGGTCGAGCCCGGACCGGTAGCCCGGTTCGCCGCGGTACAGCGGCGCCGCGCCGGCGGCCTTCGCCTCGGAGCAGTTCGCGTAGTAGGCGCTGCGGGCCGGAGCTTCTTCGGTGGTCTCCGCGGGCGGCGGCGGGGGAGCCGCCTTGGTGGCCGGGGCCGGCTTCGGTGCCGGGGTGGGCTTCGGTGCCGGGGTGGGCGTCGGCACCGGGGCGGGCGTCGGCGCGGGCGCGTCGATGGTCCCGTTGCACGGCGGTCCCCACAGCCCGCTGACGGCGGCTTTCGCCGCGGTTTCGGTGGCGGCGAGCGCGGGCGAAGCGGCGGAGGCCGCGTACTTGAGATAACCCATTCGAATGGCCAGCGTCGCGTAGTCCTGCCCGTCGGCGAGCGTCAAGGAGATGCCCTGCGCGGTTTCCGCGCCGAGCGTGACGGCTTTGCCGGAAAGCGTCGAGGCGGCCCACCCGAGCGATTCCGCCGCATAGCAACCGGTGCCGGCGGCCGGGGCGAGCACACCGAGGACGTGCACCGTTTTGCTGGTGCCATCGCTGCCGTTGACCACGACGGTCGCGCCGTCCGGCACGCTGCCGACGGTGTAGGTGACGGCCGCCGTCGTCGGCGTCGAGGACGTGGTCGTGCTGGTCGGCGGGGGTGCCGAGGACGCCGGAGCGGCGGCGGTCGTGAGCTTCGGATCGGGTGCCTCGCCGAAGATCGCGCCGAGCACGAACAGGACCGTGAACGCGGCCAGGACGATCTTCAGCCAGTTCGGAAAGCGCTTCTTCGGCTGCATGCGGGATTTCCTCGTTCCTCGAGCGACGTGCCGACGGTGTACTCGGGAAATCTCCCGCCGTCGTTACGCCCGAGCTCGTTATCGACCACCAGTCGTTATCCGGCGGAATGTTGCCGTCACGATCACGTCACGAACCGCGGCCGCACGCCGAAAAGCTGTCACAACGACGGATCGGGAAACGACCTGCGGACGTGATCGAATCCCTCCCGCTGCTGGGCGCCGGCGGCCACCCCGCGCACGGCCTCGACTTCACCGCACTGGAAATCCGGACCACCGGCCTGCGGCCGGGACGGGTCGTGGAGCTGGCCGCGGTGCGGGTCCACGCCGGCGGTTCACTCGTCGGCGAGCTGTCGACGCTGGTGGACCCCGGGCCCGGCGTGCCGCCCGGACCGGCGCTCGTGCACGGCATCACGCGCGGCGAGCTCGACGGCGCGCCGTCGTTCGGCGAGGTGCTTGGACCGCTGCTCGACCTCTGCGCCGGCAGCGTGGTCGTGGCGCACGACCCCGCGTTCGCCGGGCCGTTCCTCGAGCGCGAGATCGCGTCGGTCAGGGTCCGGGTGCCCGCGCTCCCGGGCGTCTCGGTGACGGCGGCCGCCCGCTCGGTGCTGCGGCTGCCCAACTACCGGACGGCCACCGTGGCGCACGCCCTCGGCGTGCCCACCGGGCCCTCGGCCCTGTCGGCGGCGAGGACGCTCGCCCGGCTGGCGACCGTCCTGTTCGGGCGGTACGGCCTGACGTTCGCGACCCCGCCGGTCTTCCCCGGCCTGCCGCGGCTCACCGGCGGCCGGCTGCTGCCCCGCGCCGAGGAGCTGCCCGCCGAGCCGGGGTGGATGGCCGAGGCCGTCGAGCGGATCCCCGACGGCGGATCCGGGAACGCCTACCTCGACCTGCTCGCCGGAGCCATCGCCGATCAGCACCTGACGGCCGACGAGGTGACGGCCTTGGCGGCGTCGGCGAGCGAAGCCGGGTTGTCCGCCGCGCACGTGCGTGCGGTGCACGAGCGGCTCGTCGGCGCCCTGCGGGAGATCGCGGAGCGGGACGGCGTGGTGACCGCGGCGGAGGCACGCGAGCTGCGGCAGGTGGCGACCGCGCTCGGCGTCGCCGACGCCGGCGACCTGCGGCCCACCGCCGGCGGGAAACCGACCCGCGTGCTGGTGCTCGGCGCCGGCGTGGCGGCGGACCGGCTGCGGGCCCGCGTCCTCGCCGAGGGCGGCCGGCTGGCCAAGAAGCTGACCGCGAGCGTCACCCACGTCGTGGCCGACGAGACCGTGCCCGCGAACGAGCCCCGGCTGACGCGGGCCGCCGAACTGGGCGCCGCGCTGCTCGACGTCGGTGCCGCCCCGGTCGCCCTCGGCTTCGAGCGGCCGGCCGCGCCGCCGGCTGTGGCGCGCGCCAGGACGTCGAAGCTGGTGGGCGGGCGGATCCTGATGGGGATCGGCCTGCTGCTGATGTTCATCGTCGTCGTGGCGATGTTCGGGGGAACGCCGGTGGCCGCCGGGATCTTCTTCGCCGCGTTCGGGGTGGGTGCCCTGCTCGGCGGTTGGTGGCTCGCCGAGCCCGCGCCGCGCTAGCCGTGCTTGCCCACCTGCGCGCCCGCTGACCGAGTCCGGTTCACTGGTCCCATGGCAATTCCGGAGCTCGCGCTGCGGCAGATCGAACGGTGGTGCGCGCAGCGCGTCCCCGAGCACCTCCAGGACCGGATCCGGGTCGAGTGCCGGGCCCGGGGCCGCGCGGTCACCATCGTCGAACGCCGCGCGCCGTGGTCGCCGCAGGCCGGGCCCGACTGGACCGAGCAGAAGATCGCGCAGCTGCGGTTCGACGAGTTCGGCATCTGGTCGGTGTGGTGGGCCGACCGCAACGGGCGGTGGCTGAGCTACCCGGACGCGCCGGTCGCCAGCACGCCGCCCGCGCTGCTCGACGAGATCGACCGCAACCCCGGCGGGGTGTTCTGGGGCTAGGCCGGCGGCGGGAAGCGGACCTCGTTGCGGTCGATCTTCGCGTGCGCCGCCGCGGCCAGGTCGACGCCCAGGCGGTCGGCCAGCTGCAGCAGGTACAGCGTGACGTCCGCGATCTCGTCCAGCACCTGCTCCGCCAGCGCCGGGTCCGCGCGCCACGCGTCGGACTCCTCGGGGGTCAGCCACTGGAACAGCGAGGTCAGCTCGCCGACCTCGCCGGAAAGCGCCATCACGAGGTTCTTCGGGGTGTGGTACGGCTCCCAGGCGCGGGCCGCCGCGAAGCCGCGCAGGCGCTGGGTCACGTCGTCGAAGGTCACGGGCGCGATTTTGCCGCGTCGCCGCCCCGTCGTCACAGCCAGCTAACGGCCGTATGGCGGACTGCCGTTGACCGGTGAATCTCTCACTCAATAGGTTGAATCCCGTCGGGATTGTTGCGGGGACCAAGGCTGGGAAGGGAACGTCTTGAAGTACCTGCGATCCGTCCGCGGCCGCATGCTGGGCATCGCGTTCATCCCCGGTGGCGCGCTCGTCGCCGTGGCTGTCGTGATCGCGATTCTCCTGATCCACCAAGCGGTTCGGACGCGGGACATGGCCGTGGAGACGGCGGCCGCGGCGGACCGGACGGCCCGCGCGGTGGTGGCGCTGCAGGCCGGGCGGAGCGCGGCGATGGCCGCGCCCGAGCAGCGGAGCGCCGCGTTCGCGACGTACACCCAGCGGATCGAGTCCGCCATCGCCGGCCTGCGCGACTACGCGCGCCACGCGCCGGACGCCGAGTCCGCCTACCAGCAGACGACCGCCGTCGAGCTGCTTTCCGTCGCCGAAGGCATGGATCGCTCCGATTCCCTCGCTCTGGCCGGGCTGGACAACGTCACGCGGGGATCCTTCACCTCCGCCGTCGCCTCCTACCGCGCCGAGCTGGCCCGGGTCGTCCCGCAGCTCACCGAGAGTGGCCGGATGGCGTACGAATCGCTCACGCGTAGCGCCGAATGGAGCAGGCTGACCGCCGCCGAGAACGCTTTCACCGCCGCCGAACCGCTTCCGGTCGCCGAGTCCGCGTGGCGCAGTGCCGCCTACGCCGTGTCCGCTCAGCTCGGCGGGCTGTACACGCAGCAGAGCCAGTACGCCGTGCAGCTGACGCTCGACGACGGCCGCCGCACCCTCGCCGGCGCGCTCGCGGCGGGCACGGCGCTCCTGCTGTTCGCCGTGCTCCTGATGGTGGTGGTCCGGCGGCTGGTGGCGCGGGTTCCGGTGCCGGTGGTCCCGATCATGGTGCCGACCGTGGGCGCGGCCATCCCCCGGCCCCGCCACGCACGGTCACGAAGGCCGGGGCTGCCGGATCCCTGGCCGCTGAAAGCCGTGTTCGACGACTTACGACGTCGATGAGCTGCTTACTCAGAGTCATAGATTACTCCGAAAAGACTACGCGGTTGGCCCACACGCGTGCTAGCGCGCGTCGGGCAGACTGGTGCGCGTGAGTCCCCACTCGGATCTTCGCCCCTACCTGCGCACTTTGGACGCGGAGACGCTGGCGGACCTGTTGCACGCCCAGGCCGAGCGCGATCCCGAGTTGCGGCATTCGCTCGAACTGCGCGCGGCCACCCAATCCGGTGACGTCAGCGAGGCGCACCGGCTCCTGGACACCGCGGTGACCGACGGGAACGTCGAGTACACCGCGAAGATCGGCGCGGTGCTCGACACGCTGCAGCGGATGCTCGACGCCGGCAGCCGCGCCGACCTGGCCCCGCTGGCCCGGCGCACGGTCGACGACATCAGCGAGGTGCTGGAGCAGTCCGGCGACCACGCCGGCGACCTCGCCGACCGGCTGGACCGGGCCGTCGAGCTGTACGCCCGCGCGTGCGCGGCCCGGCCACCGGACCCGGAGAAGCTGGCCGACTGGATCCTCGAGGTCGAGTTCGACGGACCCGGCCGCCCGGTGATCGACCTCGCCGAGTTCGCGACCGCGCTGGGTGAGCCGGGGCTCAAGCGGATCAAGTCCACTGTGGACGACGTGCTCGCGGCGAACGGGCCGGGGCACCGCCGCGACGTGGCCGAGCGGCTGCGCGAGCAGCTGGCCGAGGTGCTCGGCGACGTCGACGAACTGGTGGCGATCCTGTCGGCCAAGCCGCCGCGGGTGGACGTCAGCCTCAAGATCGTCCGGGTGCTGCGGGCCGCGGGACGCCACAGCGAGGCCATCGCGCACGCAGCCCGCGCGTTGACCCACGACAAGCAGCCGCCGGCGCTGTCACCCGGGCCGGAGAGCGAAACGTCCCGCCGTCGCAAGGAATTCGACGCGAATCCGGGCCGCGAGACGTTCGCCGTCCTGCGCGAGGCCGCGACGAAGGACGGGAAGTGGACGGTGCAACGCCGGGAAGCGCTTGCTCGCCTGCGCGAACGCGCCGCCGAGGGCGTCGAGCAGGCCGACGAGCTGGTCCGCGTGCTGCTCGACGACGGCCGTCCGGACGAAGCCTGGCGAGCCTGCGTGCGGTTCGGCGCGTCCGCCGAGCTCAAGCTCGAGCTGGCCGAGCAGCGCGCGGCCGAGCACCCGGCCGAGACGATCCCGGTCTTCCGCGAGCACGTCGACGAGCTCATCGAGCGCAAGGACCCGCAGGCGTACCAGGAAGCCGCGCGGCGGCTGAAGCTGTTGCGCACCTTGCACAAACGGGCCGAAACGCCGGACGAATTCACCGCTTACCTGGCCGCGCTGGTGGAAAACCACCGGCGGAAAACCCGGCTCATCACGGAAATCCGGACCGCCAGAATCGCCATGCCGAAGGCCGTAACCTCCCCGCGCACCCCTCGTTGAGCCGGGAGAACCGGTGATACACGTGCACCGGGACATCGTGAGCGCGCCAAGGCGTCGCGGTGGCCCAGTTCCGTCGCCCCGGCTCGGCGCCTCCCCGCCGGGCACGCGGCGGGACCCGCGCCAGGGCCACCGCGACCCCCTCGCGGTGTTGAACCGGGGCTTCGCCCCGGGCCGGGGGCTTCGCCACCCGGACCCCCACAAGAAGTGGGTGAGTGAAACCATGAGGCCATGAGCCCGGTCAGTCGCGCCCGCAAGAGGCAGCCGCAGCCCGTCACGCACAGCGTGACCGGCCTGTTCAAGGACGTCCTGAACGACTTCTCGGCGCTGGGTGCCGACCCCGCGCCCGTCGACGTCGAACTGCTCGCCTCCGAGGTGCTCGGCCAGTTCCGCGACCTGCCGGTCGAGGACGGCGAGGAGCCGCTCGGCCTGGAGCTCATCGCCTTCGCGCAGCGCAAGATCACCCCGGGCGCCGCCGCGCTGCTGGCCGCGCTGAAGGTCGTCGCCGAGACCGACGTCGAGCGCAAGGCCGCCGACGCCGGGCTGCAGGTGGTCCTCGGCCGCGGCATCCCCGAGCCCGCCTTCGCCGCCGGGCTGGGCCAGGTCACCGCCGGCGAGTGCTGGCGGACCGGCGACGTCTACGGCGACGAGTCGTCCCTGCTCTGCGTCTTCTCCCACGGCGACCAGGCGTACGGCCTGCTCGCGCTGCTCGACTTCACCGAGGGCGGCCGGGTCCGGGACCTCGTCGTGATCGACGGGCCGGCCGACGTCATCGCCGAGATGCGCGAGCAGTCCGACGCCGACCCGGAGCTCGTGCTCTTCGAGGCCGTCGACCCCGCCGAGGCCCACCGCCTGATCGCGGACGGCCTCGCCGCCACCGACCACGTCGACGAGGCCGACGTCAGCGAGGACTACGCCCGCTTCCACGCGGTCGCGCTGACCTGGTGCCGCGCGCTGCCGGAGCCCGCGCTCGTGCCCGAGGTGGCCGAGTGGTCCGACGCCGAGCGCGCCGCCGTCGTCGAGCAGTTCGTCGCGGCGAGCGGGGAGGACGCCGATGCCGCCCGCGCGCTCGGCGGCCTGCTGCTGGAGCACGGCCTGCGCACCGACCCGGGCAACCCGCTGCGCGTCGGCCCGGAGAAGATCGCGCGATTCCTCGAGGGCCTGCTCGGCGAGGAGTACGAGCTCGACGCCGACCACGAGGACGCCGTGGAGCCGGTCGTGCTGGCCTGGGTGCAGTGGACGGGTGAGCGGGCACACCTGACCGAGACCGCGATCGCCGCGCTCGACGAGGCCGTGCAGGACTACCTGAGCGAGTACGCCGACGACGACTCGCCGCTGGAGCGCTACTTCGCCGACACCGACGAGCTGTCGCCGACCGAGCTCGCCGACGCGCTGGAGCGCCGGATGTTCGCCGTGCCGTCGACGACCACGGAGATCGACGAGGAAGAGGTCGACCTCGACCCCAAGGACCCGGAGCAGCGCCGCGCCCTCGTCATCGCCGAGGCCGACGAGGACGAGGAAGAGCAGCGGCTGATCCTGCGCGCGACGATCGTCGACCAGCTGTGGGACAACGAGCCCGCCGAGGTCTGGCCGGCCGTCGAGCGCCTGCAGGAGGGTGAGCTCGACCGCGACGAGATTTTCGAGCAGCTCATCGATGCGCTGGAAAACAGCCTGCTCGACGGGGAAAACCTCGAATACGACGCCGACGCCTACCTGGAGGCGCTGGCCGAACTCTGATCGCTAGGGGAGGGGGCCTGCCGGTTCGGCGGGCTTCCCCTTGCGGCGGCGCTCCTGGAGCCGGTCGTCGAAGTCGACGGCGAACGTTCCGGCAGCCATCGCGATCAGCAAGACCAGACCGAGCACCGCACCGACCCACGTGAGGATCATGGTGAACATCGTGGGCCTCCTCCCCAGCTCAGAGCCGTTTTCCTGACTCCTTCAGGGTCGCTTTCACAACGCACGCCCGGTATCGGCCAACCGGTTACGGCTGAACGGGCCACCTCGGCCGATCGGCCGGAATCCGGCGCGGAGAGTCGCCGGGACGCAACGAATCGTGCCTGCGCACTCGCTCAGCGTGCGAATGTGCGGCATGTGGGTGACGAGGTGCGTGACCTTCTAGAGCTTGCGCAGCCGGACCCGGTTGATCGTGTGGTCGCAGTCCTTGCGCAGCACCAGGGTCGCCCGCGGCCGGGTCGGCTTGATGTTCTCCATCAGGTTCGGCTCGTTGATCGAGTGCCACAGGTGGCGCGCCTCGGCGCGGGCCTCGTCGTCGGGCAGGCCGGCGAAGTGGTGGAAGTGCGACGCCGGGTCCGCGAACGCCGTGTGCCGCAGCTCCAGGAACCGCTCGATGTACCAGCGCTGGATGTCGTCGGTGTGGGCGTCGACGTAGATCGAGAAGTCGAACAGGTCGGACACCATCAGCCGCGGCCCCGGCTGCAGCACGTTCAGGCCCTCGACGATCAGGATGTCCGGCTGCTGCACCACCTGCTCCTGGCCGGGCAGGATGTCGTAGGCCAGGTGCGAGTACACCGGCGCGGCCACCCGCTCGGCGCCCGACTTGACCTCCGTGACGAACCGCAGCAGCGCGCGGCGGTCGTAGCTCTCCGGGAAGCCCTTGCGGTGCATGATCCCGCGCCGCATCAGCTCGGCGCGCGGGTACAGGAACCCGTCGGTGGTGACCAGGTCGACGCGGGGGTGGTCCGGCCAGCGGGCGAGCAGCGTGCGCAGGAGGCGCGCGGTGGTCGACTTGCCGACCGCCACGCTCCCGGCGATGCCGATCACGAACGGGACCTTCGTGCCGCGGGAGTCGTCACCGAGGAACGTCGTGGTCGCTTCGTAGAGCCGCTGGCGCGCGGCGACCTGCAGGTTGATCAGCCGGGACAGCGGCAGGTAGACGTCGGCCACCTCGGCCAGGTCGACCTGCTCACCGAGGCCGCGCAGCCGCAGCAGCTCGGCCGCCGTCAGCGGCAACGGCGTCGAACTTCGCAGTTCTTTCCATTGTTCCCGGTGCAGCTCGACATACGGGCTGAGTTCGCGGACCCGGGTCATCGCACACTCCTCCGGCCGTCGCCTGCACTGGCGGACGTTTCACCTGCGTTGATTAACGGTAGGGCTTACGGCCGGTTAAAGCGCTGTGATGTAGTCCACCTCCCAGGTGGGGTTGATCACCGAGCGTCACGCTCTCCGAAGACCTCGTCCCAGGCCGCCGCGACCTGCCGGGCGCAGGTGGCGGGAGCGAGACCGCCGACGCCGGTGCCGAGCCCCGGCATCGCGATCGTCTCGACGTACTCCCGCACGGGCCCGTGGTCGAGCCGGCCGTCGCGCCAGGTCTGGAACACCGCCCGGGCGGCGAGGTACGGGTGGACGGTGTCGGCGGGCAGCCGCTCGCCGGGCTCCCGCATGGTCGGCGCGCTGATCAACCACTCCGGCTCGGCCTCACCGGTGGGCACCACCACGGCGTCGCCGATCGGCAGCTCACCGCCGTGGAAGGCCAGGACGGCGCTGCGGACGCGCTGCTCCACGCCCGGGAACGCCTGCGCGTAGACGGCGTCGATGCCGCCGCGCATCCAGCCGTAGGAGTTGGCCGGGCTGACCACCGCCTGGGCGACGACGTCGAGCACCGACCCGCGGTGCACCCGGACCCGGCCGGCCAGCTTCTGCGCGGCGGCGGTCCAGGCATCGGCGAGTGGTTCATCGACGGCGCACAGCACCAGCTCCGGTGCGCGAGGGGCGACCGGCGGCTTGGCGCCCTCACGTCCGGCGTGCGTGCCCGATTCGGCGGTCACGCCCTCAGCATCGCAAAAAATGCCACCCGGCGTAACCGGTTCGCGTACCGGCTGTCCGAGTGAATGTCGCCACGGCCAGGCCCCGTAGCCTGGGAGCTGTGTCACGGATCGCATACTTCGGCCCGCAAGGGACCTTCACCGAACAGGCCGCGCGGGTGCTCGCCGCCGGCGAAGAACTGATCCCCTACGAGACCGTGCGGCTCGCGATGACGGCCGTCCGCACGGGCGAGGCGGACGCGGCGTGCGTCCCCATCGAGAACTCGGTCGAAGGCGTGGTGCCGGCCACGCTGGACGGGTTCAGCGAGTCGACCCCGCTGGTCGCCGTGGCCGAGACGATCCTGCCGGTCCGCTTCAGCGTGCTGACCCGGCCCGGAAACCCGGAGATCCGGACCGTCGCCAGCCACCCGCACGCGCTGGCCCAGGTCCGCGAGTGGCTCGAGGCGAACCTGCCGGGCGCCCACGCGGTGGCGTCGTCGTCGACGTCCGCCGCCGCGGTCGGCGTGCTGGACGGCGACTTCGACGCGGCGGTCTGCGCGCCGGTCGCGGTCGAGCACTACGCCCTCGACGTGCTGGCCACCGAGGTCGCCGACGTCGCCGACGCCGCGACGCGGTTCCTGCTGGTCCGCCGGCCGGGCGAGCTGCCGGAGCCGACGGGGGCCGACCGGACGTCCGTGGTCGCCGCGGCCGCGAACCGCACCGGCACGCTCGCCGAGCTGCTCACCGAGCTGGCCGGCCGCGGCATCAACCTGACCCGGCTCGACGCCCGGCCGACGCGCAACAACTTCGGCGAGTACCGCTTCTTCATCGACTTCGAAGGGCACGTGGCCGAGCCGCGGGTCCTCGACGCGCTGACGGCGTTGCGCCGGCACTGCCGCAACCTTCGGTTCCTCGGCTCGCACCCCCGCGCCGACGGCACCCCCACCACGATCGAGGCGGGTTTCGGCAACGACGACTTCGTCGACGCCGCCGCGTGGGCCGAGGCGGTCCGCAAGGGGGCCCAGGCATGAGGCTGCTGCTCATCCGCCACGGGCAGACCGACGGGAACGTCCGCGGCGCGCTGGACACCGCCCTGCCCGGCCCGCCGCTGACCGACCTCGGGCGACGGCAGGCGGACGACCTCGCGGCGCGGCTGGCGGAGGAACCGCTGGTCGCGGTGTACGCCTCGCAGGCGACCCGCGCCCAGCAGACGGCGGCACCGCTGGCCGCGCGGTTCGCGCTGGACGTGCAGGTCGTCGACGGGGTGCACGAGGTCGTCGCGGGTGACCTCGAAGGGGCGACGGACCACGCGTCGATCCGGACCTACATGGAGACGGTCCGGCGCTGGACGCTCGGCGAACTGGCGCCGTCGCTGCCCGGCGGCGAGAGCGGCACGAGCGTCCGCACCCGGATGCTGGACGCGGTCGGCCGGCTGCGCGCCAAGCACGAGCAGGCCGACCCGGACGGCGTGCTCGCACTGGTCAGCCACGGCGGCGCGATCCGGCTGGCCGCGGAGTGGCTGGCGCCGAACGTGCACGCGGACGTCGCCAACGCGGCGCTGATCCCGAACACCGGCCTGGTGGAGCTGGAGGCCCGGCCGGAGGGCGAGTGGCGCTGCCTGACCTGGGTCGACACCCCGCTCTGAAGGTATCGAACGTGTGATCCCGTCACGTTTAGAACACGTTTGGTGGGGAATTTACGAAAGCAGCCAACCCGCCCGCGCCCCGGTACGTCTACCCCGCAGCACCACACCAGGGAGGCGATTGACATGAAGCTTTCACGGTTGTTCCCGGTCGTCGCGGCTTCGGCGGGCGTCCTCGCGCTTTCCGCCTGCGGCGGTGGCGGCACCACCAACGCGGCGAGCAGCTCCACGCCGTCGAGCTCGGCGACGCCGACCGCGACCACCACGGTCACCACGACCACGCCGAGTCCCACCGCCACCCCGGCCGAGCCGCCGGCCGCCCAGCCCGCGGACAACGGGCTGTGCAAGGCCGGAGACGTCAAGCTCTCGCTGGGCCAGGGCGACTCGGGGGCCGGCTCGACGTACCGGCCGCTGCTGATCACGAACTCCAGCTCGAAGCCCTGCACCATCCAGGGCTTCCCCGGCGTGTCCTACGTGGCCGGCGCCGACGGGCACCAGGTCGGCAAGGACGCCTTCCGCGAAGGCACCAAGGGCAACGCCGTCAAGCTGAACCCCGGCCAGACCGCGGCCGCCGACATCCAGTTCGTCAACGTGCGCAACTTCGACCCGGGCACCTGCGAGCCGACGCCGGTCAAGGGCCTGCGCATCTACCTCCCGCAGGAGACCGCGTCGAACTTCGTGCCGAGCGACGGCACCGGCTGCGCGAGCACGAAGATCCCCGGCAACCAGCTCGCGGTGAAGACCGTCCACCCGGCCTAGCCCGGACCCCGCCCCACCGCCACCCTCAACGGACGGGCTTCGCCCGGCTGTTCAGATCCTGCCGCAGATCTCCTTGGCTTCGGTCAGGTGCCGCTGCCCGGAGATGTCGTTGAAGTGCAGGCTGAGCACCATCCGGCTGACGCCGTCGATGTGGTCGGCCAGCGGCTGGTAGTTGGCGTTCACCTGGGCGGCCGCCGCCGCCAGCTCGCGTGCGGCCATCATCCGGTGCAGCCGCTCCGAGCTGAGACTGGGGGTCAGCGACGGCTGCGTGTCGCGGCTCGTGTCGGGCAGCTCACCCACCCGGTCGAGCGCCTGGCACGCCGCCACGGCGTCTTCGAGCGCGCCAGCGTGCACTCCGGACAGCCCCCACAGGAGCCCGAGCACGCTGCCGCCCAGCACGAACCCGGCCACCGCGCACAGCACGAGCAACCGGCGTGACGGCGGGGGTGACGCGGACTCGGCCTCCTCCGAAGACTCGTCGAAATCGGGATCGGCGTCGGTGCCGGTCCCCGGGTCCAGGGTGCGCATGACTGCCTCCTCACCACCTGGGTGAGGAGCTATTTCAGCTCACAATCCCGGATCGTGGTGGGTCAGCGCCGCGGCTGAGTCCGATTTGTCACCGAGGGAGTGGCGCCGCAGCGCGCCGAACGCGAACGCGGCGATCACCAGCATCGCCGCGCCCGACACGGCGAAGGTCCGCGCGGCCGAGCCGAGCCGCTCGGTGAGCACGCCACCCAGCAGCGCGCCGAGCGGGATCGCGCCCCAGACGACCGTGCGCCACACCCCGAGCACCCGCCCGAGCAGCTCGCCGGGCACGAGCGTGTGCCGGGCCGTGGCCAGCACGACGTTGACCGCCACCACCGCGGCCGCGAACAGGCCGAACAGCGCCGCGGCGGCCACCGGCGAGCGCACCAGGCCCATCCCGCCGAACCCCAGTCCGCAGCAGAGGATCCCGCCGGCGACGACCGGGAGCCGTCCGGTCGCCTGCACCAGCCGGGGGGCGACACCGGCGCCGAGCAGGCCGCCGATCCCGCCGACGAAGGCGAACAACCCGAAGGTCGCGTCGGACAGGTGGAGGTCTTCCAGTGCGTAGAGCACCAGTTGTGCCTGCGCGAGTTCGCTGACCAGGCTGAGCAGGCCCGCGACGACGACCAGCCGCAGCAGCAGCGGGTGCCCGCGCAGCCAGCGCAGGCCGTCGGCGAGCTCGGTGCGGAGTTTCGCCGGCTCGACCGGCGCCTCCGGCTTGCCGCGGTAGGTGCCCGCCAGCCCGAGCAGCACGGCCGCCGCGATCGCGAAGCCCGCGGAGTTGAGGACGAACGGGAGGGCGGCGAAGAGCGCGAACGTCAGGCTGCCGACCGGGCCGCCGAGGAACGTCTGGCCGACGATCTCGCAGGCCTGCAGCTTGCTGTTCGCCGCGTCGAGGGAACCGTCGCCGACGACCGCCGGGATCAGCGCGTTCGCCGCGCTGTCCGCGATGGTCTCGGCGGTCCCGATGATCAGCGCGGTCAGGTAGACCAGCCAGATCGTCATCCCGCCGGCGGCGACGAGCACGGCCAGCGCGCCGACGGCGGCCGCCCGCGCGGTGTTCGCGACGATCATCGCGCGCCGCCGGTCGATCCGGTCGACGAGCGCGCCGGCGACCGCGGCGAACAGCAGCCAGGGCAGGAACTGGGTGGCGGACAGGCCGGCGATGAGCACCGGATCGCGGGTCAGCGTCGTGGCCAGCAGGGGCAGGGCCACCTTGCCGATGCCGTCCCCCAGGTGGGACGCCGCGCTCGACGTCAGCAGCCACCTGAGTCTTCGGCCACCGCCGTCGTTCCGGGCTTCGTTCACTGTGCCTCCCCGCACGAATCGACGCCCAACGACTTCGGGTACGAGGATAACTGCGGAGATGGCTGCGCGTGGTCACGTTGTCACTACTGGTGAAACTCGCGACAACTTCCGGGAGCAAGCGCGAAATTCGGTGGAACGTGGCGGGGCGACGGGGGAATCCGCGCTCAGCCCCAGCCGAGCTCGTGCAGCCGGGCGTCGTCGATGCCGAAGTGGTGGCCCAGCTCGTGCACGACGGTGATCAGGACCTCCTCGACGACCTCGTCCTCGTCTTCGCACATGGCGAGGATCGGCTGCCGGTAGATCGAGATCCGGTCGGGCAGCACCCCGCCGTACGACGACGTCCGCTCGGTCAGCGCGATCCCGTGGTAGAGCCCGAGGATGTCCGGCGCCTCGTCGTTGAACTCCTCGACGAGCACGACGACGTTGTCCATCGCCTTCGCGAACTCGGGCGGTACCTCGTCCAGGGCTTCGGAGACCAGCTCTTCGAAGCGTTCCCGGCTCATCTCGACCGGCATCAGCCGCCCTGCTTCGCCGTCGAGGGGGCGGGGTTCGGCGTGGCCGGGCCACCGCCGCCGTCCGACGGTGGGCCGCCGTCCTGGGGCTGGCCGCCGTCCGTGCCCGCCGGTGCGGCCTTGATGCTGCCGGTCACCGCCTGCAGGCCGCTCTTGTCGGGCAGTGCCGAGGCGACCTTGCAGTTGACCTTGGTCGAACCGGCGTCCCAGCTCTCCTGTTCCCGCAGGTCCCAGGTCAGGATCAGCTTCTTCGCGTCGAGGTCGGCGCCGCCGGTGTAGCTGCCCGCCGCCTTGTTGCACTCGGTGTCGAGCCAGGCCTTCTGGTTGTCCTGGGAGGGGTAGCTGTCCTTGAAGTTCGACTTGAGGTCCAGGGTCGCGACGATCTCGTACGAGTGCGGCTTCGTGCAGTCGATCGGATCGCCGACGCCCTTGCCGAGCAGCGCCAGGCAGGTGCCCGGCTCGAAGACCAGCGACTGGTCCTGCTCCTTGGCCGGTCCGGTGGTCGGCAGCAGCCGGCCGCCGGGGCCCGCCCACTGCAGGCCGCAGCGCAGCTGGCGGTCGCCGTCCTCCCACTGCGACGGCGTCGGGCGGAGCAGGTTCGTGGTGAGCTTGCCGTACGGGTCGAGCTTGTGCCCGAGGTAGGGCTTCACGTCCGCGGTGCACTTCTGCTGCGCGATCTGCTGCCACTGGTCCAGCGAGGGGACGGGCGCGCCCTCCGGGAACTGGGCGCCGATGTCCACCAGCGTGGTCACCTCGAACAGGTGCGGCTGGGTGCAGTCGACCTTGCGCGCGTCGCTCGCGTCCGGGTTGTCCCAGGTCAGGCAGCTGCCGGGTGGGGAGTGGAAGGCCTCTTGGGCGGCCGCGGAAAGCCGGCCCGCGCCGCCGCCGGACCCGCCGACGATGCCGTCGCTCCAGGAGAACACGACGCTGAGCGCGAGCGCGATGAGCGCGCCCGCGAAGATCCCGCCCATCACGACGCGGGTGCGCAGCGTCTGGGTGGCGGTGGGGAACCGATCGGCGCTGGAAGACATCGCACTCCATGATGCCCGCGCCGCGCATGACGTGCGCGGTCCGGGTGGTTAGGGTGGTCAAGGTTTCGCGGTGGCCGGTGATTACGGAGCGCACATGACGCAGGACAACAATACTGGGGACCAGCCGCCCCCCGAGCCGCCGAAGCGCGGCTCGATGAGGTTCCAGGACTCGAACACCCAGCCTCGCCAGCCCTCGCTGGCCGAGCAGCGGGCGCGTCAGCAGGCGCTGGCCCAGGAGGAGCGCAACGAGGAGCTGGCCCGCCAGGCCGACGCCAAGGCGGCGACGCGGCGCAAGATCCTGATCGGCAGCGGCGTCACGGTCGGGCTCGTCGGCCTGGTCGCGACGTACTACACGGTCGCGAAGACCGAGAACGTCACAGCCGTCTGCACGGACAAGGACGGAGTAGTCGTCCAGAACGACGACTACTGCGACGACAACTACGTCACCAGCCACGGCGGCTACCACAGCGGTGGCTTCCTGTTCCTGCCGATCCCGGGCGGCGGCTACAACAGCTACCGCTACAACTACGGCGGCACCGGCGTGGTCGGCCAGCGGGTGACCGGTGGCTCGTACGACGCGCCGTCGTCCCGCGCCAACGTCACGACGAAGAGCGGCAAGTCCGTCCAGCGCGGCGGGTTCGGCATCAGCGGCAAGAGCGGCAGCGGCGGCAGCGGCAAGAGCGGGGGATCGTAGGTGTACCGGGACCGGCGTGAGCCGCGGCGCGACTGGCAGCGGATCGTCGAAGAGCAGGGGCTCGTCTACGGCACGCCGGCCCGCGACAGCAGCGGCCGGATGCGGCCGTACTGGGACGAGTCCGTGCACTACGTCTTCGACATGGACGAGGTCCTCTCGCTCGAGGCCGACGTCGAGCTGCTCCACTCGATGTGCCTGGAAGCCGTCGACAACGTCGTGACGACCGAGGGCTACCAGCGCTTCGGCATCCCCGAGTGGGTCTGGCCGCACATCGCCGAGTCGTGGAAGCGGCAGGATCCGCACGTCTACGGCCGGTTCGACCTGCGCTACGACGGCAAGTCGCCGGCGAAGCTGCTCGAGTACAACGCGGACACGCCGACCACGCTGCTGGAGGCGTCGCTGCTGCAGTGGCACTGGAAGACCGACGTCTTCCCGGACGACGACCAGTGGAACTCGATCCACGAGAAGCTCGTCGAGCGGTGGTCGTTCCTGCGCGACAAGCTGCCCTCGAACGAGCTGCACTTCACCTGGTCGGCGGCGGACCCGTCCGGCGAGGACAACGTCACCACCGCGTACCTGCAGGAGACCGCGGCCGAGGCGGGGCTCGACACGGTGGGCCTGGCGATCGAGGAGATCGGCTGGGACCCGGTGCTCAAGCGGTTCGTCGACCTCGAAGAAGCGCAGATGGCGACCGTGCTGAAGCTGTACCCGTGGGAGTGGGTGGTCGACGAGGAGTTCGGCCGCCACGCCGTCGAGTCGCTGCCGCGGACGCTGTGGATCGAGCCCCTGTGGAAGATGATCCTCTCGAACAAGACGCTGCTGGCGATCCTGTGGGAGAACTACCCGGGCCACCCGAACCTGCTGCCCGCGTTCGCCGACGACCCCGGCCTGCTGACGGAGTACGTCCGCAAGCCGAAGCTGGGCCGCGAGGGCGCGAACGTCCAGATCGTGGCGACCGGCTACGAGACCCAGACCGACGGCGTCTACGGCGCCGAAGGCTTCGTCTACCAGGCGTTCGACCCGCTGCCCGAGTTCGACGGCTACCGGCCGGCGCTCGGCGCGTGGATCGTCGGCGACAGCTCCGCCGGCCTGGGCATCCGCGAGACCGGCGGCCTGGTGACCGACGACGGCGCGGCCTTCGTCCCACACCGCATCGTCGAGTCGTGATAAAACACCCCATCGCTGACCTTCCGGGAGAAAACTCGTGACCTCGACGCTTGCGCTGTCCGACACGTTCGGCTCCGACCTCGTGCGGGGCATCGGCGCGATCCTGCTCTACGGCGTCATCGGCCTGCTGCTGATGTTCGCCGGCTTCTACGCGATCGACTGGACGACGCCGGGCAAGCTGTCGAAGCTGGTCACGCAGGGCTTGCCGAACGCGGTGATCGTGACCGCGTCGGGGATGCTCTCGATGGCGTTCATCGTCGTGGTGGCGATCTTCAACTCGGCCAGCGACCTCACCGAAGGCCTGATCACCTCGCTGGTCTACGGCCTGCTCGGGATCATCGTCCAGGTGATCGCGGTCCGGCTCCTGGAGTGGGCGACCCGCATCGACGTGGCTTCGACGATCGAGAGCGAGAAGTTCGCCCCGGTGAGTATCGTCGTCGCGGCGGCGCACCTCGGCCTGGGCCTCGTGGTGGCGGTCGGCATCTCCTGACGTTCGCCACTACCGTGGGGTCCGTGCGCCTGCTGAGGACACCGGACGACCGGTTCACGGACCTGCCCGACTTCCCGTTCGAGCCCCGTTACGCGGAGCTGGCGGACCCCGACGGCGGCCGGATCAGAGTGGGGTACGTCGAGGCGGGCCCGGCGGACGGCCCGGTCGTGCTCCTGTTGCACGGCGAGCCGAGCTGGTCGTTCCTGTACCGCAAGATGCTCCCGGTGCTGGCGGACGCGGGCTTGCGCGCGATCGCACCGGACCTGGTGGGCTTCGGCCGATCCGACAAGCCGGCGAACGTGGCGGACCACAGCTGCGCCCGCCACGTCGAGTGGATGCGCGGCTTCGCGTTCGACGCGCTGGACCTGCGGGACGTCACGTTGGTCGGCCAGGACTGGGGCGGGCTGATCGGGCTGCGGCTGGTGGCATCGTCGCCGTCGCGGTTTTCGCGCGTGGTGGCGTCGAACACGGGGCTGCCCACCGGCGACGTCGACATGCCTCCGGAGTGGCACGCATTTCGTGCGGCCGTCGAGAAGGCGCCGGTGCTGGACGTGGCGCGGTTCGTGCAGTCGGGGTGCACCTCGGTGCTTTCGGACGCCGAGCGCGCGGCTTACGACGCGCCGTTCCCGAACGAGATGTACAAGGCGGGCCCGCGGGCGATGCCGTCCCTGGTGCCGTACCGGCCGGACGACCCGGCGTCGGCCGCGAACCGGGAGGCGTGGAAGACGTTGACGGAGCTGGAGATCCCGTTCCTGGTGGCGTTTTCCGACGGCGACCCGAACACGGGCGGGATGGCACCGATCCTGCGGCGGTCCATGCCGGGGGCTTCGGGCTTGGACCACCCGGTCATCGCTGGAGCGGGGCATTTCCTGCAGGAGGACAAGGGCGAGGAGCTGGCTGAACACGTGGTGCGGTTCGTGCGCGGCTCCTGATTTCCACGCTAGCGGAGGGCACTGAGGGCATCGGTGCTCGTGGGTGGGGTTGTCCTGCCGCGGCTGAAAGAAAATACTGTCCTCGCTGGACGCGCAGGCTCCGGGATGACCACCCCGCTCCTCTCTTGGGTCAAGCCAGTGCTGCGCGCGTTGCCGCCAGTGCGTCCACCAAGATTTCCAACCCCTCTTGGGCCTCGTCCGCGGTCAGCGTCATCGGGGGGCCGAGCCGCAGGACGTTGCCGTGGAGGCCTCCCTTGCCGATCAGGAGCCCGCGCTTCTTCGTCTCCTCCAGCATCCTGGCCGCCGCCGGGATGTTCGGCTCTGTTGTCCCCGGCTTGATCAGCTCCACTCCGATCATCAGGCCCTTTCCGCGCACCTCCGCCACGATCGGCGACTCGGCCGCCCGCAAGCCCGACAGCAGCTGCTCTCCCCGGGCCGCGCAGTTCGCCTGGAGGTCGTGGTCCTTGATGTAGTCCAGGACGGCCGTCGCGCCGGCCATCGATACCGGGTTGCCTCCGAACGTCGAGAACGACTGGGCCTGGAAGCAGTCCAGGACGTCGCCGCGTGCGACCACGCCGCCGACCGCCAGGCCGTTGCCCAGCCCCTTCGCGAACGTCATCATGTCCGGTGTCACGCCGTGCGCTTCGATGCCCCAGAAGTGCTCGCCCGTGCGGCCCCAGCCCGTCTGGACCTCGTCCGAGATGAAGAGCACCCCGTACTCGTCGAGCACCTCCTTCATCGCCCGGAACAGGCCGTCCGGTGGGAGGCTGAAGCCGCCAACGCCCTGGATCGGCTCCGCGATCAGGCAGGCCACGTCGCCCGCCGTTGCCGTGTTCAGGACGTCCACCAGGTCCGCCACGCACGCGTCGATGTAGTCCGCGTCGGAAAGCGAACGGAACGGGCTTCGGTACCGGTACCCACCGTGGACGTAGTTGACCTTCACCGGGCTCAGTGCCGATGCCGACCAGCCGCGGTTGCCCGTGATCGCGACGGTTCCGAACGAGCGGCCGTGGTAGGAGTTGCGCATCGCCAGCACCTGGTTGCTGCGGCGGTACTGGGTCGCCAGCATCAGCGCCGTGTCGTTGGCCTCGCTGCCCGAGTTCGTGAAGAACACCTTGGCGTCCGGGATGCCGGACAGCGCGGCGATCCGCTCCGCCAGCTCGACCTGGGACCTGATCAGGTACAGCGTCGAGGTGTGGAGGATGCCCGTGTCGAGCTGCTTGCGGACCGCGTCGCCGATCTCGGCGACGTCGTAGCCCATCGAGTTGGTCAGCACCCCCGCGAAGAAGTCCAGGTAGGTGCGCCCCTGGGAGTCCGTCATGCGGCGGTCGTGCGCGTGCACGATCTCGATCGGCTCTTCGTAGAGCAGCGACATCCAGGACGGCATGACTGCGCGGTGCCGGGCGAGCAGCTCATCGGTCATCGAACGCCTCCTCGGGGTCTCAAGCGAGTATGAGGAGGCCGTGAACAGCGCTTCAACGATCAGACTGTCGGGATAACCCAGTAGGGACGCACAGTCTGTACGGACTACCCTCTGACCCGTGATTGACCCCAGGACTCTGCGCGATGACCCGGAAGCCGTGCGCGCGTCGCAGCGCGCTCGTGGTGAAGACGAGGGAGTGGTCGACAAGCTGCTCTCCCTCGACACCCGGCGCCGGTCTTCGATCGCGGCCGCCGACAAGCTGCGCAACGAGCAGAAGCTACTGGGCAAGCAGATCCCGAAGGCGCCGCCCGAAGAAAAGCAGCAGCTCCTGGCCACCGCCAAGGAGCTCGCCGCGCAGGTCAAGGCGGCCGAGGCGGAGCAGAACACCGCGTCGGAGGAGTTCGACACGCTGTTCCGGACCGTGCCGAACCTCGTCCACCCGGATGCCCCCGTCGGCGGCGAGGACGACTTCGCCGTCGTCAAGCACGTCGGCGAACCGACCAAGCTCGGCTTCGCCCCGAAGGACCACCTCGAGCTGCTCGAAGGCCTCGGCGGCGTCGACATGGAACGCGGCGCGAAGGTCTCGGGCTCGCGGTTCTACTTCCTCACCGGCGTCGGCGCGCAGCTGCAGCTCGGCCTGCTCAACATGGCCATCGCGCAGGCGCTCGAGAACGGCTTCACGCCGATGATCACGCCGTCGCTGGTCCGGCCCGAGATCATGGCGGGCACCGGCTTCCTCGGGCAGCACTCGAGCGAGATCTACCACCTCGAGGACGACGACCTCTACCTCGTCGGGACGTCGGAGGTGCCGCTCGCCGGCTTCCACGCCGACGAGATCCTCGACCTGAACGACGGCCCGAACCGCTACGCGGGCTGGTCGTCCTGCTACCGCCGCGAGGCCGGCTCGTACGGCAAGGACACCCGCGGCATCATCCGCGTCCACCAGTTCGACAAGGTGGAGATGTTCGTCTACGCCAAGCCGGAAGACGCCGAGGCGGAGCACGAGCGGCTGCTGGGCTGGGAAGAGGAGATGCTCGCGAAGATCGAGGTGCCCTACCGGGTGATCGACACCGCGACCGGCGACCTCGGCACGTCCGCGCACCGCAAGTTCGACTGCGAGGCGTGGATCCCCACCCAGGAGACCTACCGCGAGCTGACCTCGACGTCCAACTGCACGACGTTCCAGGCCCGCCGTCTCTCGGTCCGCTACCGCGACGAGAACGGCAAGCCGCAGATCGCCGCGACGCTCAACGGCACCCTGGCCACCACCCGCTGGATCGTCGCGATCGTCGAGAACCACCAGCAGGAAGACGGCTCGGTCCGGGTACCGGAGGCGCTGCGCCCGTTCGTCGGCGGCAAGGAAGTCCTCACGCCTCGCTGATTCGGGCGGATCCGCGGTGCTGCTCCGTTCGTCCCAGTACAGTCCGGGCCGAACGGGAGGACACATGCGGATGAAGTGGCGGGTCGCGGTCGCGCTGGCGGCCGTGACCGTGGTGACCGGCTGCACGGTGACGGTCGGCGGCTCCGCGTCGCCCGTCCCCGGCCAGGGGCCGATCGTCAAGGCCGTCGACGCCTGCACGCTGCTCGACGAAGCCCAGGTCGACGCCCTCGGCTACAAGTCCCCGGGGAAGCCGGTCAAGGAGAACAAGGCCCGGCTCCAGCCGCCGATGTGCCTGTGGAACTCGAAGGACGACGTCGAGCCGCTGGCCGTCCTGAACGTCGGCCTCGCCACGGACATGGACTTCAACGAGTACGTCGCCGGCGCGGTCAAGAAGTCCGAGCCGCAGCAGATCGGCGGGCTGAGCTGGACGCAGTACGCCTCGATCCTGCCCGACGACTGCACGTTCTACGCCCTGCTCGGCGCCAAGTCGTTCGCCTACGTCGGCGTCTCGGCGGGCAAGCTCGACCGGTCGTGCGAGCTGGCGAAGCTCGCGATCCCGCAGGCCGCGGCGCACCTGCCGGGCGGGCAGGACGCCCCGCCGGTCACGCCGTCGACGTCGGCGAAGCCCGAGCCGGGCGGCCCGCTGCTGGCGGCGGACCCGTGCACCGCGCTGAAGCCGGACCAGGTGTCCCAGCTGAAGGACATCTCGCCGGACGGGAAGAAGGACAACTCGTCCACGGTGCCGAACGCGTCGTTCTGCCTCTGGGACGACACCGACGGCGACGGCGGCCAGAAGGCGTTCGAGGTCTGGTTCGGCCCCAGCACACCGGTCGGGGAGTGGCCGGGCGCGAAGGGCGTCACCCCGACCGAGACCGTCGACGTCGGCGGCCGGAAGTGGGGCCTGTTCCCGAACATGGGCGGCCTGCGGGTCACCTGCGGCGCGACCCTGGCGATCACCGACACGTCGTCGGTGCAGGTGGTCAGCGGGTTCGTCGGCGACGACGCGAAGACCTGCGACCTCGTGAAGCAGGGCCTGCCGCTGGTGACCGCGAACCTGCCGGGCTAACTCTCCGAAGACACCTGGTCGGCGATGTGGCGCGCGATCTCCAGCGCGCTCGTCGCGGCCGGCGACGGCGCGTTCAGCACGTGCACCTGGTCGCGCGTGGTCTCGATGAGGAAGTCGTCGACGAGCGAACCGTCGCGGCGCATCGCCTGGGCGCGCACGCCGGAGCCGTGGCGGACGATGTCGTCCTCGGTGACGGCCGGGACGAGCCGCGCGAGGCTCGCGGCGAACCGCTTCTTCGAGAACGAGCGGCGGACCTCGTCGAGCCCGGTCGGGAACGCGTACTTGCGCGCGAGCCGCCAGGCGCCGGGGAAGGCCGCGACCTCGGCGACGTCCTTCGCGGAGAAGTCGCGCCAGCGGTAGCCCTCGCGGCGCAGCGCGAGCACGGCGTTCGGGCCGGCGTGCACGCTGCCGTCGAGCATGCGGGTGAGGTGCACGCCGAGGAACGGCAGCGTCGGGTCCGGCACGGGGTAGATCAGGCCCTTGACCAGGTGCCGCCGGTCCGGCTTGAGCTCGTAGTACTCACCGCGGAACGGCACGATCTTCGCCGACGGCGTCAGCCCGGCCAGCCGCGCGACGCGGTCGGAGTGCAGGCCGGCGCAGTTCACCAGCGCGTCGGCCTGGACGACGTCGTCACCGGTCGCGACCTCGACCCCGCCGTTGCGGCCGGCCCGGATGGCCAGCGCGGGCGAGTCGAGCCGCAGGTCGACGCCGGCTTCGTCGAGCAGCCGGACGAGCGCGTGGCAGACGGCCGGGAAGTCGATGATCCCGGTGGATTCGACGCGCAACGCGGCGACGCAGGCGACCTCGGGCTCGTACTCGCGCGCTTCGGCGGGCGAGATCTGCTTGGCCGGGACACCGTTGGCCTCGGCGCGCTCGGCGAGGGTGTTGAGCGCGGGGATCTCTTTTTCATCGGTGGCGACGACGAGCTTCCCGCACACCTCGACGGGCACGCCGTACTGCCGCGCGAAGTCCACGATGGACCGGTTGCCGGCGACGGACATCCGCGCCTTGAAGGACCCGGGCTTGTAGTAGAGCCCGGCGTGCACGACGTTCGAGTTGTGCCCGGTCTGGTGGGCCGCCCAGCGGGATTCCTTTTCCAGGACGGTGACGTCCAGCCCGCGCCTGGTCAGCTCCCAGGCCACGGCCAGACCGACGATCCCGCCCCCGACGACTACCACGTTACGCACGGTCGATCAGGCTACGCGAGTCTCACCAGGTGGTTAAGGAAGGCCCGCCAAGCCGGCGGTCGCTATTCGCCGGCCAAGGCCGCCGGTTCGACCCCTTCGATTTCGCCGGCGAGCCGGCCGATGAACGCTTGGGAATCGGTCATCCCCAGCCCCGTCCGGTACGCCCGCTCGAACCCGTCCACCCCGAGCGACTCCACCAGCCGCCCCCGGACCGCCGTCACGTCCGGGCCGCTGATCTCCGTGCCCCTCACCGCGGCCGCCGTGCCCAGCAGGACCGCCGCCTCCGGGGGCCGGGTTGCTCCCGCAAGGCCCTCCAGCGCGAGCGCCACCACGTCACTCGCGTTCCACTGCCGTCCGATCAGCACCGCCGAGCGGTGCAGCGAGACCGCCGATGACCGGTCGCCCTCGGCCAGCGCCAGCCAGCCCAGTGAAACCAACGCCGTCGCGCGGACGGCCTCCGACGAGAACGAGCCTCCCGCGCACTCCGCCAGCGCGCGCTCGCCCAGCTCCCGGGCCGCGGCCAGATCGCCCGACTGCCGGGCCAGGTTCGCCAGCCCGACGTACGCCGCCGCGCGGGATTCCGGCATGCCCGACCGGCGGGCCGTCGCCGCCGCCAGTTCGTAGTCCGCGCGGGCGCGGGCGTGGTCGCCCGACAGCAGGTGCGTCCACGCGCGGCGGCAGATCAGGTCGGCCATGTCGTCCGTCGCGCCGATCTCGTGCATCAGGCCCAGTGCCTCGTCCATCAGCGGCAACGCCGCCGCGTACTCACCCCGCCAGGTCAGCAGCTGGGAAAGGTGGTCCAGGGCCATCGACAGGCCCCACCGCTCGCCCAGCGCGCGGAACTGCGCCGCACCTTCGCGCAGGCCCTCCTCGGCGCCCGCCAGGTCGCCCGACATCATCGACCGCAGGCCCATGCCCATCGGCAGCAGTGCCCAGCCCCACGCGTCACCGGCCGTCAGCAGGCCTTGGCCGAGCTGCTCGGCGTCGTCGCCCGGCGGGCCGACCACCACGCCCAGCAGCATCACCAGCATCGGGTTGCGGGGTGCCCACGAACCGTCCGTCGCGTACCGGTGCACCAGCGGCAGGTACTGCTCCAGCGACTCGTGCCGCTGCCCGGCCAGCGCGCCGAGCACGCACACCAGGAACTCCTCGACGTACTCCTCGCGCAGCTCGGGCGGGCACCGCGACACCACCGCCAGCGACAGCCCGGCGCCCTCGAACCGGCGCCCGCGCATCCACCAGTACATCGCCAGCAGCGGCACCAGCCGCAGCGCCAGCACCACGTCGTGCTCGGTCGACCAGCGCAACGCCGCCAGGATGTTGTCGTAGTCGGCGTCGAGCCGCGCCAGCCAGTCCAGCTGCTCCGCCGTCCGCAGCTTCGGGTCCGCCTCGGCGGCGAACCGCAGGAAGTACTCGGCGTGCGCGCGGTGGAACTCCGTCGCCTCGCCCGCTTCGGCGAGCTTCTCACCGCCGAACGCGCGGATCGTCTCCAGCATCCGGAACCGGCCGCCGACCGCTTCCACCAGGGACTTGTCGGCCAGCTCCGGCAGCAGGTCGACGCCGGCGCCGCACACCTCGGCGGCGGCCGCGGCGGTCGCGCCGCCGGAGAACACCGCGAGCCTCCTGGCCAGCGAGCGCTCCTCGCCGGTCAGCAGGTCCCAGCTCCACTCGACGACGCCGCGCAGCGAGCGGTGCCGGGCCTCGGCCGTCCGGCTACCGCGGGCCAGCAGGCGGAACCGGTCGTCGAGCCGGGCGGCGATCTCGCCGAGGGACAGCGTCCGGACACGGGCCGCCGCCAGCTCCAGGGCCAGCGGCAGGCCGTCGAGGGCCGCGCAGACGTGCTGGACGTCGCCGATGGTCGACTCGTCGAGCGTGAACGCGGGATCGCTCGCCGCCGCGCGGTCGGCGAACAGCCGGACGGCCGCGAACTCCCGGCTGCGCTCAACCGGCGTCCCCGGCGGCGGAACGGCCAGCCGCGGCACCGGCGCCAGCTGCTCGCCGGTGATGCCGAGCGGCTCCCGGCTGGTGGCCAGCACCCGCAGCCCCGGGCAGGCGGCGAGCAGGCGCGCGGCCAGCCGGGCCGCCACGTCGACGACGTGCTCACAGTTGTCGAGCACCAGCAGCACCGGGCGGTCGCGCAGCGCCGACACCAGCCGCTCGACCGGGTCCTGCGGGCCGCCGCGCGAGCTCTCGCGCAGGCCGAGCGCGGCCAGCACCGCGCCGGCGACGTCGCCACCGCCGTGCGGGGCGAGCTCGACGAACGCCACCGGACCGGCCTGGGCCGCGGCGACCTCGACGGCGAGCCGGGTCTTGCCGGCGCCGCCCGGGCCGGTCAGGGTCACGAGCCGGGCCCGCGCCAGCAGCTCCGCCACCTGCCGCAGCTCGGCATCGCGGCCGACGAAGGTGGTGAGCTGGGCGGGCAACGCCGGGAGGACCGGCTTCTCGGTTTCGCCGCGAAGCACCGCGAGGTGCGCTTCGGCGAGCTCCGGGCCCGGGTCGGCGCCGAGCTCGTCGGCCAGGGTGCGGCGGGCGTCCTCGAACGCGGCGAGCGCGTCGGCCGGCCGTCCCGCGGCGGCCAGCGCCCGCACCAGCTGCGCGCGCGGCCGTTCCCGCAGCGGCTGCGCGGCGACGGTCTCCCGCAGGCCGGCGAGCACGTCTTCGGCCTGCCCGAGCGCCAGCCGGGCCTCGACGTGGTCGTCCACGGCGTCCGCGCGCAGCTCTTCGAGCCGGGTGGCCTGCGCGGTGGCGAAGGGCGCGTCCGCCAGGTCGGTGAACGCGGCCCCGCGCCACAGCGCCAGCGCCTCGCCCAGCACCGTCGCGGCCCGTGCGTGCTCACCGTTCTTCAGCAGCGCGCGGCCTTCGCGGACGAGCCGTTCGAAGCAGTGGACGTCCACTTCGTCCGGTGCGACCGCCAGCCGGTACCCGGCCGCGGTGAACTCGACCGGCGCGAGGTCCTTCAGGGCCGTCCGCAGCCGCGACACCTGCGACTGGAGGGCGTTCGCGGCGCCGTCCGGCGGGTGTTCGCCGTACATGCCGTCGATCAGCCGCTCGGCCGGCACGAACCGCCCGGCCTCGAGCGAGAGCAACGCCAGCAGCGTCCGCGACCGCGGGCCGCCCACCGCCACCTGCGTGCCGTCCCGGCGCCACGCGGCGACGGCCCCCAGCACCCCGAATCGCATGGACCCAGCCTAAGACGTCCCCGACCTGCGGCGAAGGTCACTCCAAACGGGAGTTCGGCGTGGTCCTGTGAATCACCTGAGTGTGCGTATATACACTTCGCCAGGTCCCCACGCAATGGGAGAGGTATGTCGTCCGAGAGCATTGCCCTAGGTCAACCCACCGTGGGCGAAGAGGAGCTCGCTGCGGTCGCCGAGGTCTTCCGATCCGGGTGGCTGGCCGGTGCCGGACCGGCGTGCCGTCGTTTCGAAGAGCGGTTCGCCCAGGTCACCGGCACGGCGCACGCGTTGACGACGGCGAACTGCGGTTCGGCGCTCTTCCTCGGGCTCAAGGTCCTCGGCGTCCGGCCGGGCGACGAGGTGATCGTCGGCGACTACACGTTCCCCGCCACCGGCCACGCCGTCGTCCAGGCGGGCGCGAAGCCGGTGTTCGCCGACATCCGCCCGGACGTCTTCAGCGCGGACCCGGCGCACGTCGAAGCCCTGATCACGCCGAAGACGGTCGGCATCCTCGCGGTCGACGTCGCCGGCCAGCCCGGTGACTTCGACGAATACCGCGCCATCGCCGACAAGCACGGCCTCTGGCTCTTCGAGGACGCCGCCTGCGCCGCCGGGGCGACGTACAAGACGCGCCCGGCCGGCAGCCTCGCCGACCTCGCCGCGTTCTCCTTCCACGGCCGCAAGGGCATCACCGCGGGCGAGGGCGGCGCGCTGGTCTCCGACCGCGAAGACCTCATCGCCCGCGCCCGCAAGCTGCACACCTACGGCATCGAGCCGGCGATCAGCCGCGAAGGCTCGGACACGCTGCCCATCCCGGAGTTCCACGAGCTCGGCTACAACTTCCGCCTGTCGGACGTCCAGGCCGCGATCATGAACGTCCAGCTCGACCGCCTCCCCGACCTCCTCGCCGCCCGCCGCTCGGTCGCGAAGCGATACCACGAAGCCTTCGCGGACGTCGACGCGCTGACCGCGCCGGTGGAGCTGCCCGACCGCGAGCACCCGTGGCAGGCGTACCTGCTCACGGTCGCGCCCGAGGTCAGCCGCGACACGCTCGCCCTGCGGATCCGCCAACAAGGTGTCCAGTGCAACTTCGGCACCTACGCCTCGCACCTGCAGCCGATCTACGGGCCTCAGGCCCCGCTGCCCGTCTCGGCCGACGCGTTCGCGCGTCAGCTCGCCATCCCGATGCACGCCAACCTCACCGACGCGGAAGTCACCCGGGTCGCCGAGGTCGTGCGCGAAGCCGTGCAGTCCCTGTCCTGAAGCCGCCTACCGAGGAGAAATTGGTGTCCGACAAGAAGGTGCTCTTCACCGGGGGCGGTGGCTTCATCGCCGCGCACGTGATCCCGCTGCTGCTCGAGGGCGGCTACACGGTCCGGATCTTCGACAACATGACCCGCGGCGACCGCGCCCGCGTCAACGAGTTCGTGGCCACCGGCAAGGTCGAGCTGGTCGAGAAGGACGTCCGCTACGGCGGCGCGGTGCGCGAGGCGATGCGCGGCTGCACGCACGTCATCCACTTCGCGACGGTGTCGATCAACAAGTCGATCGCCGACCCGCACGAGTCGATCGACATCAACATGATCGGCAACCACAACGTCTTCGCCGCGGCCGCCGACGAGGGCGTCGAGCGGCTGGTGTTCGCTTCGACCGCGTCGGTCTACGGCGATCCGAAGCGGCTGCCGATGCACGAGGACGACGAGCTGCGCCCGCTGACGCCGTACTGCATCTCGAAGCGCGCCGGCGAAGACCTGCTCGCCTTCTACGAGCGCCAGAAGGGCCTGTCCTGGAACGCGCTGCGGTTCTTCAACGTGTACGGCCCCGGCCAGAAGATCGAGGCCTACTACACGTCGGTGATCAACCACTTCATCCAGCGCCTGCGCGCCGGCCAGCCGCCGATCATCGACGGCCGCGGCGACCAGTCGATGGACTTCGTGCACGTCACCGACCTCGCGCGGGCCGTCGTCGCGGCGCTGGAGTCGGAGAAGGCGAACGTGCCGATCAACATCGGCACCGGCATCGACACGTCGATCGCGGCGCTGGCCAAGATCCTCATCGAGGCGGTCGGCGTCGACGTCGAGCCGCTGTTCAACGAACGTGACGTGCTGGTCTCGCGGCGCGCCGCCGACATCAGCCGGGCGCGTGACGTGCTGGGCTGGGAGCCGCGGATCACCGTCGAAGACGGGATGCGGGATCTGGTCAAGGAAACCGAGTGAGCACCACCGCGGGGCCTGCCCAACGGCGTGCGATGCGCATCGCGGTGGTGAACAACTTCTTCCCGCCCCGCGTGGGCGGCAGCGCGCACATGGCGGCGTCGCTGGCGGCGCAGTTCGCCGCGGCCGGGCACGAGGTCCTCGCGATCACGGCCGCGTACGGCGATGCCCCGGCCGAAGAGGAGCGCGACGGCTACCGCGTCGTGCGCTTCCCCGCGGTGAAGATGCCGCAGATCGGCCTGTCGATCGACTTCGACATGAGCTTCGCGTCGCCGCGGCCGGGCAACTGGCGGCGGCTGTGGAAGCTGCTGGACGAGTTCAAGCCGGACGCGATCCACCTGCACGGCCAGTTCTTCGACCTGTCGTGGCTGGCCGGGATCTGGGCGCGGCGGCGCGACGTCCCCGCGCTGCTGACCATCCACACCCTGCTGATCAGCGACAACAAGCTGTACGGCGGGGTGTTCCGGCTGCTCGACGCGGTGCTCGTGCGGCCGATCCTCGCGTACCTGAAGCCGCGGTACGTCATCCTCGACAAGCTGGGTGTCGACTACTGCGTCGACCGCTACGGCACCAGCGACGCGAACTCGGAGTACTTCCCGATCGCCGTCGACACCGGGCACTTCGCGAAGCCGGTGACGAAGGACGTCCGCGC
Organism: Amycolatopsis sp. NPDC005003; assembly: GCF_053600695.1. Taxonomy (NCBI): domain Bacteria; kingdom Bacillati; phylum Actinomycetota; class Actinomycetes; order Pseudonocardiales; family Pseudonocardiaceae; genus Amycolatopsis; species Amycolatopsis sp. NPDC005003. Next base: position 40,404 of record NZ_JBSGAI010000007.1, on the reverse strand, counting down.
GGAGCACGGGATCGGCGACGCCCCGCTGATCGTGTCACTCGGGCACGTCATCCCGCTGCGCAACCGGCTGCCGCTGATCGAGGCCCTGCCGTCCATTTTGGACAAGCACCCGGGTGTCCGGGTGGCCGTCGTCGGCCGCGTGTACCACGACGCGTTCCTGAAGCGGGCCGCCGAGCTGGGGGTTTCGGACGCGCTGGTGGTCACGGGCGCGGTGCCGAAGGAGGACGTCCCGGCGTACTTCGCGGCGGCGGACATCGTCACGCACGACCTCAACGGCGGCTGCGGCACGGCGTCACTGGAGGCGATGCTGTCCGGCACGGCGACGATCGCGTCGGTCACCGAGGACAACTACCCGGGCATCGAGCTGCGCAACGGCGAGAACGTGCTGCTGGTGCGTCCCGACGATGCGGAAGCCGTGGCGCGCACGGTGATCGAGCTGCTCGACGACCCGGAGAAGCGGGCCCTGATCGCGCAGCGGGAGAGCGACATGGTGCGGTCGAACTTCGGCCTCGACGTCGTCGCGGAAGAGCACCTCAGGACCTTCGAGAAGCTGGTGTCGGAAGCCGATGTTCTTCGATGACGAGCGCAGCCACCGGCTGCGCCCGCAGATCCTGACCGAGCTCGTCTCGCAGTACATGAACGACGCCGAGCGCGCGCAGTTCTACGGGCTGCCCTCGACGTGCCGCGTGCGCGAGCGCGTGAAGATCATCAGCCCGGAAAACCTGAAGATGGGCGACCACTGCTGGGTGGGTGAAGGAGCGGCGCTCGACGCGAGCGGCGGCCTGGAGATCGGCGAGCACACCAGCATCGGCCTGAACACGCTGATCTTCACGCATTCCAGCTGGCTGGCGAACATGACGCTGCAGAACCATTCGGGCAGCGACCTGATCGAGCGCAAACCGGTCAAGATCGGCAAGGGCTGCTTCATCGGCGGCCTGGTGGTCATCATGGCGGGCGTGACGATCGGCGACTTCGCGACGGTCCAGCCGAATTCGGTGGTGGCCAAGGACGTCCCGCCGCGGACGCTGGTGGCGGGAAACCCGGCGCGGGTGTTCCAGCGCTACGACGAGGAGTACATCCAGTCCGAAGTGGACCGGGTCCGCGCGGAGAACGCGCGCCGCCGGGCGATCGCCGAGGAACGTGGTTCCGGCCGGTCCGGCTGGGGTGCGCCGTCCGGGGACTTCTCGCAGGAGTAGCTCGCGCGTGACATGGATGACGGCGGCGCCGGACACCGGCGCCGCCGTCGTGAAACCGCCCGATCCTCCCGGCGGTGAAGTCCTACGCACGGAACCGCACGGCCCGTACGCAGCACAATCTAGTACTCAGTGACCGAGCGCGAGATATCGGTTACGCAACGTTTCAGGCCGGCCCGGTAACCTCGGAAAAGATCGAGAGGCAACCTTCCGGCGCTTCGGCCGTCGCTGGAAGGACGGAGCGAGGTGATCCATGGCGCGCGGCGACGAGGAGTTCGCGGAGTTCGTCCGCGCGTCCTCGGCCCGGCTCACCCACGCCGCGTTCCTGCTCACCGGTGACCGCCACCAGGCGGAAGACGCCGCCCAGACCGCCTTCACCCGCACCTACGCCGCCTGGTCGCGGGTGCGGCACAAGGACGCCTACGGCTACGCCCGGACCGTGCTGGTCAACCACGTCATCGACGGCTGGCGGCGGCCGATCCGCGAGTATGCCGCCGAAACCGTGCCCGAGCGGCAGGACCGCCTCGACGTCGACCGGGTCGTCACCCAGCGCGCGTGGCTCACCGCCGTGCTCAGGACGCTGACCGACCGCGAACGCGCCGTCGTCGTGCTGCGGCACTTCTTCGACCTACCGGAAGCCGACGTGGCCCGTGAGCTCGGCGTTTCACTGGGTACCGTGAAGAGCACGAACTCGCGGGCGCTGGCCAAGCTGCGGGTCGAGGCGGACCCGGAGGACACGCTGATCGGGAGGAGCGGGCGGTGAACGAGCTCGACGACTTCCGCGCCGCCCTCCGGCAGCCGCCCGAGGAGCCCTTCGCCGAGCCCGACCTGGCCCGGATCATGGCCGGTGGGCGGCGCATCCGGCGCCGGCGCCGGCTCCTGACCGGCACCGCCGGGGTGGCCGCCGCGGCCGCCGTCGTGCTCGTCGTGGTGTTCGCCATCCAGCTGCGGCAGCCCGCGCCCGCGCCGGTCGCGCAGCCGCCGTCCCCGTCCCCGTCGACGTCGGCGGCGCCGATGTCGACCACCCCGGTGGAGCAGCCGATCGGGGACGTCGTCGGCACCGGGATCCGGACCCCGGACGGCGAGATCGTCCTGTACGCGCGGGCCGTCGACGCGCCGGAACTGCCGGGCACCCGCTTCGGCCTGGTGGCCGGCTTCCGGTCCGGGACCTCCTTGCAGTCCGTGCTGGCGACGAACGAGACCCGCGGCTCCGACCGGTCGTTCGGCTTCCACGCCACCGACGGCGGCGAGGTGATCGGCAACCAGGTGATCCCGGTCTTCGGCTACTTCGCCGGCCCGGCGGGGAAGGTCACGACCACGGTGCACGGCCGGACGGTCGAGGCGAAACTGGCCAAGTGGTCGGCGGACCCGAGCGTGGTGTTCTTCTGGTTCAACCCCGACGAGGTCCCGGACTCCGCCGTCCTGACGCCCCTGATCGCCTTCGACGCCGACGGGAAGCGGCTCACCAAGTAGGCGGTACCCGCCCACCCGATGCGGGCGTAAGACGTGAATCGTGACCTCTCGACGAGCGTTCCTCACTGCGTCCGCCGCTCTGGGAATGGCGGCCGCCGCCCCGGCGGGAGCTGCCGAATTCGGCGACCGTGGACCCGGTGTCCCGACGAAGCCCCAGCGTCCCGACGCGGAGTTGCGGGCCCTGCTCCGCCAGGTCGACGAACGGCGGATCGAAGCGACCGTGCGGCGGCTGGCCGCGTTCGGCACCCGGCACACGCTCTCCGCGCAGGACGACCCCGCCCGCGGGATCGGGGCGGCACGCGACTGGCTCTTCGAGCAGTTCCAGCAGGTCGCGACGGCTTCCGGCGGGCGGCTGAGCGTCGAGCTGCAGTCGTACTTCCAGCCGCCGGCCGACCGGATCCCGGTGCCGACGAAGATCACCAACGTCGTCGCGACGCTGCACGGCGCCACCGATCCCGGCCGCGTGTACGTCGTTTCGGGGCACTACGACTCGCGCCGCTCCGACGTCATGGACTTCACCGGGGACGCGCCGGGCGCGGACGACGACGCTTCGGGTGTCGCGGTCTCGCTCGAGCTGGCCCGGGTGCTCTCGACCCGGCAGCCGGCCGCGACGATCGTCTTCGCCGCCGTCGCGGGCGAGGAGCAGGGCCTTTACGGCTCACGGTTCATGGCGCAGCAGTTCAAATCCGCCGGCACCGACGTCCAGGCGATGTTCACCGACGACATCGTCGGCTCGAGCCGCGCCGACGACGGCACGCGCGATCCCTTCACGATCCGCCTCTTCGCCGAGGGTGTCCCGACGGCCGAGACACCGGCCGAGGCGAACCTGCGCCGCAGCATCGGCGGCGAGAACGACTCCCCGCCGCGGCAGCTGGCCCGGTTCGTGAAGTCGGTGGCGGAGAACGACGCGACCGGCATGACCGTCCGGGTCGTCCACCGCCGCGACCGCTACCTGCGCGGCGGCGACCACATCGGCTTCCTGGAGCAGGGCTACCCGGCCGTGCGGTTCACCGAGCCGAACGAGGACTTCGCCCACCAGCACCAGGACGTCCGCGTCGAGAACGGCGTCCAGTACGGCGATCTCCCGGAGTTCTGCGACTTCCCGTTCATCGCGCGGGTCGCCCGGGTGAACGGGGCGGCACTGTGGTCGCTCGCCACGGCGCCCGGCACCCCGAAGGGCGTGAAGATCCGCACGGCGGCGCTGACGAACGACTCGGAACTGCTCTGGACGGCCACCCCGGGCGCGACGAGCTACGAGGTGCTCTGGCGCGAGACGACGGCCCCGGACTGGACGCACGCCATCGCCGTCGGCCCGGCACTGACGGCGAAGATCGACCTGTCCAAGGACAACGTCTTCTTCGGTGTCCGCGCGGTGGGCCCCGGCGGACGGCGGAGCCCGGCGGCGTTCCCGGTGCCGGTGAGTTAGGCCGCGGCCTGCGTCAGCACCTGCTCGACGACGTGGTGCGACGGCAGGATCAGGTCGCGCTCGGCGTCGGCGTCGATCTTGCCTTCGAGGAGGTCGCAGAACCGGTCGAGCTGGGTGGCCAGCGGCTCGCGGGCCGTGACGAGCTCCGGGATCTCGATCACCGTCTGCTGCCGGTAGCCGAGGCCGTCCGGGGTGACGGAGTCGTGCGAGACGTGCCGGTAGATCGTGACGTCGCGGCGCAGCAGGTCGATCTCGATCAGCCGGTCGAGCTCGGACACCACCAGCGAGCGGACCTTCTTCTGCCCCAGCCGCGAGGCCGACACCGTGGCCAGCCCGGTCGGGAACGACAGCACCGTCTCGATGGTGTCCTCGGCGCCCTCGACCGACGACGGGTGGAAGTAACCCGCGCCGGACGTCACCCGCGATGGCGTTGCGCCGCCGAAGAACTGGATCGCCAGGTCGACGTCGTGCACCAGCAGGTCCCACGCCACGCCGGTCTTGATGCGCGGCGCGTACGGGCCGTGGCGGCGGGCCATCAGGTGCACCGGCTCCTGCACCAGCGCCCGCGCGGTCATCACCGCCGGGTTGTAGCGCTCCAGCAGCCCGCACATCAGCGGGACGTCCTTCTTCGCCGACAGCGAGACGATCTCCTGCGACAGCTCGAAGCTGTTGCACACCGGCTTTTCCACCAGCATCGGCTTGTCCTGGCCGAGGATCTCCTGCGCCAGGTCGTAGTGCGCCTCGGTGGCCGAGGCCAGCACCACGGCGTCCACATCGGACAGTGAGCCGATTTCCGGCGTCCACCGGGTTTCGTACCGCTCGGCGACGGCCTTGCCGGCTTCCTCACGCGGATCGATCACGCGGACCAGCTCGACGCGCTCGTTGCCGGCGAGCACCCGGGCGTGGAGGGAACCCATGTTCCCGGTACCGACAAGAGCGATCCGATGCGTCATGCGCCCAGTACCTCGCGAACGGTTTCGATGATGATGTCCAGGTCGGACTCGGTCAGGTGCGGGTGCACCGGCAGCGACAGCGCCTGCTCCGCAACCGCGCGCGCCACCGGGAAGTCCTCGACGCGCGCGCCCGGGATCAGGTCGTGACCCGCGTAGCAGTCGTAGTCGAAGACGATCTTGGGGTAGTAGATGCCGTTGCCGATGCCGCGCTCGGTCAGCGCCGCGGCGAGCTCGTCGCGCGAGAGCATCGCGTGCGGCCCGACCAGCACGGTGTACTGGTGCCACACGTGCTCGCGGCCCGGCAGCACCTGCGGGACGTCGAGACCGGGCGTGCCCGCGAGGCCTTCGGACAGGCGCTTCGCGTTCGCCTGGCGGGCCGCGGTCAGCTGGTCGAGCTTCGCCAGCTGCGGAATGCCCACGGCGGCGTGCAGGTCGGTCATCCGGTAGTTGTGGCCGGCCACCTCGTACTGGTAGCGGGCGCGCATGCCCTGGTTGCGCAGCACGCGCAGCTTGTCGGCCAGCGCGTCGTCGTCCGTGGTGATGACGCCGCCCTCGGCGGTGGTGATGTTCTTGGTCGCGTACAGCGAGAAGCAGCCGATGCCGAACGAACCGGCCGGCTTGCCCTCGAACGACGCGCCGACGGCCTGCGCCGAGTCCTCGATCACCTGCAGGCCGCGCTCGGCGGCCAGGGGAGCGAGCTTGCCCATGTCCGCCGTCTGGCCGTAGAGGTGCACCGGCATGAGCACCTTCGTGCGATCGGTGACCGCGGCCGCGACGGCGTCGGGGTCCAGCGCGAAGTCGTCGCGCCGGATGTCGGCGAACCGGACGGTCGCGCCGGCCTCGAGGATCGCGTTCAGCGTGGCCACGAAGGTGAACGGTGAGGTGATGACCTCATCGCCCGGCTGCAGGTCCAGCACCTGGAGGGCCGCGACGAGTGCGGTGGTCCCGTTGTTGACCGCGATCGCGTGCTTCGTCCCGGAGACCGCCGCGAAGGCGTCTTCGAAGCGCTTGACCATCGGTCCCTGTGCGATGGCGCCGGAGCGGAGCACCTCGACGACGAGGTCCTCCGCGTCGCGGACGTCGACCACGGTGATGGGGATCATGGGCAGTCTCTCTCGGCAGGCGATTTCGGTGCGTCCGGTACAGTGAGCCGCCGGATCTGCGCCCGGCCGCCCTGCTGCAACGCGGGCCACACGTTACCGGGCGCGGCAGCGCGTCCAGTACCCAGCCGCCGACGAACGGATACCCGCCCGTGGCCAACCGCATCCACCCGAGCGCCGTCATCGGCGAAGGCGTCGAACTCGGCGACGGCAACGTCATCGGCCCGTTCGCGGTGATCGCCGGGCCGGCCCGGATCGGCGACGGCAACTGGATCGGCCCGCACGTGACGATCGGCACGCCCGGCGAGGACCGCGGCCGCCCGCACCCGGTGGCCTGGGAAGACGCCCCGACCGGTGACCCGGACCACGACGGCCACGGCGTCGTCGTCGGCGACCGCAACCGGATCCGCGAATACGTGAGTGTCCACCAAGGGACCTGGCGGACGACGACGGTCGGCAGCGACGGCTACTACCTCCGCAACTCGCACATCGCGCACGACTGCCTGGTCGGCGACGGCGTCACGATCGCCTCCAACGCCGTCACCGGCGGCCACTGCCACATCTGGGACGGCGCGAACCTCGGCATGGGCGCGATCCTGCACCAGAAGGTCGTGATCGGGCCCGGCGCGATGATCGGGATGGGCTCGGCGGTGCGGCGCGAGATCGGCGCGTTCACCATCGCCGTCGGCAACCCGGCCCGCGTCACCGGGATCAACGTCGTCGGCCTGTCCCGCCGCGGCCTCGACGAGGAGACGATCGAGGCACTCGGGCCGTGGCTGAAAGGCAAGGAAGGGCTCCCGGACGTCACGCTGCCCGGCGACCTCTCTACCTTGGTAAAGGCGTGGGACGCCCGCCCGCGCGAGGAACACTAGGAGCTGTCAGATGTCGGAAGTCGCCCCCAAGCTGCGCGAGGTCTTCGTCGAGGCGCTGGACCTCGACGGCGACGTGGACGTCGAGAACCTGAAGTACCGCGACCTCGAGGCGTGGGACTCGGTCGGCCACATGGCGCTGGTCGCGGCGATCGAGGACGAGTTCGACGTCGAGTTCGACACCGACCAGGTCATCGACATGTCGAGCTTCAAGGTCGCCGTGGACATGGTGACCGAGCTGCAGTCGAAGAATGACTGATTTGCCGCTGACCGGTCGCGTTGCGCTCGTCACCGGCGGGACGCGGGGGATCGGCCTGGCCACCGTGCGCGCTTTGGTGGAAGCGGGCGCGACGGTGGTGCTCACCGGCCGTGATGAGTCTCGCGCCAAGGAGGCTGCTTCGGCGGCCGGAGCCGCGGCCGGGCTCGCCCTCGACGTCACCGACGCCAAGGCGGTGTCTTCGCTGGTCAGAGGGGTCGCCAAGGAGCACGGCCGGCTGGACATCGTCGTCGCGAACGCCGGGATCATGGAGGACGCGCTCCTCGGCATGATCCGCGAGGAGCTCGTCGACACGACATTGAGCACGAACGTCGCCGGCACGCTGCACACCGTCCAGGCCGCGGCCCGGGCGATGATGCGGAAGAAAACCGGGGCGATCGTGGTGCTCGCCTCGATCGTCGGTGAGCACGGAAGCGCCGGCCAGACCGTGTACGCGGCCTCGAAAGCGGCGGTGGCGAACATCGCGCGTTCGGCGGCGAAGGAGCTCGGCCGGTCCGGCATCCGCGTCAACGCCGTCGCGCCGGGCGTGATCGAGACCGATCTCACGGCGGGCCTGAGCGAAGACGCGAAGGCCGAAAACGCCGGCAAGACGCCGCTCGGGCGCCTGGGCCGGCCCGATGAAGTGGCGAACGCGATCCGGTTCCTGGTGAGCGACGAAGCGTCGTTCATCACCGGCCAGGTGCTGGGGATCGACGGAGGCTTGGTGCTGTGACGTTGCTGGGTGCGGGAGCTCGGCTGGTGGACGTGGCCGGGGGCCGCACGCTGGCGGGCGCGGAACTGTCGGCCGAGGTCGGCCGGGCGGCGGAGAAGCTGGCGGGGCTGCCCACCGGCGTCGTGTTCGCGCGGATGGCAGTCGACCTGCCGAGTGTGCTGACCTACCTGGGCGCGTTCGAGTCCGGCCGGCCGATCGCGCTGATCGACCCGGCGCTCGACGCCGACGTGCTCGCCGGGCTCGTCTCGCGCTTCCGCCCGGCCGCCGTGCTGGCGGCTTCGGGCGAAGCGCCATCCGGTTACTCGGTGCGCGGCGCCGACTGGGTCCGCGGCTCCGCCGAGGGCGTGCAGCCGCACCCCGACCTCGCCGTCCTGCTCCCGACCAGCGGCTCGACCGGCAACCCGAAGCTCGTCCGGCTGTCGCGGCAGGCGATCCTGTCGAACGCCGACGCCATCGCGCAGGTGCTGCACATCGACGCCGGCGAGGTCGCGCCCACCTGCCTCCCGCTGCACTACAGCTACGGCCTCTCGGTGCTGAACTCGCACCTGGTGCGGGACGCGACCATCGTGATCGAGTCGTCCGGCGTGCTCGGCCGCGGCTTCTGGGACGCGGTGAACACCTACGGCGTCACCTCGCTCTCGGGCGTCCCGTACCACTACGAAATGCTGCGGCGGCTCAAGTTCGACCCCGCGAAGTACCCGACGCTGCGGACGTTGACGCAGGCGGGCGGGAAGCTGCGCGACGAGCTGATCGCCGAGTTCAACGAGAAGATGCTCGCCGTCGGCGGCCGGATGTACGTCATGTACGGCCAGACCGAGGCGTCGCCGCGGATGACGACGGTGCCCGCCGAGCGGCTGGCCGAAAAGCTCGGTTCCGCCGGGCCGGCGCTGCCGGGCGGCAAGTTCGCGGTGCGCCGGGACGACGGGTCGGAGACCACGCACCCGAAAATCGTCGGTGAGGTCGTCTACCGTGGGCCCAACGTGATGATGGGCTATGCGGACGACGAGTCCGGACTGGCCAAAGGCGACGAACACGGTGGCGTGCTGGCCACCGGTGACCTCGGGTACCTCGACGAAGAGGGGTACCTGTTCATCACCGGCCGGCTCAAGCGCATCGGCAAGGTCTTCGGCAACCGCGTCAGCCTCGACGATCTCGAGCAGGCCGTGCGCACGGCGGCGGTCGGGATCGACGTGGTGGCCGCGGTGGCGGCCGGCGACAAGGTCGTGCTGTTCGCCGAGGGGGCGGACAAGGAGATCTGCAAGGACGCGTCGCGGGCGCTGTCCGAGCGGCTGCACCTGCACGTCAGCGGGTTCGACGTCCGACCGATCGAAACCGTGCCGCTGCTGGCCAGCGGCAAGATCGACTACCGGACCCTGGAGGGGCGGGTATGAGTGTGTTCACGCGGTCGCAAGCCGACCGGGAAGCCTTGCTGCTGCCCGAGCTGGCTTCGCTCACCGCCCACCACCGGGCGAATTCCGAGGGCTACGACCGGATCCTGGCTTCGCTGGGAATCGCGCCTGACGCAGCTTTCGGTTCGATCGCCGACCTGCCGTGGCTGCCGGTGCGGATGTTCAAGACGCACGACCTCAAGTCCGTGCCGGAGAGCGAGGTGTTCAAGACGCTGACGTCGTCGGGCACCACCGGCGCCGGCGCGTCCCGCATCTACCTCGACAAGGAGGCAGCGGGCGCGCAGACCAAGCAGCTGGGCGCCACGCTGCAGGAGGTCCTCGGCGGCGAGCGGCTGCCGATGCTGATGGTCGACACGATCGGCATCATCAAGAACCGCCGCTCGTTCTCCGCGCGCGGCGCGGGCGTGCTGGGCATGGCGAACTTCGGCCGCAAGCACACGTACGTGCTCGACGAGAACGACGAGCCGGACGTCGAAGCGGTCAAGAAGTTCCTCGCCGAGTACGGCGACAAGCCCTTCCTGATCTTCGGCTTCACCTTCATGGTGTGGCTGTACCTCTACGAAGTCGCGCGTGACCACGGGCTCGACCTGTCGAACGGGATCCTGATCCACTCCGGTGGCTGGAAGAAGCTGATCGACCGCGCGGTGGACAACACCGAGTTCCGGCGGCGGTTCAAAGAGGACACCGGGCTCACCCGGATCCACAACTACTACGGGATGATCGAGCAGATCGGCACGGTGTTCCTCGAGGGACCGTCCGGGAACTCGCTGTACTGCCCGGACTTCGCCGACGTCGTGATCCGCAATCCGGAGACGTGGGAAGAGCAGCCGGTCGGGGAGCCGGGCGTGATCGAGGTCGTTTCGACGCTGCCGCGGTCCTACCCGGGGCACGTGCTGCTGACCGAAGACCTGGGTGTCTACAACGGCATCGACGACGGAGACTGGCCGGGCAAGCACTTCTCCGTGCTCGGGCGGCTGCCCAAGGCCGAGGCGCGCGGGTGCTCCGACACGTTCTCGGGAGCGGCGGCGTGAACCTCACCCAGCGATTCCCGGCCGGTCCGTCGGTCGAGGTCGGCGCGTTGGTCGACGAGCTGCGCGCCGAGCCGCCCGGCGGCCGGTTGCGCGTCGGCGACCCGCGGATCGTCGAGTTCGTCACGAAGTTCGCCCGCAAGCTGCTGGCCCCGGCCACCGCGCGCCGGTTCCCGGAGCTGGCGTCGCTCGGTTTCTTCCTGCGCAAGGGCGAAATCGCGAAGGCGCTGTCCACTCTGGACACTGCAGGGAGCGCGCTGCGGTTCCCGCGCGGGCTGGTGTTCCACGTGCCGCCGGCGAACGTCGACACGATCTTCGTCTACTCGTGGGCGCTGTCCGCGCTGGCGGGCAACCACAACGTCGTGCGGGTGTCGTCGCGCTCGGCGGGGGCGGCCGAGGCGGTGCTGGACGCGCTGAACGCCGCTCTGTCCGAAGTGGACGATTCGGTGGCGGACGCCGTCCGGGCGACCCAGCGGATGGTGACCTACGACCGCAGCGACGAGGTGAGCGGCGCCCTGTCGCTGGCCGCCGACCTGCGCGTCATCTGGGGCGGCGACAGCTCGGTCGCGGCTCTGCGGAAGTACCCACTCGCCCCGCACGCACGCGACCTGACGTTCCCGGACCGCTCGTCCTTCGCCGTCGCCTCGGTGGCGGGGTGGCAGCGGGCGTCCGCCGAAGAGCGCCGCGCGGCCGCCGAGGGCTTCTACAACGACTCGTACTGGTTCGACCAGGCCGCCTGTTCGTCGCCGCGCGCGGTGTTCTGGGTCGGCGACGAAGCCGGCGCCAAGGCCGCGGGCAGCGAGTTCCGCACCCTGCTGGCGGCGGTGCTGGAGACGAAGCAGCACGTCACCGAGCCCGCGATGGCGGTCCAGAAGCGCGTCTCGGCGTATGGCGCGGCGGTCGACGGGCTGGTCAAGGAGATCGCCTTCCAGGGCAACGGCCTGGCCACCCTCGAGCTGACCGACCCGGCGGTGCTGCCGCGCGAATGGCTCGGCGCGGGCACCTTCGCGAACGCCCGGGTGTCCTCGCTGGCCGACCTGGTGCCGATCGTGCTCCGGAAGGACCAGACGGTCAGCCAGTTCGGCTTCACCACCGAAGAGCTGACGGCGTTCGCGCACCAACTCGCGGGCCGCGGCGTCGACCGGATCGTGCCCTTCGGCAGCGCGCTGACGTTCTCGGCGGTGTGGGACGGTTACGATCTGCTCTCCGAGTTCAGCCGCCTGGTCACGGTGCAGGCCTGAGGAGAGCCGTCGATGACGACAGTTGAGGACCTGCCGGCTGCGGGAAAGCCGCCGAAGTCCGTCCGGGCGAAGATCCTCGACGTCGTCCGGTGGGTGGCGATCGTGCTGGTCCTGGGCTTCGCGGCGAAGCAGCTGGCGGCCAACTGGGGCGAGTTCTGGCACACCCTGCGTGACGTCGCGTGGGAGTCGTCGCTGCTCAGCCTGGTGGCCCTGGTCGCGGCGATCCTGGTGTCGACCTGGGGTTGGCAGATGATGGTCGACGACCTGGGCGAGCCGATCGGCTACGCCCGCGGCGCGCAGATCTGCCTGGTCGGCTCGCTCGGCAAGTACGTGCCGGGCTCGGTGTGGGCGTACCTGCTGCAGATGGAGCTGGGCCGCAAGGCGGGCCTGGCCCGCGCCCGGATCTTCACCGGCTCCCTGATCCAGCTCGGCGTGGGCGTGGTCTCGGCACTGGTGGTGTCCCTGCTGGCGGCGCCGGCGGTGTTCAGCCACAGCCCGCGCGCGCTGTGGCTGTTCGTGCTCATCCCGCTCGGCCTGGCGATGCTCCACCCGAAGATCCTCACCTGGGGTACCTCGCTCGTCCTGCGGATCCTCCGGCGGCCGCCGCTGCAGCACCCCCTGGGCTGGCAGGTGATCGGCAAGGTGTTCGGCGCCTCGACGGCGGCGTGGTGCCTGCAGGGCGTCCACCTGTGGCTGCTGGCCAACTCGGTGGGGGCGCCGGGCCTCGGCGGCTTCGTGCTGTGCGTGGGTGCGATGGCCGTGGCGATGACGGTCGGCACGTTCGCGTTCATCCTCCCCAGTGGTGTCGGTGTCCGCGAGGTGGCCCAGGTCGCGGTCCTGACGGCCAGCGGCCTGACGGTCGGACAGGCCACGGCGTTCGCGGTGGCCTCCCGCGTGATGTTCACGGTGGCCGACCTGCTCACGGCCGGGTTCGCGGCGGTCGCGGCCCGCTCGGTGGCCACCTCCGCCTGAGCTCTCCGGCGTCCGGGACCCGCCCCGCTGTCCACAAGTTGTCCACAAGGCGTCTACACCTGTGGACAACACTCGATCGGGTTATGCCGACAGGCGGAATACCCTGCTTGACTGTCGCGGGGATGCGATCCGCCTCGTTCGGGGCCGGGGACTCCACGGGAAACGCCTCGCGGCCGCTGGTCGATAACCTGGCGTGGGCCCGCCCGGCCGGGGCAGGTGCGGTGACGAGGGGAGGGGCCGGGGTGGTCTACGCGGTCGTGGTGGCCTGGCTGGTCGTCGCCGCCGTCGTGGTGCTGACCTGGAACCGCCTCGACGCCGACCGCGGCTGGCGCGCCTTCGTCCTCACCCTCACGCTCGGCCTGTCCCTGGTGCACCAGCTGCTGTTCGCGACCGTCACCGAGGACGCGCTCGTCACCTTCCGGTACGCGCAGAACATCGCCGACGGCAACGGCCCGGTCTTCAACCCCGGCGAACGCGTCGAGGGGTACACGAACTTCTCCTGGCTGGTGCTGGTCGCCCTGCCGCGCGCGGCGTTCGGCGCCGACGTCCGCGCCATGGCCGTCTTCCTCGGGGTCGTCGCCGCGCTCGGCTCCGTGCTCCTGTCCTGCTTCCTGGTCAACCGGGTCGTCGCCGCGGCCACCCCGGACGGCGCCGAGCCGCGACGCGCGATCGGCGTGGCCGCCGCGGTGCTCACCGCGAGCGCCGGCGGCCTCGCCGTGTACGGGGCGTCGGGCTCCGAAGTGCCGCTGTTCGTGCTGCTCGTCCTCGCCGTCGGCTACGCGCTCGCCGCGCGCCGCCCGGTCGTCGCCGGGGTGCTCGTCGCCTTCGCGGTGATGACCAGCCCGGAAGGCCTGGTGGTCGCGGCGCTGGCCGGCCTGTGGCTCGCCGGTGCCGCGCTCCGGGAGAAGCACAGCTGGTGGGCGCCGGTGGGGTACCTGCTGGGCGCGCTGGTGTTCCTGATCCCGCGGCTGGCCTGGCGCGCGACGTTCTACCAGCACTTCCTCCCGGCGCCGCTGGCCGCGAAGCTCGGCGGCCCGCTCGGTGACCACCTCGCCACCGGCTGGCCGTACCTGACCGGGTTCGCGCTGGCGCACCAGGGGTTCCTGCTGCTGGGCCTGGTCGCCGCGGTCGCGCTGGTGCTGCGTCGCACGGGCGAAGCCCGGGTTGACACAGCCGGTTTTTCGGGGGTCCGGGTGGCGGAGCCCCCGGCGCGGGGCGGAGCCCCGGTTGACACAGCGCGCTTTTCGGGGGTTCGGGTGGCGGAGCCCCCGGCGCGGGGCGGAGCCCCGGTTGTCACCGTCGAGGCCCGGGCGTTGCTCTGGCTGCTGTTCGCGATGGCCGCCGGGCTGGCCGCGGCCGCGGTGCTCATCGGCGGCGACCCCGGTCCGTCGTGGCGGCTGCTGGCCCCGGTGCCGCCGCTGCTCGCGGTCGCCGCCGCCGGGACGTACGGCGTGCTGACCGCGGAGATCGCCGCGAAACCGTCGCCGCGGCCGAAGCCCGTCACGCCGCGGCTCGTCCCGGTGGTCGCCTGCGGGCTGGCCGGCATCGCGGTCCTCGTCTCGTTGTTCAGCCCCGAGATGCTCGACCGCGTCCGCGCCTGGCACTCGCACGGCACCGAGCTCGCCGAAATCGGCGGCTGGCTGGGCGACTACCTGCCGCCCGGTTCGGTGGTCAGCGCGGCCGCGCCCGGCGCGCTCGCCACCCGCGGCGGGCAGCTGCTGATCATCGACGTCCTGGGGCGCACCGACGACCACATCGCCCGCGAAGGACGGCACGACGGCGGCGTCGCGACCGACTACGACTACGTGGTCAACGGCCGCCGCCCGACCGTCGCCGTGCCTGCCGACGGCGGCTACGCCGACAGCCAGCACTGCGCCATCGACCCGGTGTACGCGGGGAAGTACCAGGTCGCGACCTTCCGCCGGGTCGGCACGCCCTACTGGGTCTCGGTGTACCCGCGGGCGGAGCAGGCCAAGTCCCTGGTCGCCGACCTCGACAAGGGCCCGGACTTCCGCTACGTACCCTGTCCTTCGTGAAGCTCGAGGCCCCGGACCGGCAGCTGGGCGCCGAGGCGCGGCTCGGGATCGGGGTGTTCGGGGCGTCGCTCGCGCTGTTCGTGGTGCGGTTCCTGGTGCCGCGGCCGATCGCGATGTCCAACAACGGCGACGGCGGCCGCGTGCTGTGCGGCGCCGGGATCACCTGGAAGGGCCTGCCCGAGCCGTTCGTCCACCTCGCCTACACACCGGCCCCGGGTGCGCCGCCGTGCCGCCCGACGTACCTGCTGACGCAGAGCTGGCTCGCGGACCTCGCCGTCGGGATCGGCAGGCTGATCGGCCTCCCCGGCACGTTGAGCCTGGTCGTCCTGGGCCTGCTGAGCAGCGTCATCGCCGCGGCGGCGGTCGCCGCGATCGTGCTCGGCCTGCCGCACCCGCGCCGGACCCGGCTGGCCGTGGCGGCCGGGCTCCTGCTGGTCGTCGCGGACTCGGCGTTCTTCGGGTACTTCGCCGCGATCCTCGGCGAAGGCGCGGCCTTCCTCGGCCTGCTGCTCGCCGTCGGCGGCCTGCTGCTGACCGCGCGCGAGGGCCGCTGGAGCCACGCGGGCATGGCCGTGACGTTCGTGGGCGGCGTCCTCGCGGTCAACGCGAAGGTCCAGACGCTGACCATCCTGCCGGTCCTGGCACTGGCGATCCTGCTGGTCCGGCCCGGTGGGCTGCGAGGGGTGCGGCGGTGGGCGTCGGCGGTGCTGGTGATCGGCGCGATCGGCGCCGTCACGCTCTACGCGCAGCAGAGCGTCGAGCCGGCGCGAGCCCCCGACGGCACGTACACCGCGTTCCCGGGCGACGATTCGCGCGAGATCAACGTCTTCAACTCGATCTTCCTCAACATCGTCGACGGGAAGCACGACACCCTGGCCGATCTGGCCGAGCTCGGGCTCCCGGCGTCGTTCGCGCAGTACGCGGGCAACGGCTGGTGGCACCCGCACCCCGCGACGACGGACCCGCGTTACCCGCAGTACCGCGACAAGATCAGCCGCCGGAACGTCGTGACGTACTTCGCGACCCACCCCGGCCGGACCCTCGCGGTGCTCGACCGGGCCGCCACCGACCAGCTCACCGCGCGCCCGGACTACCTCGGCAGCTTCGAATCCGACGCCGGGTTCCCGCCGCACGCGCAGGAGCACCGGGTGCCGGTGGTGTCGTGGCTGACCGGCCTGATCGCCCCGCTCGGGCTGTTCGCGCTGGTGCCGATCTGGCTGTTCGTGCTGGTCAGGGCCTGGCTTCGCCGGCGAACCGCGCTCGGCGTCGCGCTGGCGTTCCTCTTCGCCGTCTCGGTGACGCAGTTCGGCACGGCGGCGCTGGGCGACGGCATCGAAGGCATCAAGCACCAGTCCATCGCGCTGTTCTCGATCCTGCTCGCGGTGGTACTGGCCGTTCCGCGGTCACCCGGTGTGACCCCGCCCGCTTTGTGTTCTTCCCCGCTGAACGACGGCCGGCAACCTACGGTCCCGTAACCTTGCCGGATGGCCGACCTGGTTTACCCGCCCGTGATCGCGGCGGCCCGGACGATGTTCCGGGTACTCGACAACCGCATCCGGGTCGAGGGCGCGGAGCACATCCCGCGCCGCGGCGGCGCGGTCATCGCGTGCAACCACATCAGCTACCTGGACTTCATCTTCTGCGGTCTCGGCGCGCGCCCGGCCAAGCGGCTGACGCGGTTCATGGCGAAGAAGGAGATCTTCGACAACAAGATCGCCGGGCCGCTGATGCGCGGGATGCACCACATCTCCGTCGACCGCTCCGCCGGGCTGGCCTCCTACCGCGAGGCGCTGGCGAAGCTGCAGGCCGGCGAGGTCGTCGGCGTCTTCCCCGAGGCCACCATCAGCCAGTCGTTCACGGTCAAGGAGATCAAGTCGGGTGCCGTCCGGATGGCCGCGGCGGCCGACGTCCCGGTGGTGCCGATGGCGCTGTGGGGCACCCAGCGGCTCTGGACGAAGGGCCGGCCGAAGGACCTGACCCGCCGCCACGTGCCGATCTCGATCCTCATCGGCGAGCCGATGCACCCGGCCAAGGGTGACGACTGGGACGTCGTGACGAAGGAGCTGCGCACCCGGATGAGCGCGCTGCTCGACCGCGCCCAGGCCGAGTACCCCGACCAGCCCGCGTCCGACGACGAACGCTGGTGGCTGCCCGCCCACCTGGGCGGCACGGCGCCGACCCCGGCCGAAGCGGCCGAGCTCGACCGGCGCTAGAACCAGCTAGAACCGGCTAGAACCAGCGCTCCAGGACCTGCGCGACGCCGTCTTCGCCGGCCGGGCCCGTGATCTCGTCGGCCGCCGACCGGGCCTGCGGGTGCCCGTTCTGCATCGCGACGCCGTGGCCGGCCCAGCGGAGCATCTCGACGTCGTTGGGCATGTCGCCGAAGGCGATCACCCGCTCGGGCTCGACGCCGAGCCGCTCGGCCACGTCGGCAAGGCCGGTCGCCTTGGTGATGCCGTGCGCGGACAGCTCGACCAGCCCGCCCGACGACGAATACGTCACGTCGACGTCCCGGTCGAACAGCGCGTTCACCGCGTCCGCCATCTCCGCCGACGACATCCCGCGGTGGCTGACCAGCAGCTTGATCGCCGGGTGCCCGAGCACCTCGGCGCGCGGCGCGGTGCGGCCTTCGCCGTCACCCCACGGGTTGTGGTAGTCCGGCTCGATCACGAAGTTGCGCATGTCGTGGTCGGCGTCGGTGCCGACGCGCTCGGTGGCCAGCCGGCAGCCGGGCAGGGCCTTGTCCAGTGCGTGCGCGATGTCGTGGAGCAGCTCGGGCCGCAGCAGGCCGTGCACCGCGACGACCTCCTCACGGCCGCAGTCGTACAGGACGGCGCCGTTCGCGCACACCGCGTACCCGGTGAGTTCGAGGGGCCCGGACACGGGCGCGATCCAGCGCGGCGGCCGGCCGGTGGCCAGCACGAACGGCACTCCCGCGTCGATCGCCCGGCGGACGGTGGCGATCGTGCGGCCGGTCAGGGATTCGGAGGGGCCGAGCAGGGTGCCGTCGACGTCGGACGCGATCAACTGGGGTCTCTCCACCCCGCCATTGTCCCTGACTCGTTCGGGGGAAGCCTTCCCCGTCCGTGCGACAGCCGGTGGTAACCGATAGCGTCCGGCATTGTGCGAGTAGGCATCGTCATTCTCCCTGAAGATCGTTGGTGGGCCGCCGAGCCGAAGTGGCGCGCCGCCGAGGAGTACGGCTTCGACCACGCGTGGACGTACGACCACCTGGGCTGGAGAAACCTGGTCGACGGCCCGTGGTTCTCCGCCGTCCCGACCCTGACCGCGGCGGCGATGGTGACGTCCCGCATCCGGCTCGGCACGTTCGTGGCGTCGCCGGTCGCCCGGCACCCCGTGCCGTTCATGCGCGAGCTGAACACCCTGGACGACATCTCCGACGGCCGGTTCATCCTGGGCGTCGGCGCGGGCGTCGACCACCAGCACTACGACGGCGCCGTCCTCGACGCCCCCGAGCTGACGGTCAAGCAGCGCGCCGACCGCTTCACCGAGTTCGTCGAGGCGCTCGACGGGCTGCTGATGACCGACAAGTTCGACTTCGACGGCGAGTACTACCGCGCCCGCGAAGCCCGCAACCTGCCCGGCCCGGTCCAGCGGCCGCGGCTGCCGTTCGTCGTCGCCGCGAACGGCCCGCGCACGATGACCCTCGCCGCGCGCTTCGGCGCGGGCTGGGTGACGACCGGCAAGGGCGGCGCAACCGCCGACGACTGGTGGGCCGGGATCAAGGAGCTCACCGAGCTCTTCGACCGGCGGCTCGACGCCGCGGGCCGCGACCGGGCGAGCATCCAGCGGCACCTCAGCCTGGACGCCTCTCCGGTGTTTTCGCTGAGCAGCGTGGAGGCGTTCCGCGACGCGGTGGGCCGGGCGCGGGAGCTGGGCTTCACCGACGTCATCTCGCACTGGCCGCGGTCGTCGTCGCCCTACGAGGGCCGGGAGGCCGTCCTGGAGCAGGTCGCGAGCGACGTCCTGCCGGAGCTGCGTTAGGCCGAACGAGTGACATCGGGATGATCGGGAAACCGATTCCCGCCCTCCGGGCGTCGGTACTTGCAGACACCCCGGGGGTGCGGGGGCCCTCGTGGCCGCGGAGGGGCGCCGCGGTCACGAGGGCGTTCTACTTCACGATCCGGTAGATGACCGCGCCCGGATTCCGGTACACGACCTGCAGGAAGTCGTGCCCGTCCAGGTGCTGCAGGCCCCATGCGATGGGCGTGTCCCGGCGGATGGTGCCGCTGCCCACCAGCACGTAGTGGATGTTCAGCCGCCGCACGGCCGCGCGCACCTCGGGATCGCTGTCGTAGTCCACGAAGTGCCGGGCGAGGTAGAGCGCGTCCGGGGGCGCGACGCCGGCGTCGTAGTGGCCCGCCACCGGGTGCACGCCGGTCAGGGCGTACATCCAGGCCGTGCCGTCGAGCCGGTCGTTGAGCACCTTCTGGTCGGCGGGGATGCCGAGCGTGCCGAGGTGGTCCATCGCGTCGATCTCGTCCTGGCTGACCGGCGGGACCACCTCGCCCGGCAGGCCGTTGTAGTAGAGCAGCGACACCGTCTTGGCGTTGGCCGCGCGGTAGAACCCGCCGGTCAGCACGCCCATCGCCACGACCAGCAGCACCGCCGTCGCCAGCCCGACCCGGCCGGTCAGCCACGGCCGCGCGCGCACCCACGCGCGCCCGCTCGCCAGCTTCGCCACCCACCGCTGGGTCTCGCTCATGCCGTGCGCGGCGAGCAGGCACAGCGGGATCGACGCCAGCGCCATCAGCCGGAACCGGTCGTTCCACCAGGGCCGCGACAGGCTGACCACCCAGTGTTCGCCGCCGAAGCACGCCACCACCACGAACAACGCCGACAGCCCGAGCGCCGAGAGCACCAGCCAGCGCATCCGCCGCAGCGCCCCCAGCGTCAGGACGCCGATCGCCAGGAACACCGTCAGCCAGATCTGCGGCACCGGCAGCACCTGCTTGAACGTCGCCAGCATGGTCAGTGCCTTCCACACCGGCATGTGCGAGCCCCAAGCGTAGTACGGGTACGAGCCGGAGGTGAAGCCGATCGCGCCGAGGATCATCGGCGCGGCCAGCAGCCCGGCCACCACCATCACCGGCAGCATCCGCAGGACGTCGCCGCCGACGACCCGCCAGGCGCGCTTGCCCTCGGGAACGCCGTCGACGCGGCGGCCACGCAGCACCCGGTACCAGCGCTGCACCACCAGCGGGAACGCGAACAGGATCGCCCCGAAGAGCGCGCTCGAGTGCGCGGCGAGCAGGCCGGTCGCGCTCAGTGCCAGCACCGCGCCGGTGTCGACGCCCGGCCGCGCGACGAACCGCTGGAGCGCGATCACCGCCAGCGGCGTCAGCACGATGCCGAGGGCGAACGGCAGCAGGCCGCTCGACACCGATTCGTACGCCCCGGTCGTCGCCCCGCCCGCGACCAGCGCGGCGCTGCCCGCGAACACCGCGCGGCCGCCGAGCTGGCGCACCAGCGCGGCCATGGCCAGCGCGAACAGCCCGGCGATCGGCATCGTGACCGCGTTCAGCGTGACCGGGATCGACGTCCCGGACAGCTCGTAGACCAGAGCGCCGACCAGGTGGTAGGCGTTCGGGTAGAAGGAGCCCGCCGGGTACCAGTTGATGGTGCCCATGCCGGTCAGGGAGCCGTCGCCGGTCTCGGCGATGTAGCGGATGCCGTTCGCGTGGAACACGGTGTCCCAGCGCTGGAACACCGCGGTCGTCCCGCCGCGGCCGGAGACGACCACGACGATCGACACCGCGACGGCGATCGCGACGCAGGCCCCGACCGCCAGGTGCGCCCGGCGCGTCCACGGCAGCCCCGGCTCTTCGACGCCCGGGGTGAGCCAGCCACGCGCGGTTGCCAGGCGCCGCAGGCCGTACAGCACAGCGGCGAGCAGCAGGGTGACCACGGCCACGCTGGGCGAGCCGTACGGGATGTGGGCCATGGCCAGCCACGGGCCGGCCAGGCCGGTGATGGCGTAGCTGAGCAGCGGCGCGAGCCCGGCCAGGGCCCAGCCGCGCAGGCCGGCGGCCCAGCCGACGACCCCGCCGGGGACCGCCAGCACGGCCAGGTAGGTGGCCACCGCGCCGAAGTAGCTCCAGAAGTCCTCGGGTGCAGGCACTGCTTTCCAGGTGTGTCGTAGGCCGAAATGTGATAGGTGGGTGCGGGCCGCGCGACCGACCTGCGTACCCTCGACGCCCGTGAGCGCGCACACGAACCCCGCCAACATTACTGAAGACGATTTCGCAGGTTACGACCTCGTCGTCGTCGGGTCCGGCTTCTTCGGGCTGACCGTCGCCGAACGGGCCGCGGCCGAGCTGGGCAAGAAGGTCCTCGTCCTCGAGCGACGCAGCCACCTCGGCGGCAACGCGTACTCGGAGCCCGACCCGGAGACCGGGATCGAGGTGCACAAGTACGGGGCCCACCTGTTCCACACCTCGAACAAGCGGGTGTGGGAGTACGTGAACCGGTTCACCGAGTTCACCAACTACCAGCACCGCGTCTTCGCGCGGGTCAAGGACCAGGTCTACTCGTTCCCGATGAACCTGGCCCTGATCAACCAGTTCTTCGGCAAGTCGCACACCCCGGACGAGGCCCGCGAGCTGATCGCGAAGCAGGCGTCGGAGTTCGAGACGAGCGCTGCGCAGAACCTCGAGGAAAAGGCGATCTCGCTGGTCGGCCGTCCCCTCTACGAGGCCTTCATCCGCGGTTACACCGCGAAGCAGTGGGAGAACGACCCCAAGAACCTGGGCGAGAACATCATCACGCGCCTGCCGGTCCGCTACAACTTCGACAACCGGTACTTCAACGACACCTACGAGGGCCTGCCCGTCAACGGGTACACCGCGTGGCTCGAGAAGATGGCCGAGCACGAGAACATCGAGATCCGGCTGAACGTCGACTACTTCGACGTCCGCGAGCACATCCCGGCGGGCACCCCGACCGTCTACACCGGGCCGCTGGACCGCTACTTCGACTACTCGGCGGGCAAGTTCACCTGGCGCACCGTCGACTTCGAGTCCGAGGTCGCGGAGACCGGCGACTTCCAGGGCACCTCGGTCGTCAACTACAACGACCAGGAAGTCCCCTACACCCGGATCATCGAGTTCCGGCACTTCCACCCGGAGCGGGACTACCCCAAGGACAAGACGGTCATCTTCCGCGAGTACTCCCGCTTCGCGGGCGAGGACGACGAGCCGTACTACCCGATCAACACGCCGGAGAACCGCGAGAAGCTCGAGGCCTACCGTGAGCTGGCCAAGAAAGAGGCCCGCGAGAAGAACGTGCTGTTCGGCGGCCGGCTGGGCACGTACAAGTACCTCGACATGCACATGGCCATCGGTTCGGCGCTGTCGGCGTTCGACAACAAGATCGCCCCGCACCTGACCGACGGCGCGCCGCTCGACGGGTCCCTGGATGCTTGAGAAGGGACAGCCCGCCGGCGAGGTGGCAGTCCTCGCCAAGGCGCAGGGCTTTCTGAAGAGTGAAGCTTCGGTGAAGGCTGCGCGCGGCATGTCGCACTTCGGCGAGCACGCGCTGGGCTGGTTCGGCCTGGGCGTGCTCGGCGCCGTCGTCGACAAGAAGCGGCGCAAGGACTGGCTGGTCGCGTCGGCGGGTGTCGTCGGCGCGCACGCCGCGTCCATCGCGGTGAAACGCGTGGTCAGGCGGCCGCGGCCGGACCACCCGAGCGTCGAGGTCCTGGTCGGCACGCCGAGCAAGCTGAGCTTCCCGTCGTCGCACGCGACGTCCACCACGGCGGCGGCGGTGCTCTACTCCGGATTGACCGGGCGTAACCTGGTGCCCGCCCTGGTACCGCCGATGCTGGCCTCGAGGCTCGTGCTCGGCGTTCACTATCCGACAGACGTCTTGGCCGGTGCAGCTCTCGGGGGGCTCGTCGGTGGTCTGATACGACGGAAGCTGAAAAAGAACCCATGAGCGAAACGACCGAGCAGCGCAACAGCGACGAAACTGCCGTGACTCCTGATGCTCCGGTGACCCCGGAGGCTGTGTCACGTGGCCCGTTGGGCCTGGTCGGCGGCGTCATCAAGACGGCGCGGCCGCGGCAGTGGGTGAAGAACGTCCTGGTCTTCGCGGCCCCGTTCTTCGCGTTCTCGAAGTCGACGGATCGCACCGGTCTGCTGATCGACGCGATCATCGCCTTCGTGGCCTTTTCGCTGACAGCGAGCTCGGTCTACCTCATCAACGACGCCATCGACGTCGAGGCCGACCGCGCCCACCCGACCAAGCGCAACCGGCCGATCGCGGCCGGGATCGTGCCGGTCCCCGTCGCGTACGGGGCCGCGGTCGTGTTCTTCCTGGCCGGCCTCGGCGTCTCGTTCCTCGCCAGCTGGCAGCTGGCGGTCGTGCTGGGCGTCTACGAGGCCGTCCAGCTCGGCTACTGCTTCGGCCTCAAGCACCAGCCGGTGGTCGACCTGGCCATCGTCGGCTCGGGCTTCCTGATGCGCTCCATCGCCGGCGGTGTCGCGGGCGGCATCGCGCTTTCGCAGTGGTTCCTGCTGGTCACGGCGTTCGGCTCGCTCTTCATGGTGGCGGGCAAGCGCTACGCGGAGATCATGCTCTTCGAGCGGACCGGCGCGAAGATCCGCTCGTCGCTGAAGAAGTATTCGGCCAGCTACCTCCGGTTCGTCTGGGCGACGTCGGCGGCGATCCTGATCATGTCGTACTGCCTCTGGGCGTTCGAGATCCGCCAGACCGAGCACAACTCCGTGTGGGCGCTGATCTCGATGGTGCCGTTCCTGGTGGCGGTGCTGCGCTACGCGGTGGACGTCGACGGCGGCATCGCGGGCGAGCCCGAGGAGATCGCGCTCAAGGACCGCATCCTGCAGGTACTGGGCGCGACCTGGGTGATCACGCTGTTCCTCGCGTTCTACCTGTGACTCATTGCGGATCGACAGGTTCGGTTCAGCTCGCACACAGCTGAGCGGCGCACCCTGAGGTGGTGGGGGCGGGCACTGCGCCCGTCCCCGTGACCACAGGAGCGACCATGAACGACCAGCCGCGCGAGGAGAAGGCCCCGGACGGGGCCGAGCAGCCGACCGTCGAACACCCGACCGCGGCCACCCCGCCGACAGCGGCGTCCGGCGACCCGGCGGGCACGCCTGCGTCCGAGCCTGCGGAGAGTGCGTCCGACCAGGCGTCCAGCGCCACCGCGGCCGACCAGACCGCCGTCCACGGGCAGCAGCCGCCGCCCGGTCCGCAGTTCGCCCAGCCCGCCCCCGGGCAGCCCTACGCCGCCTGGGGCCCGCCGCCGGCCGCCCCACGGCAACCTGGCGGGTTCCGGCGGTTCGTCGGGCACCGGGCCACCCAGCTCGTCGCCGTCGGTGTGCTCGGCATGCTCGTCGGCGGCGTGATCGTGGGCGGGATCGCCGCCGTCGGCCACCACGGCCCCCGTGACGGCCGCCCCGGCATCCACCGCCAGTACAACGGCCCCGACCAGGGCTTCAACGGCCGCGGACCCGGCTTCGGCGGCCGCGGGAACGCCGGCCCCGGCACCGGGGACGGCAGCTGATCCCGGACTGTGGCCTCGGCCACCCGTACCCCGCTCAGATCACAGAAGCATCACGGGCGGGGTACGGTGGCCGGGATGCGAAGCGCCTCCGCAGAACTCCCCAACGCCGTCCGCGCGCTGCCGGCGGCCATTCCCGCCGTCCGCTCGTGGGCCCTGCCGGCTGGCGCCGCGGCCGCCTCCGCGGTCGTGTTCGCCCTGGTCAGCAGCCATCTCATCGATGACACGTACATCACGCTGTCCTACGCGAAGAACCTCGCCTTCCACGGCCACTGGGGCCTGATCGAGCAGGGGACGGCGAATACCGCGACGTCCCCGCTGAACGTCCTGGCCCTCGGCGCGGTCACGTTCGTCGTACGCGACGCCGTGCTGGCCGCCGGCGTCGTGTTCGTCGCCACGCAGGTGCTGCTCGTGCTCGGCCTGCGCCGCCTGGGCGAACGCACCGGTCTGCCGCCCGCGTTCGCGCCGCTGACCTTCGCGTTGCTGCTGTTCAACCCGCTGCTGCTGTCCTCGGTCGGGCTGGAGGTGGCGCTCGGTGCCACCGGCGTCGTCTGGACGCTGGTCTACGCGGGGGAGCGGCGGGCGCGCCGCCTGGGCGTGGTGATCGGGCTGCTCGCGCTCGTGCGGATCGACCTGCTGCTGATCGCCGCGGTGCTGTTCGCCGCTCGCCGCGAGTTCTGGACCGGCATCTGGCGGACGGCCTTCGCGGCGCTCGCCGTCACGCTGCCCTGGTTCGGGTTCAGCTGGGTGGTGCTCGGCTCGGCCGTGCCGGACACGCTCGTCATCAAGATCAGCCAGCAGTCGTGGGGCCCGTTCAGCTTCGCCAACGGCCCGCTGCTGTACTGGCGCAACTTCCCGGCGGCGGCCGCGCTGTCGTTCCTGCCGCTGTTGCTCGCGGGCCTGGCCGGAGCGGCCTGGGTCGTCCAGTACCGCCGCGGCTCCGAGACGGCCCGCCGCCTGACGCCGTTCGCGGCGCTCGCCGCCGCCGGCGCGCTGCACTACCTGGCCTACAGCCGCCTGGGCGTGCCGCCCTACCACTGGTACTACGCGCCGAGCATCATCGGCGCGACGGTCTTCCTGGCCGCTTGCGCCTCGGCGGTCCCCGAGCGGGTGCGGCGCGCGACGTGGACGGTGGCCGGAGCGGCCCTCGCGGCGAGCGTCGCGGTGTACGCGCTGCCCGGCCTGCCCCGCCAGTTCGCGCCGATCACCAGCAACCACGCGTCGACGACGGAGTACCGCGAGATCGGCCACGAGCTGGCGACGATCGCCCACGGCCGCAAGGTCGAGACGGCGGGCGAAGTCGGCGCGCTGGCGTACGCGTGCGACTGCCAGCTGGTCGACGAGTTCTCCGACCGCGGAGCGGTCGACCCGGCGATCACCGAGACCAAGCGCCGCAGCGGCGACCTGGGCCGGGCGCTGCTGGAGGCCAACTTCCACAACTTCGACCACAGCGTGGCCCCGGCCAGCCCGGACCTGGTCCTGGCGACCACCCGCCGCACGCCGCCCCGGACGGCCCTGGCGAGCTGGCACATCGACTCACCGTGGGTGGGCAGCCAGAACCTCTACCTGGTCCCCGCCCACGCCACCGGCGGCTGAGGAGCCGTCCACAGGCCCCGGCCAATGTGGACAGCTCCCGCGGCAAACGCCTTTCCGGCGAGTTCTGTCGCCCTTCGCCGGTAGAATGGACTTGGGCACGCCCCCCTGGGAGGGCGGGGGTTCCGGCGAAGTTGTTGTGCAGGTCGCTTGGGTGTTCGGAGGCCATCGGGCGGCCAAAGGTGCAGCGGCCCTAGACGAGTAATGCGTAACTCGATCAGTGGTCGTAGGCGGTCAGGGACCGGGTGACGGGCTGGCCAGTAGCGCGGTTGTGCCAGATAGCGGCGGTCAACGCGAGGAGGCGTTGGGCGACGCGGACGCCGACCCCTTCGATGGTGCGTCCGCCGTGTTGTTCGAGGTTGAGCTGGCCTTTGAGGGTGTCGTTGACCGACTCGATGAGCTGGCGGATGGACTTCAGCAGCGGCTCACCGGGATGGGGTCGGCGGTTGCGGTAAGACGGGCGGATCAGCCGGACCCCGCGCTCGGCGAGGAAGCGGTCCAGTTCGGCGGAGACGTAGCCTTTGTCGGCGATGATCAGCAGGCCGGGCCGGTCGGTGAGCAGGCGGGGCTCGTGGTCGCAGATGGCCATGAGCACCTGCCGCTCGTCGACCTTCGGATCAGCCAGCGCCCAGGCGATGGGGAGCCCGGCCGGGGTGCAGACCAGATGCAGCCGCAGTCCCCAGAACCAGCGGGAGTGGGAGCGGCAGAAGCCGTATTTGGCCCAGCCGGCCAGCTCCGAGCGCTTCACGGTGGGCCGGGATCGGCCGCATTCGACTGGAGTGGAGTCGACGATCCAGGTGGTGTCGGTCCACAGGTCGGTATCGACCGCGAGCAGTCTCATGACCTGTTTGACCAGCGGCAGCGCGGCGCGCAGGCGGCGGTTGTAGCCGGACTGGCTGGGCAGATACGGGAACGCTCCGGGCATCCGGGCGGGCAGGAACCGCAACCAGCGGGCCTCGGAGGTGAACCCCAGCAATGCCTGGGCCACGGCCAGGGTCACCAGCTCGGCGTCGGTCAGCTTCGGTGGCCGGCCCGTCCGGCGCCTGCCGGTGAGGTGGTCGTCGATCTTGACGTAGAGTGCGGTGAGAAGGGTGTTCAGGTCTGTCGTCACAAACGGATCTTGGACACCCTTCGTCCGTCTCCGGTCACCGCCCTGACTTACGCATTACTCGTCTAGCTCGCAGCCCCGTCCGGCGTAGTGACAAGATGGCGGTGTCGCGCGCGCGGTTATACCGGGCGCGGGCGCGACGACAGAGCAACACCCCACTGCTTGCCGAGGAGTTAATGAAGTGACCGACACCTCCGCCGACCTCGTGATCCTGGGAGGCGGATCGGGCGGCTACGCCGCGGCGTTCCGCGCGGCCGAGCTGGGCCTTTCCGTCACGCTGATCGAAAAGGACAAGCTTGGCGGGACGTGCCTCCACCGGGGCTGCATCCCGACCAAGGCCCTGCTGCACGCCGCCGAGGTCGCCGACGAGACCCGGGAAGCCGAAGCGGTCGGCGTCAAGGCCGCCTTCGAGGGCATCGACATCGCCGGGGTCAACAAGTACAAGGACGGGATCGTCGCCCGCCTGTACAAGGGCCTGCAGGGCCTGGCCAAGGCGCACAAGGTGAACCTCGTCGAGGGCAGCGGCACGTTCGTCGGCGGCACGACCGTCGAGGTGGACGGCACCCGCTACACCGGCAAGAACGTCATCCTCGCCACCGGCTCGTACTCGCGCACGCTGCCCGGCCTGGAGCTCGGCGGCCGCATCATCGCCAGCGAGCAGGCACTGGCCCTCGACTACGTCCCCAAGAAGGTCGTGGTCCTCGGCGGCGGCGTCATCGGCGTCGAGTTCGCCAGCGTGTGGGCCTCCTTCGGCGTCGACGTCACCATCGTCGAGGCCCTGCCGCGGCTGGTCCCGAACGAGGACGAGTTCGCGTCCAAGCAGCTCGAGCGCGCCTTCCGCCGCCGCAAGATCGCCTTCAAGACCGGCGTGAAGTTCACCGGCGCGAAGCAGGACGACAACGGCGTGAGCGTCTCGCTGGAGTCCGGCGAGACCATCGAGGCCGACCTGCTGCTGGTCGCCGTCGGCCGCGGGCCGAACTCGGCCGGCCACGGCTACGAGGAGGCCGGCGTCAAGATCGAGCGCGGCTTCGTCCTCACCGACGAGCGGCTGCGCACGAACCTGCCGAACGTCTACGCCGTCGGCGACATCGTCCCCGGCCTGCAGCTCGCCCACCGCGGCTTCCAGCAGGGCATCTTCGTCGCCGAGGAGATCGCGGGGCAGAACCCGCGCGTCATCGACGAGAGCGGCATCCCGCGGGTCACCTACTCGCACCCGGAGGTCGCGTCGGTCGGGCTGACCGAGTCGCAGGCCAAGGACAAGTACGGCTCGGACGTCACGACGTTCACCTACGACCTGGGCGGCAACGGCAAGAGCCAGATCCTCAAGACCTCCGGCGGGGTCAAGCTGGTCAAGGCCCCGGACGGCCCGGTCGTCGGGGTCCACATGGTCGGCGACCGCGTCGGCGAGCTGATCGGCGAAGCGCAGCTGATCTACAGCTGGGAGGCCTTCCCCGAGGACGTCGCCCCGCTGATCCACGCGCACCCCACCCAGACCGAGGCCCTCGGTGAAGCGTTCCTCGCCCTCGCGGGGAAGCCGCTGCACGTGCACAGCTGACGTCCCACCAGCAGAATCCAGACCACGCAGAACTTGGAAGAGGAGTCAGCGAACGATGGCCTACTCCGTCACATTGCCGGAGCTCGGGGAGAGCGTCACCGAAGGCACCGTCACCCGGTGGCTTAAGCAGGAGGGCGACACCGTCGAGGTCGACGAGCCGTTGCTCGAGATCTCGACCGACAAGGTCGACACCGAGGTGCCCTCCCCGGTGGCGGGCACGGTCGTGAAGATCAGCGCCCAGGAAGACGAGACCGTCGAGGTCGGCGGCGAGCTCGCCGTCATCGACGACGGCACCGGCGGTGTGCCGGAGTCGTCGGCCCCGGCGCAGGAAGAGCCCGCGGCCTCCGAGCCTTCGCAGCCGGAGCCGGAACCGCAGGCCCAGGCCGAAGAGAGCGCGCCGAGCAAGCCGGACACCGCGCCGGCCGCGGGCGGCGAAGGCACCGAGGTGAAGCTGCCCGAGCTGGGCGAGAGCGTCACCGAGGGCACCGTCACGCGCTGGCTGAAGGCGGTCGGCGACTCGGTCGAGGTCGACGAGCCGCTGCTCGAGATCTCCACCGACAAGGTCGACACCGAGGTGCCGTCGCCGGTGGCCGGCACGGTGCTGGAGATCCGCGCGGGCGAGGACGAGACCGTCGAGGTCGGCGGCGTCCTGGCCGTGATCGGTGACGCCGGTGCGGCGCCGAAGGCCGAGGCGAAGCCGGAACCCAAGCCCGAGCCGAAGCCGGAACCCAAGCCGGAACCGAAGCCCGAGCCCAAGCCGGAGCCGGTTCAGCAGGCCCCGGAGCCCAAGCCGGAACCGAAGCCGCAGGCCGCCCCGGCCTCGGCCGCCACGCAGTCGGCCCCGGCCGCCGCGGCGAAGGACGGCTCGGCGGACGGCCCGTACGTCACGCCGCTGGTCCGCAAGCTCGCGTCGGAGCACGGCATCGACCTCGCGTCGCTGACCGGCAGCGGCGTCGGCGGCCGGATCCGCAAGCAGGACGTCCTGGCCGCGGCCGAGGAGAAGCAGAAGGCCGCCGCCGCACCGGCTCCGGCCGCCGCCGCTCCGGCCGCCGCCGCTCCGGCCGCTGCCGCCGCCCCGTCGGCGCCCGCCGCGCGTCCCGCGGCCGCGGTGTCGCCGGAGCTCGCCGCGCTGCGCGGCACCGTGCAGAAGGCCAGCCGGATCCGCCAGATCACGGCCACCAAGACCCGCGAGTCGCTGCAGATCGCCGCGCAGCTCACGCAGGTCCAGGAGGTCGACGTCACGAAGATCGCCAAGCTGCGCCAGCGCGCGAAGGCGGGCTTCAAGGAGCGCGAGGGCGTCAACCTGACGTTCCTGCCGTTCTTCGCGAAGGCCACGGTCGAGGCGCTCAAGCAGCACCCGAACGTCAACGCGTCCTACAACGAGGACACGAAGGAGATCACCTACCACGGCGCCGTGCACCTGGGCATCGCGGTGGACACCGAGCGCGGCCTGCTCTCGGTCGTGATCCACGATGCGGGCGAGCTGAGCCTGGCCGGTCTCGCGCACCGGATCGCCGACCTGGCGGGCCGCGCGCGGGCGGGCCAGATCAAGCCGGACGAGCTGTCGGGCGGCACCTTCTCGATCACGAACATCGGCAGCGTCGGCGCGCTGTTCGACACGCCGATCATCGTGCAGCCGCAATCGGGCATCCTCGGCACCGGCGCGGTCGTCAAGCGCCCCGTGGTGATCGCGGACGCCGACGGCAACGACACGATCGCCGTCCGGTCGATGGCGTACCTGCCGCTGACCTACGACCACCGCCTGGTGGACGGGGCCGACGCGGGCCGCTTCCTGACGACGATCAAGCAGCGCCTGGAAGAGGGCAACTTCGAGAGCGAACTCGGTCTCTGAGCAACCCCGGACGAAGGCCGCCACGGATTTCCGTGGCGGCCTTCGCCGTGTCCGGGCCGGACGTGCGGTGGCGGAGCGAATGCGCAACGATCGAGGCATGCGAGTACTGATCGCCGGAGCGAGCGGCTTGATCGGGTCGGCGCTGGGCGAACGCCTGCGGCGCGAGGGCCACGAAGTGCGCCGGCTGGTGCGGCGCGAGGCCCGTGAAGGTGGCGAATTCCGCTGGGACCCGCCGTCGGGCACCATCGCGAGCGGTGCCTTCGAGGGCGTCGACGCCGTCGTGAACCTGGGTGGCCAGCGGCTGTTCCCCGGCCGGTGGAGCGCGATGCGCAAGCAGCAGCTCACCGACAGCCGGGTCGAGCCGACCGAGGTGCTCGCCGAAGCCGTGGCCGAACACGGCGTCGGCGTGCTCGTGAACGCGTCCGCCGTCGGGTACTACGGGCACACCGGGTCGTCCACTGTGGACGAGTCCGCGCCGCGCGGCCGGGGTTTCCTCGCCGAGCTGTGCGAAGGCTGGGAAGCGGCGACGGCGGGCGCCGGCGACGCGCGGGTCGTGAAGATCCGCACCGGGCTGGTGCTTTCGGCCAAGGGCGGCCTGTACGGCACGCTGCGGCCGCTCTTCGCGCTGTGCCTGGGCGGCCGCCTCGGTGACGGCAGCCAGTACATGCCGTGGATCTCCCTCGAGGACGAAGCCGGGGCGATCGTCCACGTCCTGACGCACGACGACGTGTCGGGGCCGGTGAACCTGACCGGCCCGGAGCCGGTCACCAACGCCGAGTTCACCCGGGCCGTGGGCCGCGCGCTGCACCGGCCCGCGCCGTGGTGGGTGCCCGGGATCGCGCTCAAGGCGGTGCTCGGGCAGGCCGGGGAGGAAATGGCGCTGTTCGGGCAGCGGGCCGTCCCGGCCGCGCTGGAGCGGTCCGGGTACGCGTTCCGGCACCCGACCCTCGACCGGGCGCTCGCCGCGGCGTGACTGTCCCCGTCAAGCGCTGGCTCGTCGTCGGCTTCGCGCTGGCGGCGGCCTTCGTCGCGCTGGGGCTCGGTGTCGCCCGGCATCCCCTGACCCTCGACTCGCAGGTGGCGAACGCTCTCCACGGCGTCTACACGCAGCCACTCGGGCGGGTCGCGCAGATCGGCAGCGACGTCCTCGGCCCGGTGCTCCCCTGGATCCTCGGGGTGGCGCTGCTCGCGCTGGGGTTGCGGCAGCGGCGGCACACCGGGTTGTGCGTGCGGCTCGCCGTCGTGCTGCTGTTGTGCCGGCTGACCAGCGTGGCGGCCAAGCCGCTCTTCCTGCGGGAGCGTCCGCGCGACTACCCCGACCTGAGCTACCCGAGCGGGCACGTGACGTCGGTGGCGAGCGTCGGGTTCGTACTGGTGCTGCTCTGCGCGTGGCTGTGGCCGCGGCTGGTGAACCGCGTCCTGCTGATCTCCGCGGCGGCGGTGCTGCTGAGCGCCGCCTGCCGGGTGCTGCTGGGCGTGCACTGGGTGAGCGACACGATCGGCGCAGTGCTGGCGGTGACCGGTGTCGGGCTGCTCTCAGCGTGCGCCTTGCGGCTGCTTCCCCCGGGTGACGGGCGTAGCCTCGACGGGTGAGTCCTTCCCGCACCTGCCGCGCCAGCACCGAACCCGTCGACGTCCGCGAGCTCGGCACGATCGACTACACCGAAGCCTGGGAGCTCCAGCGGAGTTTCCTGACCGCGCGTGCGGACGGCACCGCACCGGACACGATGCTCCTGCTGCAGCACCCGTCGGTGTACACGGCGGGCAAGCGCACCGAGGAGAGCGACCGCCCCACGGACGGCACCCCGGTGATCGACGTCGACCGCGGCGGCAAGATCACCTGGCACGGCCCCGGCCAGCTGGTCGGCTACCCGATCGTGAAGCTCGCCGACCCGATCGACGTGGTCCACTACGTGCGGCGGCTGGAGGAGGCGCTGATCCACGTGTGCGACCAGCTCGGCGTGGCGAGCGGCCGGGTCGAGGGCCGCAGCGGGGTATGGATCCCCGCCGACGAGCGCGGGATCGAGCGCAAGATCGCGGCGATCGGCATCCGCGTCCAGCGCGGTGTGACGATGCACGGCTTCGAGCTGAACTGCAACGCCGACCTGGCGGCGTTCGACACCATCGTCCCGTGCGGCATCCGCGACGCGGGGGTGACGTCGCTGTCGTACGAGCTGCAGCGGGACGTGACGGTGGAGGCGGTCCTCCCCCTGGCCCGCGACGCGGTCCTGGCGGCCCTCGAAGGTGAGCTCTCGGTGAGCGAGGACCGCTGGCTCCCCCGCCCGGAGGCCCCGCAGGCCCCCGGCGTCACCTTCGCGCTCCAGAACTGACCCCGACCTTCATGCACAAGGCCGGCCTCCTGTGGACAACAGGAGGCCGGCCCTGCTTCGGCATCCGGAACTGTCAGTCCCTTCCGCCAGCGTGGAAAACGGGGGCTGCTCAGTCCAGCTGCGGAGCCACCTCGGCGGCGACCAGATCGAGCTGGTCCAGGTCCGAAAGGTCCAGCAGCTGCAGGTAGAGCCGGGTGATCCCGGTCTTCTCCCGCCACTGCCCGATCCGGTCGACGACCTCCGCGGGCGACCCGGCCAGCCCGTTGGCCTTCAGCTCGGCGACGTCCCGCCCGAGCACCGAAGCTCGCTGGGCGACCTCCGCGTCGGACCGCCCGACCCCGATGACCAGGGCCACCGAGCGCAGGATCTCCTTCGGGTCGCGCCCGATCTCCGCCGCGGCCGCCTCGACGCGGGCGAACTGGGCGGCCGCCGTCTCGGCGTCGGTGAACGGCAGGTTGAACTCGTCCGCGAACCGCGCCGCCAGCGCCGGCGTGCGCTTCTTGCCGCCGCCGCCGATGATCACCGGCGGGGCCGGGGACTGCGCCGGCTTCGGCAGGGCCGGCGACTCGGACAGCTTGTAGTACTGACCGTCGAACGAATACGTCGAGCCCAAAGGCGTCTTCCACAGCCCGGTGACGATCTCGAGCTGCTCGGCGTAGCGGTCGAAGCGCTCCTTCAGCGGCGGCAGCGTCAGGCCGTATGCCTCGTGCTCGGCGTCGTACCAGCCGGCGCCGAGGCCGAATTCGACGCGCCCGCCGGACATCTGGTCGACCTGCGCCACCGAGATGGCGAGGGGTCCCGGGTGCCGGAACGTCGCCGCGGTGACCAGCGTGCCCAGCCGGATGCGGCTGGTCTCCCGGGCCAGGCCGGCCAGGGTGATCCACGCGTCGGTCGGGCCGGGCAGGCCGTCGGCCGAGCCCATCTTCAGGTAGTGGTCACTGCGGAAGAAGGCGTCGTACCCGGCGGCTTCGGTCGCCTTGGCGACGCGCAGCAGGTCGTCGTAGCTGGCCCCCTGCTGGGGCTCGGTGAAGATCCTCAAGTCCACGAAGATCAGCCTATCGAGGCGTCCGGCTCCGTGCGCCGCAGCCGTACCAGCATGCGGACGATGACGTCCTCGATCTCGGCGCCGACCTTCTTCGGGTCGGGCGAACCGGCGATTTCGGTCGCCGCGCTCGACAGGGCGCCGAACAGCAGCCGCGCGGTGACCTCGACCGGCACCGGCTCGACCTCGCCCGCGTCGATCAGCGACTGCAGGCCGGACCGCACGAGCCCGAAGCTGCACCGCTCCTCGGCCTCGCGCCAGCGCTCCCAGCCCATCACGACCGGCGCCTCGTGGATGGCGATCCGCTGGTAGGCGGGGTCGAGGCAGGCGCGGAAGAACGCGTTGAGCCCGGCGAGCGCCCGCTCCCACGGCGTGCCTTCGCCGGTCATGATCTTGTCGAGCCGGTCGTAGACGAGGCCCTCCACCTGCTCGAACGCGGCTTCGAACAGCGCCTGCTTGCCGCTGAAGTGGTGGTACAGCGCACCCTTGGTCACCCGGGCGCGTTTGGCGATCTCGTCGAGCGAGGTACCCGCGTATCCGCGTTTGGTGAACAGTTCGACCGCGCTGTCGACCAGCGCGGACCGCGTCGACTCGGAGTAGTCGAGTCGTCTGGACCTCATTGTCGCCACCTTCACAACTTTACGCCGGGAACAGCTCTCCATACTCATGGTATGTTCGGCGCGTCAGGTCCGTACCGGGAGTATGCCGCAGACCGGCGGTATGACCCGGGCCACGGAAGGGGAGCCACAGATGAGCTGGACCGACTTCTATCGACGTCAGGAAATCCTCGAAGCGACCGTCCGCCTGGCCGCCCGGAACCCGGGCGCGCCGCTGCCGCTCGAGGAGGTGCCCGGTGCCGAAGAGCACTTCGGCACCGAGGAAAACGTCCTCACCGCCCTGCAGTACCAGTGGACGCGTACGCTGAGCGGCCGTCTGCGCAGCGAGGTCGTCGACCCGGACGACGCCGACGGCCTCGGCGACCACGTCGACGCCGTCACCCGCGCCTGGCGCGCCGCCGTCGACGAGCACGCCGACCTGCACGCGGTCCTCGACGGCGCCTACGAGCGGCACGCGTCGCTGCGCCGGATGCACGAAGGCGAGCTGCGGATGCTCGCCGTCACGGCCGGGCTGGCCGACCCGCGCGAACCGGCCGAAGAGATCGTCAAGGTGGGTCGCGCGTTCGAGGCGCTGCTGCGGGCGAACCGCTCGGAGACCACTCGCCGCCGTCCGGTGATCGGACACCTGCGGCGGCTGCTCGCGCCCAGTGCGTAAACGGAGTTAAGTGTCACCCATGACACAGCGCTGGACCGAAGCGGACATCCCCGACCAGAGCGGCCGCACCGTCCTGGTCACCGGAGCGAATTCCGGCCTCGGCCTGCGCACGTCACAGGTGCTCGCGGGCAAGGGGGCCCGCGTGCTCCTCGCCTGCCGTTCCGCCGAGCGCGGCGCGAAGGCACTCGAAATCGTGAAAGCGGCCGCCGCGGGCGCCGGACCCGAGCTCATCCCATTGGACCTGAGCGAGCTCGCGTCGGTGCGCGCGGCGGCCGTGTCGGTGCGGGAACGCACCGGCGACACGCTCGACGTCCTGGTCAACAACGCCGGCGTGATGGCCACCGCCCGGGGCCGCACGGCCGACGGCTTCGAGCTGCAGTTCGGCACCAACCACCTCGGGCACGCGGCGCTGACCTGGCTGCTGCTGCCCGCCCTGCGCGGCGGACGGCACGCCCGGGTCGTCGCGCTGTCGAGCATCGCCGCCACCGGCGCCCGCATCGACGTCGAAGACCCCAACTTCGAGCACCGCCGCTACAACCCGGCGACCGCGTACGGGCAGTCGAAGCTGGCGAACCAGGTGTTCGCCATGGAACTCGACCGGCGGCTGCGCGCGGCAGGCGACGACGTCGTCGGCGTCGCCGCCCACCCCGGCTACACCGCGACCGGCCTCGGCAGCGGCATGGCGCGCTCGTACAGCAACCCGGTCGTCCGCTCGGTCATCGCCGGCGGCCACAAGATCGGTGAGGCCCTGTTCGCGCAGAACGTCCGCCGGGGCGCGCTGCCGCAGCTGTACGCGGCCACGGCGGACGGCGTCGAAGGCGGCGACTACATCGTCCCCGGCGGCCTCGGCGGCACGCGCGGCAATCCGGTCAAGGGACGTCCCCTGCCGGCCGCGCGCAGCGAGTCGCTGGGGGCCGCACTGTGGGACGTCACCGCGAAGCTGACCGGCGTCACCCCTGATCCCGCGTAGGCCGGACGGGCGTACGGTTGACGTGTGAGTGCTGCGCCTGAAGGCCGGAAGCTGCTGCGTCTCGAGGTTCGCAACAGTGAGACGCCGATCGAGAAGAAGCCGTCGTGGATCAAGACGCGGGTGCGGATGGGGCCGGAGTTCACCGAGCTCAAGGGTCTGGTGCGTCGCGAGGGTCTGCACACCGTCTGTGAGGAGGCGGGGTGTCCGAACATTTATGAGTGCTGGGAAGACCGGGAAGCGACCTTCTTGATCGGTGGGGATCAGTGCACGCGTCGGTGTGATTTCTGTCAGATCGATACCGGGAAACCGGCGGCGCTGGATCGCACTGAGCCGCGGAAGGTTGCGGAGTCGGTGCAGGCCATGGGCTTGCGGTACTCGACGGTGACCGGTGTGGCGCGGGATGACCTTCCCGATGGTGGTGCCTGGTTGTACGCGGAGACTGTGCGGCAGATCCACGCGTTGAACCCGGGCACGGGTGTCGAGTTGTTGATCCCGGATTTCAATGCGGATCCGGCTCAGTTGGCTGAGGTGTTCGGGTCGCGTCCGGAGGTGCTGGCGCATAACGTGGAGACGGTGCCGCGGATTTTCAAGCGGATCCGTCCGGGGTTCCGGTATGCGCGGTCGTTGGAGGTCATCACGGCGGCGCGTGAGGCCGGGTTGGTGACGAAGTCGAACCTGATCCTGGGCATGGGTGAGACGCCGGACGAGGTGGCTCCGGCGATGCAGGATCTGGTGGATGCCGGGTGTGAGATCTTGACGATTACGCAGTATCTGCGGCCGTCGCCGCGGCATCATCCGGTGGACCGGTGGGTGAAGCCGGAGGAGTTCGTCGAGCACTCGAAGGCCGCGGAGGCGATGGGCTTCGCGGGTGTGATGGCGGGGCCGCTGGTGCGCTCGTCCTACCGCGCGGGCCGCCTCTACGCCCAGACCAAGGCCCACCGCGGCGAGGTCCTGCCCGAGAACCTGCGGCACCTGGCCGCCGAAGGACCCGCAGCTCAGGAAGCCGCTTCGCTCCTCGCGAGGTGACCCACGTCACCCCATGGTCCTTAAAGGATCGGTAAAGTGGCGGCATGGCCCTGGTTTCGGACCTCCTCAGCTGGTTGCAAGGACTCCCGGAACCGGGGCTCGTCGCCGCGACCGGCGGCCTGGTGTTCGCCGAGTGCACGATCGGGCTGGGTTTCCTGGCCCCCGGCGAATCCGGCCTGCTCATCGCGGCGACGACGGCGAACACCGTGCCGCGGTTCCTGTCCCTGTGGCTGGTCGTCACCGTCTGCGCGACGGCGGGCGACGCGCTCGGCTACGGCATGGGCCGCCGCTTCGGGCCGCGCCTGCGTGAGACGAAGCTGATCCGCAAGTACGGCCTGGAGGCCTGGGACAAGGCCACCGGCGTCCTCGAACGCCGCGGCGCCTGGGCGGTGTTCTTCGCCCGGTTCCTGCCGGTGATCCGGACGTTGACACCGGCCGCGGCCGGGACGTCCGGGTTGCCGTTCCGCAAGTTCCTGCCGGCCGCCGCGGCGGGCGCGTTCTGCTGGTCACTGGTCCACATCAGCATCGGCGCGGCGCTGGGTGAAGCCGCGAAGCGCATCGAAGGCGCCCTGAACACCGGCGGCCTGATCGTGGTCGCCGTGCTCGCCGCCGTCGCGGTGTTCTTCCTGCTGCGGCTGAAGAAGCGCAAGGCGCTCGCCACCCCCGAGCCGGAGCCCGAACGCGTGCCCTGAGTACTACATTCGGCGGCATGAGTCTCGCGGATCTCCCCCGGCCGATCGGCTTCGTCCTCGGCGGGGGCGGCAGCCTCGGCGCCATGCAGGTCGGCATGCTGCGCGCCCTGACCGAAGCCGGGCTCACGCCGGACGTGGTGACCGGCACGTCGGTCGGCTCGCTCAACGCCGCCGTGCTGGCCCGCTCCGGCACCGACGCGCTCGCGCGGCTGCACGACATCTGGGCGCACATGACGCGCGCCGAGGCGTTCCCCGGCGGCGTGCTGAGCCGCGTCCGGACGCTGACGCAGAGCAAGACCCACCTGTTCCCCAACACCGGGCTGGCCGGGATCATCGCCGACCACCTCGGTGCGGACACCCGCTTCGAGGACCTGGCGCTGCCCCTCGGCGTCGTCACGACGCAGGTCGACACGGCCGAGCCGTTGCTGATCCGGTCCGGGCGCCTGCTCGAGCCGCTCCTGGCGAGCTGCGCGATCCCCGGCATCTTCCCCCCGGTGGAGCACGACGGGCAGCTGCTGTACGACGGCGGGCTCGTCGCGAACGTGCCGATGCGGCAGGCCCTCGCCATGGGGGCGCAGTCGCTGGTGGTGCTCGACTGCGCGTTCCCCGGGAAGCTGCCGTCCGCGCCGCGGACGTTCGCCGAGGTGATGATGTTCACCGCGATGATCAGCATGCGCAACCAGGCGGTGCTGGAAGCACCGCTGGCCGCGGCTTCGGTACCGGTGGTCTACCTGCCGGGGCCGGCACCGGTACGAGTGAACCCGCTGGATTTCGGGCACACGGAAGCGCTGGCGGAAGAGGCGTACACGGCGGCGCGCGAGTACCTCGGCGCGCTTTCGGTGACGGGGCCGGGGCTTTACGGCGCACCCGGGCTCGTCATCACGTGATCCACGTCACGCCGATGCACCGATCCGCCGGCAAGAACGTCATCGCTATCGCGTAGTTTTGATGACGAATGCCCGCCGATCCCAATTCCCAAAAAGAGATAATATGCTCCCCAAGAAGATTTTACTTTCGGTGGCCGGAATCCTCGCCGGAGCACTGCTGCTTTCCGCCTGTTCGTCCGGTGACGACGGCGGCTCGCCGGCCGATGGGCTGCCGGCGCCTGGGTCCGCCTCGCCGTCCGAAGCCGCGGTCGCGGTGACGTTCGACCCCGCGGGCGGCACGGCGGTGAACCCGGCGACGCCGATCGTCGTCAAGGCGGCCAACGGGAAACTCCTCGACGTCACGGTGACGAACCCGGCCAAGGGGAAGACGGTCGCCGGCAAGCTGGCGGCGGACGGGTCGAGCTGGACGTCGAGTGAGCCCCTGGGCTACGGCTCGACGTACAAGATCGTCGCGCACGCCCAGGGCGCCAACGGGAAGCCGGTCGAGCAGGACAACCAGATCACGACGCTGTCGCCGAAGAAGCAGGCGAACGCCAACCTGATCCCGGCGCCGTCCGCGGTGGCGAGCACGGGTGTCGGCGTCGGCCAGCCGATCGTGTTCAGCTTCGGCAAGGTCGCCGTCAAGAACAAGGCGGCGGTCGAGAAGGCGTTGACGGTGGAGTCGACCCCGAAGCAGGACGGCAGCTGGTACTGGATCGACGACTCGAACGTCCACTACCGGCCGAAGGAGTACTGGCAGGCCGGCACAACGCTGAAAGTGACGGCCAAGATCTACGGCGTCGATTTCGGTGGCGGGGTGTTCGGCGCGGAGGACCGCACGGAGACGTACAAGGTGCACGATTCCTGGATCGCGAAGGCGGACGGGAACAGCGAGCAGATGCAGATCTTCCACAACGGCCAGATGGTGAAGTCGATGCCGATTTCGATGGGCAAGGACGCCACACCGACCCACCTGGGCGCCCACGTGATTTCGGACAAACAGGCCAACTACACGATGGATTCGTGCACGTACGGCGTCTGCCCGCCGGACCCGAAGGCGTACCGCTCCAACGAGAAGTGGTCGGAGCGCATTTCCAACGACGGCGAGTTCGTCCACGAGAACCCGAACAGCGTGGGCCAGC
Organism: Amycolatopsis sp. NPDC005003; assembly: GCF_053600695.1. NCBI lineage: Bacteria > Bacillati > Actinomycetota > Actinomycetes > Pseudonocardiales > Pseudonocardiaceae > Amycolatopsis > Amycolatopsis sp. NPDC005003. Next base: position 720 of record NZ_JBSGAI010000007.1, on the reverse strand, counting down.
AGGGCAGCTCCAACGTGTCGCACGGGTGCATCAACCTGAACGACGCGAACGCCCAGTGGTTCTTCCAGAACATGGGCCTGGGCGACGTCGTGGAGGTCACCAATTCAGGAGGCCCCCAGCTCCCGGTCTGGGACCTCTACGGCGACTGGTCCAAGTCCTGGGCGGACTGGCAAGCCGGCTCCGCCATCAAGTAACCGTCACCTTCAGGGGGTCAGGAGCGCCGCTCCTGACCCCCTTTCTCGTCCACGCTCCCGGCCGAAGCACGTGATGCCCCGCCAATCACGTGTGATGCCTCCCCAGTCACGCGAGATGCCTTTCCCATCACGTGAGTTCCGCCTCCAATCACGTGAGTTCCGCCTTCGATCACGCGAGATTCGGGTCTGATCACGCCGGCGGGTGAGCGGCGAAGGGGCATCAGCTGTGATCCGGGAGGCTTCATGCGTGTCTGGAGGGGCATCTCGCGTGATGGGGGAGGCATCACGGCGGCCGGCCGGGCGGGGTTCGCGTGGCTGGGGCCGGAACTGGCGTGATTGAGGCCGGGTCTCGCGTGATTGCAGGCGGAAATGGAGAAAGGGCCTGGGCCGGGAGACTCGTGGTCTCTACCGGGCCCAGGCCCTCTCTTCACGGTAAGTTCGGCGGTGTCCTACTCTCCCACAACCCTTCGGTTGCAGTACCATCGGCGCTGTCAGGCTTAGCTTCCGGGTTCGGAATGGGACCGGG